>DASTSM010000447.1:0-4150 GCA_035760685.1 Gammaproteobacteria bacterium | reverse complement strand
ATCCGGGAGACGTCGGGAATGCTCGAGACGTCGGGAAGGCCCGGAACGCCTGGAGCGCCCGGAACGCCGGGAACGTCCGGAATCCGCGAAACGCCCGGGAGCAGCGGGTCGATCGCCGTGGCGCTCCCGTCCGCACGAATGGCCCGGATGAGCTCGCCGCCCGTGCGGCCGTCCTTCAGCGGAAAGTACTGGATGCGGATCGGTTCGCCGGGCTGCAACGTGTCCTTCGTCCAGCCACGGCGCGTGAGCAATGTCGGGCCGTCGGTCTCGAAGGCGTAGAGCCCGTATTTTCCCGGCTCGCCAGACTTCGGCACGTACAGCCAGACGAAGACGTGCGGGTTAGTCCACTCGACCTTGGCGACGCTGCCGCCCACGACGAGCGCCTTCGATATGTCGAACATCGCGTAGGAATGGTGAGCCGCGGCCGCGCCGGCCGCGAGGTAAAACGCGGCGGCGAAGCCGCGGACCCGCCGGCTCATCGTCACCCTCGTTCTCATCGTCGTCATGGCTCCTTTCGCATGTGTCCGAACCGTGCCGCGCAGGCTGCCACGCACGCCGATGAAGTGCATGAAGAAACGGTGAAATTGAATGCAGGTGCGTGCGGGCCCGTCGAATGCAGCCCGATGAAAGGCGGATGTAGGTCCGATGAAGGCCGGCGAACCGTCAGTCCGGGCGAATCGCGCTCATCTCGGCTTCGAGCCGACTCATCAGACGCTGAAAGCGCGCGTTCCGTGCTAGCGGGACCGTATACAGCGGGCTACGCGCGACGACGGCGGGCTCCGCCGCGGGCCAGACGCTCGTAAACTTCTCGAGGAGATCGACGGCGTCGCTCTCGGCGCCGCCCCAGGCGTAGATCGCCACGGTCCAGTGGTTGAAATAGCTTTGCGCGAGCCCCGGCGGCTGCGGCGCCGCGGCCGCCGCGCGGGCTTGCGCGACGGCGGCACGGTCGTCGCCCATGAACAAGCGCGCCTCGGCCGCGAGCAGCTGCCGAAAGTAGCGGTCGTGCTTCGTTTCCTCGCCCGCCGCGAGAAATTCGAGCACGCGCCGACCCTGCTCGGCGGCACCTTGCCGATCGCCAAGCAACAGACATGTCCAGCCCCGGTAGGCGGCAATCGGCTCGCGGCCGACTCCGCCGAACGCGGCCCTCACCGTGGGCGCGCCGACGCTGTCGAGCAACGCCGGTATCTTCGCGGTCTCGTCGGCGCTCGTGAGCAGGTGAAACGCCCACGCGAGGAGGAGGCCCGAGTCCGCGGCGCGGATCGCAGGACCGGCGGCGGCCGCCGCCTCCGCGAGCGGGCGCAGCCGGGTGCGGTCCCCGGTGAATTCGAACGCGGCCGTAGACTTCCACCGCTGCAGTGCGGGATCGTCCGGCGATTGCGCAAGCCCGAAGTCGATGGCCCGCAACGCCTCGGCCGGGCGATGCAGCAAAGTGAGCTCGCTCGCGTAGCTGTAGGAGACGATCGGGTTTTTGGGGTCGAGCTCGAGCGCGCGGCGGAAGACGCGGAGCGCCTCGTCCACGTGTTGCTCGCGGACGAGCAGGTCCGCCGCCCAGAGCGGAGGAGCGGCGAGGCCGGCCTTTTGCGCGTCCGCGAGTATCGCCAGCGCGCGCGCGTAGTGACCTTCTATCCACGCCTCGTAATAGGCTCGAGCCTCGAGCGTCTTCGCGGCGCGCGGTGCGAGCTTTTCCGCCGCGGCCAAGTCCTCGCGAATGCGCCGGAGCTGCGCGTCGCTCACGTCGAAATTCCATAGATGGACCGCGATCCGGACGACCATGCGCAGCGCATACGCTTCCGCGAAGTCCGGATCGAGCGCGACCGCCCGCGTCAGCCGCGTCTCGATGGTCTGCAAATCCTCGAGCGAAGGCGCACCGCAGCAGGGCGCGTAGATGCCGGACGCCGCCTGAAGCGCCGCGAGCGCCTGCAGATACTGATCGTAAGCGTCGGGGTTGCGCGTGGCCGCTGCCCGGGCGGGCGCGTCGGCCGGCGTGCCGGCGAGAGCCAAGTGCATCGCGAGGTCCGCGGCGGCCTCCGAGCGCAGGCTCGACATTTCGGCAAGGTCGCGCTCGTAGGCGTGCGACCAGAGCAAGGCGTCGGTCTTGGCGTCGACGAGCTCCAGCGTCATCCGCATGCCCCCGGTGTCGCGCCGCAGCGTGGCCGCGACGACGTAGGCGGCGCCTAGCTCGCGCCCGACCGTGCTGGCCGCGACCTTCGGCCGACCGCGATACGTCATCATCGTCGTGCGCGCGATCACGCCGAGCGACGGCGCCCTTTCGGCCAGCGCATCGATGAGCTCGTCCTGCATGCCGTCGGCGAGCAAGGCATCGCCGGGGTTCGGGCTCAGGCTCTCGAAGGGCAGCACCGCAATGCGCGGCGCGGGCGGCGGGGGCGCGTCGGAGGTGACGAAGCGGGCCAGTCCGAATCCGCCCGCCGCCACGACGACGAGGAGCAGCGCGGCGATGACGGCGACGGCGCGCGCCGGCACCGCCCGTCGAGACCGCGGACCCTGCACTCCGCGGGAAGGCGCGGCCGAGGACTCCGCGGCGGCCGGCTCCGCCGCCGCCTCGACGAGCGGCTCGGCCGCGGCGGGCGACTCGCGCCCGAGCTCCGCGCAGGGCACCGTCGAGACCTGCGCCACGAGCCGGTAGCCTCGGCCCCGCAGGCCTTCGACGTAGCGAGGCCGACGCGAGTCGTCGCCCAAGGCGGCGCGTAGGAGCTTCACGCGTTGCACCACGGTCTCCGGCGTCACCACGAGCCCGGGCCACACCCGGCTCATGAGCGAGTCGATGGATACGGGCTCGGGCGCGGCCTCGACGAGCGCTGCCAGCAAATCGAACGAGAGCTTCGGCAGACGAAACTCCCGGCTGCCGCCGACCACCTGCTTCCGGACCAAATCGATGGTCAAATCGCCGACGCGGCGATAGGGGCTCTGCGCCTGCACGTCCACCTCCGTCTGCGCAGGCGCCGGCGGGTGCTCGGGAAGCTGCGCGACCGTCCGCGGCATTTCGTCGATGCTATCAGAGCTGGGCAAATCGCGCGCGACGGACGGCCCGATCGGCTCGCCCCGGTCCGCGGGGGCTTCGAGCCGAATCGCATGAACCCGAGCTCGATCGCCTACATCAAATGGGCTCGTCTCAGCGCTTCTTCAAGGTTTCGACTTCGACTCCCGGAGCGGCGCTTGCAAGATCTCGGAGATCGGCCGGATCATCGGTGACGACGATGTCGCCGCGTCGCGCCGCGGACGCAATCACCGTAGCATCGATAGCGTCCGACCTGCCGGTAGCTGCAAGGAGCAGACCGGCCTCCCGTGCGAGCTCGGGGCTCAGTGCCTCCAAGGTGCCGCTCTCAAGCAAGGCGCGATGCGTGCCTCGCCACCACTCGGCGACGACCGTCGAGGGTAGGGTGATTGTCGCCCGAGATTCTCGGCACGCGCGAAGCAACGCGAGGGCGCTCGCATTGCGCCGTTCGAGCGCGATGAGCATGCCCGTGTCGAAAGTGACGCCTCTCGTAGCGCGTCCAGCCCTTGGCTCCGTGCGTGCCGCGCGTCCTTTTCTCATAGAGCGCCGAGCTTCTTCAACCAGCGCTCGACTTCTCGTTCGGAAATTTCCACGCCCGTACCGAGCTCGGCGAGGGCGCGATCCCGAGCCTCTTGCTGGGCGGCTTCCAGCACGAGATCGCTGAGCACCGCGGAGGCGCTCCGCTTGACACGTTTAGCCCGGCGCCGGACGTACTCGTCGGCGATTTGATCCAGGGAGTAGCTTCGTTTGGTTACCGGCATGGTTGGTCCTACCAAGGCGAATGGTAGTACCGCCGGGTGCGAACATCAATCCGACCTCGTGGCCGCTCACGCCGTCACGCGCGGGCTTCGTCGGCAGAACCAGCGGGCCCTTCTGACCGCAGCCGCCGAGCGACGCCAAGACCCCGAGCGCGATCGCGGCCAAGAGCGGGCGGACGAAGCGTGACCGATGCGTTTTCACCGGTGCTCGGCCTCGACCTGGTGCCCGGTCCCGAGCCGCTACGTCTCAAGGCCCGCCGTCGCTATCGAGCGGCTGTCGCTGACGGAGGGCGGGCATGTGCGCTGTGCATTGAAGACGCCGTATCGGGACGGCACCACGCACGTGATCTTCGAGCCCGAGGACTTTATCGCGCGGCTC
>DASTSM010000446.1:0-19661 GCA_035760685.1 Gammaproteobacteria bacterium | reverse complement strand
TCTCGGTGTATTGGTGGCCGAAGGTCGTGCTGATGCGGTTGAAGGCGTCGAGCTGGCCGAGCAGAAGTCCCGTCAACTCGTTCGGCCCCTGCTGCTGCAAGAACAGCTCGATGAACCTGAGGCTCGCGCTCGAGCGAGTCGTTCCGCCCTCGATCGGCTTGGGTCCCGCGGTCATCGTTGCTTCTTGGTCCAGGGGAGGCCCCAGGCTCGTGATTGGCGAGAATTTAACCAGAACCGCGCGGCCGCGGCTGTGAGAGTCGTCACGTGCGCCGTGCCGGCAGGAACGGCGCCGGTGCCGCAGAGGAGCAAAAGGCGACCCGCTGCGTCACTCGCGCGTTGACATAAACGCCGCCACCCCGCCGCTACCAAGCGCGGGCAACGCGTGGCATGGCGATTGCACTTGCAGGGTCAAACCAACCATTCTTCTCGACGAAACCGACATGGCGCGCTTCAAACCGCAGGTCAGACCGACCGAAACTTATACGGAATCGAACTTTCTGCGACTGCATACCGCGGCGCATCGCGAGGCCGCTTCCGTGCGCCTCGTCACGATCGAGCATCTCTGCTATCGAGCCGACGACGGTGCCGGGTGGCGATGCGCCACGATCGTCGACCGCGAGCCGATGTCGAAGGAAGACGCGCTCTTCATCGCCCACAGCTACGCCGAGCGCAACGACGTGCCGGTCATCTACGAGTGCCACAGCGACTGATGCCGGCCGGAGAAAAATGGGGTCTGACCCCATTTTCGCCTCAGACGTCGATCGTGCCGGATAGGTAGGTGACGGCCTGGCCGGCGATGAGGGTACGGTCGCCGCGCAGCTCGCACCAGAATTCGGCGCCGCGCTTCGACACCTGCAGCGAGTGGATCCGGCGCTTGCCGAGCTGCTCGCTCCAGAACGGAACGAGGCCGCAATGGATCGATCCGGTGCCGGGATCCTCGGGCACGCCGTAGCTCGGGGCGAAGTAGCGGCACACGCAGTCCGATTCCGTTCCGCGCGCCGTCGCGACCACCGTGGCAGGATGCAGCCGCGCGAGCGCCGCCATGTCGGGCTCGAGCGCGCGCACCTCGGTTTCGCCCCCGAAGAGAGCGAATAGTGTTCCGCGCGCTCCCGCGCTGAATACTTGCTCCGGCGGCAGACCGAGCGCGCCATTGAGCTCGGGCGGCGCGCGCTCGAGCGCACGCAGCTCCCAGCGCGGGAAATCGAGCACGAGCCGATCGCCGTCGCGCGCGACGCCGAGCTCTCCGCTCTTCGTGACGAAGCGCACTTCGCGCCGCGCGGTATCGAGGCGCGTGAAGATCAGATGCGCGGAGGCGAGCGTCGCATGGCCGCAGAGCTCGACCTCGGTCGTCGGCGTGAACCATCGGAGCTCGTAGCGGTCGCCCGCGGGCACGAAGAAGGCCGTCTCGGACAGATTGTTCTCGGCCGCGATGGCTTGCATGAGCTCGGCGTCGAGCCATGCCGCTAGCGGCACGACGGCCGCCGGATTGCCGCCGAAGACATAATCCGTGAACGCGTCGATCTGGTACATGTCGAGCTGCATCGTGTCGTCCCCTTTGGCTCAGTCGGCGCCCTCGCCGAGCGCCTCGAGCGCCGCGCGTCGCGCGGCCTCGAACTCGTCGCCGGGCTTCCAGCTCGGCAGCTCGTCGGCGTTCGCGACGACAAGCCCCGCCAAGAATCCGAACCTCGCGTCCTGGACCATGCCGTCGAAGCTCCAGTCCTCGCGCAGCTCGTCGCTCGGCTGGTGGTAGTGGCGGTCGTTGAACGCGTCGATCTGCTGCCGGCCCCATCCCACGGGCTTGCCGACGAAGTCCGTTCCCGTGCTGAGGTAGAACGACGGCACGCCGATCTTCGCGAAGTTGAGCTGATCCGATCGGTAGTAATAGCCGCGGTCCGGAAACGCATCGGGCGCGACGACACGGCCCTGATGCTCCGCCACTCGAAGGGCCACGGCGTCGAGCGTCGACTTGCCGAGGCCGATGAACGTGATGTCGCGCGTCGCGCCCCAGATGTTGCCGCTGTCGTAGTTGACGTCCGCCGCGATTCTGCCCGGCGGGACGAGCGGGTGAGCCGCGAAGTACTGCGAGCCGAGGAGGCCCGCCTCCTCCGCGCCGACGAAGAGCAGCATGATCGAGCGCCGCGGAGGCGTCGGCAGGGCGGCGTAGGCGCGGCCGATCGCGAGCACCATGCCGACGCCGGACGCGTTGTCGCGCGCGCCGTTGTAGATGCGGTCGTCCGGATCCCGCGGATTCGCGCGGCCCACGCCGAGGTGGTCGTGGTGCGCCGTATAGACGACGTACTCGTCCGCGAGCTTCGGGTCGCTGCCCGGCAGGACGCCGACGACGTTGGCCGTCGTCGTTCGGTCCAACGTGTTCTCGAGCCGGAGCGACGTCTCGACGCCGAGCGGAATGGGCTTGAAATCGCGCCGCTTCGCCTTCTCGACGAGGGTGCCGAGATCGAGCCCCGCGAGCCGCACGAGGCGCTCGGCCGCGGGCTCCGTGACCCATGCTTTGATCTCGATGCTCGGCTCGCCGGCCGCCGGCAGCTCGTATTGCGTGCCGCTCCACGAGGTCTGCACGACCTGCCACGGATACCCGGCCGAGGCGTCCGTGTGCACGATGATCGCGCCCGCAGCCCCGTGGCGCGCGGCGCTCTCGTATTTGTACGTCCAGCGGCCGTAGTAGAGCCGCTTGGGCCCGGCGAACAGCTCAGGGTCCCAGTCGGGGTCGTTGTTGAGCAGAAGCACGACCTTGCCGCGGACGTCCGCGTCCTTGAAGTCGTCCCAGCCGTACTCGGGCGCGACGATGCCGTAGCCCGCGAAGACGATCTCGGCGCCGTCGATCTCGGCCTGCTCGCGCTGCACTCCGCTCGCGGCGATGAAATCGTCGCTCTCGGCCAGATCGAGCGAAGCGCCGCCGCGCGTGAATCGCCACGTCGGCGGCGGCGAGGCGGTGACGCCGACGAGGTCGAACGGCTGACGCCAGCCGCCGTCCGGCCCGCCGGGTCGAAAGCCGAGCGACTCGAGCCGATGGACGAGATAGTCCTCGGTCATGCGATCGCCGTCCGTGCCCGGCGCCCGCCCCTCGTATCGATCGCTCGCGATCTCGGCGACGACCGAGCGAATGGTATCGGCGTCGATGCGTGCCGCCGCGGACTCGGCCTCGGGGGTGAAGGAATCGGAATCCGCGAGAGCCGGCCTCCCGGCGAGCAGCACGGCGACGGCCGCGAGCGCTGCAGCGGCGGCCGCGATGGCGGCAGCCGCGCGGGCGACCGCAACGGCGGCGGCCCCGCTGCCGCGGACCGCGCCGAGCCGCGCCGCCTCGGGAACGGCTGCGCCAAGCCGCGCCGGCCCGGCCGGGGGAGGCGGGCGCGTCACTGTCCCTCCTCAAGCACGTGCAGGCTCAGCCATTCCGCCGTCAACGCGGGCTTGTCCTCGCCCTCGATCTCGATCGTGACGTCGAGCTTCACGAGCACCTGTCCCGGCTTGCGCTGCGTCGCGTCCGCGAGCGAGGTCGTCGAGCGGATACGCTTGCCGACGCGCAGAGGCGCGACGAAACGCACGCGATCGAACCCGTAGTTCAGCACGAGACGGGTCCCGCGCAGCTTCGGCACGCGAGGAAGGCAGAGCGGCACGATGAGCGACAGCGTGAGGAGCCCGTGGGCGATCGTGCCGCCGAGCGGCGTCGCCGCGGCCCGCACGGGGTCGACGTGGATGAACTGATGATCGTCGGTGACGTCCGCGAAGCGGTCGACGCGCTCCTGAGTGACCTCGAGCCAATCCGAGACGCCGAGCTCGCGGCCGAGGCTCGAAGCGAGCTCCTCGAGGGTCGTTTCGTTCTGCATGATTCTGCTCCTCGATCCATTGCACGCCCGCCGCGCCTCGGCGGGCCCCGGCCCGGCGCACTGAACTTTCCGCCGTTCCCAGCCTCTCACTCGCATCGCCGAAAGTCACCGGGTGTCCGAGCCTTCGTTTCGACCGGCGGACGACGAGCGAGCGCCGCGCCCGCGCCGTTGCGTTTTCCGAGCCGCCGTGGCGCAATAGCCGGGCCTCTCGCCACGCCGACTCGCCCCGACCGCACTCAAGATCCACACCATGGCTGCCGCACCAAGGATAGGCTTCGTAAGCTTGGGTTGTCCCAAGGCATTGGTCGACTCGGAACGCATACTGAGCCGGCTCCGGGCCGAGGGCTACGAGACGGCGGCCGACTACGCCGGCGCCGACGTCGTCGTCGTGAACACCTGCGGATTCCTCGACAGCGCGCGCGCCGAGTCGCTCGACGCCATCGGCGAGGCGCTCGCCGAGAACGGCCGCGTCATCGTGACGGGCTGCCTCGGCGCCGAGCCGGGCGTCGTCACCCGCGAGCATCCTTCCGTCCTCGCCGTGACCGGGCCTCATCAATACGAGGCGGTCGTCGCGGCGGTCCACGAGGCCTGCCCGCCGCCGCACGATCCGTTCGCGGACCTGATTCCCCCGCAAGGCATCAAGCTCACGCCGCGGCACTACGCGTACTTGAAGATCTCGGAAGGGTGCAACCACCGCTGCAGCTTCTGCATCATCCCGTCCCTGCGCGGCCGGCTCGCGAGCCGGCCCGCGGCCGACGTGCTCGGCGAGGCCGAACGGCTCGTGCGTGCCGGCGTCAAGGAGCTGCTCGTGATCTCGCAGGACACGAGCGCCTACGGCGCGGACCTTCGCTACGCGGCTTCCGAGTGGCGCGGCCGCGCGCTGCCCGCCCGCATCACCGAGCTCTCTGCGGCGCTCGGCGAGCTCGGCGCATGGGTCCGCCTCCATTACGTCTATCCCTATCCCCACGTCGACGAGCTGATCCCGCTCATGGCCGAGGGCAAGCTCCTGCCGTACCTCGACATCCCGTTTCAGCACGCGAGCCCTTCGGTGCTGAAACGCATGCGGCGGCCGGCCGCCGACGCAAAAACGCTCGAGCGCATCCGAAGCTGGCGCGAGGCCGTCCCCGGGCTCACGCTGCGCTCGTCGTTCATCGTCGGCTTCCCCGGAGAGACGGACGCGGACTTCGAGTATCTGCTCGAGTGGCTCGAAGAGGCCGAGCTCGACCGCGTCGGCTGCTTCCGCTACGAGCCGGTCGCGGGCGCGGCATCGAATGCGCTGCCGGACGCCGTGCCCGAGCCGCTCGTCGACGAGCGCTGGCACGCGCTCATGGCCGCGCAGCAGGCGATCAGCGCGCGCCGGCTCGCGCGCCGCATCGGCACGACGATCCGAGTGCTCGTCGACCGCGTCGAGGCCGACGCCGCCGTCGCGCGCTCGCAAGGCGACGCTCCGGAGATCGACGGCAACGTCTATCTGCCCGCCGATCCGAACTTGGCGCCCGGCACGATGCTCGACGTCGTCGTCGAGGAGGCGGACGCCTACGACCTCTGGGCGGCGCCCGTGCCGGTGCAGAGCGCGCCGGAGCCGCAGCGCGCGCAGCAGGGCCCCGGCGGCGCGGGGGCGCCAAGCACGCCGCGGCGAAGCGCGGCGCGGCGAAGCGGCGCGCGGCGAAGCAAGGCGCGGCACGCATGACCGATCTCGTGCGGCCCTTCACGGCGCTGCGACCGCGGCGCGGCTACGCCGACGAGGTCATCGCACCGCCCTACGACGTCGTCAGCGCCGAGGAGGCGCGCGCGCTCGCGGCGGGCCGGCCTTGGAGCTTCCTGCACGTCTCTCGCCCGGAGATCGACCTGGCTCCGGGCACCGATCCTTACTCCGACGCGGTCTATCGGCGCGGGGCGGCGAACCTCGAGCGCCTGCGCCGCTCGGGCGTCCTCACGCGCGAGCCCATCGCCTCCTTCTATGTCTACCGCATGCGCATGGGAAAGCACGAGCAGACGGGCGTCGCGTGCGTGGCTTCCGTGCGCGAGTACGAGCGCAACCGAATCCGCAAGCACGAGCTCACGCGCCCGGACAAGGAGACGGACCGCGTCCGCAACATCGAGGCGCTCGGCGCCCAGACCGGGCCCGTGCTCGCCGTCTATCGCGCCTCCGACGCGGTCGGCGAGCTGCTGCGCGACGGCACGCGGCAGCTGCCGCTCTTCGACGTCGAAGGGCCGAACGGCGTCATGCATACGGTCTGGCAGGTCGGCTCGCCGGCGGCCGTCGCGCGCCTCGTCGAGGCGCTCAACGCGCTCGACGTGCTCTACATCGCCGACGGTCATCACCGCTCGGCGGCCGCCGCGCGCGTTGCCGCCGCGCGCCGGGCCGACCGCAAGGGCGGCCCCGCCGCGAGCTACGAGTTCTTCCTGACGGTCGCGTTCCCGCACGACGAGATGCGGATCCTCGACTACAACCGCGTCGTCGCCGACCTCAACGGCCTCGGCCCGGCCGCCCTGCTCGAGCGCATCGGCCGCACGTTCGAGGTCGCGCGAGCCTCGGGGCCGGCGAAGCCCGAGCGCCGCGCGACGTTCGGCATGTACCTCGCGGGCGCCTGGTACTCGCTCGCGCTCCCCGAGGGCGCGATCCCGGCCGACCCGGTCGCGAGCCTCGACGTGAGCCTGCTTCAGGACCTCCTGCTTGGACCCGTGCTCGGGATCGGCGACCCGCGCACCGACAAGCGCATCGACTTCGTCGGCGGCGTACGCGGCCTCGAGGAGCTCGAGCGGCTCGTCGACGCAGGCCGCGTTGCGGCCGCGTTCGCGCTCTATCCGACGGGCATGGAGCAGCTCATGGCCGTCGCCGACGCGGACAAGCTCATGCCGCCGAAGTCGACGTGGTTCGAGCCGAAGCTCGCCGACGGTCTCCTCGCGCACGTGCTCGATTGAAGCTCGGTCCCCAAGAACCCGCCGTCCTCGCGCCCGCCGCGCCTCGCGGTTAGACTAGCCCGCGTTACGCTGCGGCCCTGCGGGGGGGCGTCGACCGTGCGCGAGCCCAAGGATATCGAGCACCGGAGTCTTCGCGAGCGCTACGAGGCGCTCAAGCATCGAATGCGCGCGCTCTTCGATGCGAATCCGGACATGATCTTTCGCATGGATCGGCGCGGCCGCTATCTCGATTTTCATTCGCCGAATTCACAGGGGCTCGCGTTCAAGCCCGATGAGTTCCTGGGCAAGCGCGTGGACGATCTCTTCGACGCCGAGTTCTCGGCCGCGACGCACTGGTGGATCGATCGGGCGCTGCACACGGGATCGATGCAGTGCTGGGAATATTCCTTGACGCTGAGCGGCGAGCCGCGCGATTTCGAGGCTCGTATCGTGCCGAGCGGGCGCAACGAAATCATCGCGATCGTTCGCGACATCACCGCGAACAAACGCGCGCGCGAGCAAGTTCGGCTCATCGAGGCGCGTCTCAAGCGAGCTCAGGAAGTCGCGAAGATCGGCGGCTGGGAGCGCGACCTCGTGGGCAACGAAGTTTGGTGGTCCGACGAGACCTACCGCCTGCTACAGCTCGACCGCGAGACGGCAGTGCCCGGTTATGCGACCTACCTCGAGCTCGTTCACCCCGACGACCGCGAGCACGTAGGGGAAGTGCTCCGTAGGTCGCTCGAGACCGGGATGCCCTACTCCTCGAACCATCGCCTGATCTTCCCCGACGGCACGACGAAGATCTTGCACAGCCGCGCGGAGGTCGAATGCGACGCAGCCGGCAAACCCTTGCGCCTCGTCGGCACGGTCCAAGACATCACGGATCAGGTCGATCTCGAGCGGGAGATCATCTCGGTCGGCGAGCGCGAGCGCGAGCGCATCAGCCGCGACCTTCACGACGGCCTCGGCCAGACCTTGACGGGAATCTCGCTCAGCTTGAAGGCGCTCAGCAACCGGCTCGCGAAAGGACAGGCGCCTCCCGGCGACATCATCCGCCAGCTCGAGACGAACGTGCTTCAGGCCATGCAGGAGACCCGCCGCGTGACGCACCTGCTCTCGCCGCGCATCTCGGGCTTGCGCGCCGCGCTCGACGCCCTCGCGAAGCAGTTCGATCAGCCCGGCACGAGCTGCCGGGCCGTCAGCGAAGCGGACCACGACGTGCACGATGCCGAGATCGAGACGCATCTCTACCGCATCGCCCAAGAAGCGACGAGCAATGCCGTCAAGCACGCCCGCGCGAGCCGCATCGAGCTCCGCTATCGATGCGACAATAAATCGGTGCGGCTCGAGATCGTCGACGACGGCGTCGGATTCTCGCTCGCCGCCGCGTCCGAGGGCATCGGGCTCAGGAACATGCGCTATCGCGCGCACATGGTGAACGGTTCCCTCGACGTGGAATCCGTGCCCGGCGGCGGCACGCGCGTGCTCTGCTCGTGCCCGTGCCGGGGCGCGGCGGCGCTCAGAGGCCTCGAGGGTCGAGAAACCGCTCGCCGCTGAGCGAGGGCCGGAACCGGCCGCACGCGCGCCCCCTCTAATGCTCTTGCGCCGCGCTCGACGCCGGCCATGGAACTTCGGCGCCGACCCGCCGTAAACTCGTCCGAATATTCCACTTTTTCTACGCTTGGACGACTGAACCCACGAGGAGCCAGCATGCCCGTTTCAAAGCGCACCACGGCGACGGCCGCCCTGATATCCATCGCGTCGCTCGCCATCGCCGCGGCGGCGGGCATCGCGCCCATCGGCGCCGCGCACGCTCAAAAGGCCGCGGCGTCGGGCGGCGAAAAGCCGAGCGGCGTCGTCGCGACGGTCGGCTCCGAGCAGATCACGCAGGACGACCTCGAGCGCTACGCGGCTCCGGAGCTCATGCGTCTCAGGCAAGAACGGCAGCAGGTGCTCGAGCAAGGGCTCGATCGCTTGCTCTCGAACCGGGTCATCGCGATGGAGGCGAAAGCCAAGAAGGTCTCGGTCGACGATCTGATCGCGAGCGAGGTCACGGGGAAGGTCGCGGAGCCGACGGATGCCGAGGTCGACGCATTCTACGAAAGCCAAAAGGAGCGGCTCGACGACGTTCCGAAAGAGCAGATCGCCCCGCGCATAAAGGAATACCTTAAGCAGCAGAACCAGCAAAAGACCTTCAAGGCCTACACGGACTCGCTCAAGGCGAAGTACGGCGTCGACGTCCTGCTGCAGCCGCTGCGCATCTCGGTCGACGCGAAGGGCGCGCCGTCGAGAGGCCCTGCGAACGCGCCCGTCACGCTCGTCGAGTTCGGCGACTTCCAGTGTCCCTACTGCGCGGGTCTCGAGCCGACCCTCGAGAAGATCATGAAGACGTACGGCGACAAGGTTCGGCTCGTCTTCCGGCAGTTCCCGCTCGAAAGCGTGCACCCGCAGGCGTGGAAGTCCGCGGAGGCCTCGCTCTGCGCACGCGAGCAGGGCAAGTTCTGGGAGCTGCACGACGCGATGTACGGCAATCAAAAGGCGCTGTCGGTATCGGATCTGAAGTCGTCGGCCGCGCGCCTCGGCATGGACGAGAAGCGATTCGGCGAATGCCTCGATGCGGGCAAGTACGAGCAGGAGATTCGCGGCGACCAGCGCGCCGGCGAGGAGGCCGGCATCTCCGGGACGCCCGCCCTCTTCGTCAACGGCCGCCCTGTCCCCGGCGGCGCGGCGGAGTACGAGGTCATCGCGAAGCTCATCGACGACGAGCTCGCGCGCCGCTGACGCTGGCCGCGGCGTCTCGCCGCGGCGAGAACGGCCGCTCGAGCGTGAAGGCGTCGGGGCGGATGCCGTCCTCGATCTGCTTCCACGTCGCGGGCGCGGCGATCGGAAACCCGGGCCGCGCCCGGGGCGAGTAGGTCCCGACGGCCGTCGTACCGCGGCCGTTGCGCAGGTAGTCGATGAAAAGCCGTCCCGCCCTCGCGGCGCGCGACGAAAGCGTGTAGCGCCGATCCCGCGAGGCGAGCTTCGCCGCGATCGCGCGGCAACGGCGGCGCGCGGCGTCGTGGCCGATCCCGGGCTCGATCGGGGCCATGACGTGAACGCCGTTGCCGCCCGTGAGCTTCGGCCAAGATTCGAGGCCTTCTTCGAGCAGCAGCTCGCGCATCGCGAGCGCGGACTCGACGACGAGCGTTAAGCCCACGCCCTCGCCGGGATCGAGATCGAACACGAGCACGTCCGGATGCTCGAGATCGTCGACCGTCGAGTTCCACGGATGCACCTCGACGACGCCGATGTCGACGAGACCGAGCAGCCCTTCGAGATCCTCGACCCAGAGCCGCGTGCCCTCTCCGCCCTCGCGCTTCTCGATCTTGAGCCGCCGAACCGACGCCGGGATCGGCGGCAGCGGCCCCATGTGATAGAAGATCGTGCCGTGCACGCGGCGCACGAGCTTGAGCGGGCGGCCGGCGAGATAGGGCAACGCGCGATCGGCGACCTTGGTCCAGTAAGCGGCGAGCTCGTCCTTCGATGGCGCGACGGCGTCGGGGAGCAGCTGGAGAATGTTCTCCTTCGGCACGCCGTGCAGGGCCGCCGCGGAGGGAGGCTTCCGTGCGCCGCGCACGACTGCCGTTCGCAGCGCCGGTGCGGGCCAAGGCTCGGCGAGCTCGACGAGGTCGTCGCGAATCCCCTTGAACACCGCCTCCCGCAGCAGCCCGTCGCTCGTGACCGAGCTGAACCGGACCTCGATCGGCAGCACGGGCTCGACCCAAGTGGCCTTCGGCTTCTTGACCGGAACGTCGAGCGCCGACTTCGCCCGGACGAACGGATCGAGCCGCTCGCGGATCTCGCGCTGCACGGCTTCCGTGAACCCGCTCTGGACCTTGCCGGCGTAGCGCAGCGCGCCGTCCTCGTAACGGCCCACGTAGAGCGACGCGATCCGGCGCGGCTTCGCGCCGAGCTTCTCGACGAACGCGACGACGGGGAAGGTGTCGCTCTTCGTGCACTTGATCTTGAGCCAGGTCTTCTGCCGGCCCGAACGATAGGGCGCGCCGCGCTCCTTGCTCACGATGCCCTCGAGGCGCATCGCGCAGGCCTGCTCGAACACGGCAGCGCCTTCGGCCTCGAGATGCTCGCTGAAGCGCAAGCGCGCGGCGTCCGCGCCGCGCAGCAGCTCGGCGAGCACGCGCTTGCGCTCCGTCAACGCCGCGTTGCGCAAGTCGAAGCCGTCGACGTAGAGCAGATCGAACGCATAGAAGACGAGCCGGTCGGTGCGGCCGCGCCCGAGATCCTCCTGGAGCCGGTGGTAGTCCGAGAGGCCGCCCGAATCGAGCACAACGACCTCGCCGTCGAGCACGGCCTCGCGCGCGGGCAACTCGGAGAGCGCGCGCGCGATCGACGCGAATCGCGGCGTCCAGTCGTAGCCGCGGCGCGTCAGGATCGATGGCTTGCCGTTCGCGAGGCGCGCTTGCGCGCGGTAGCCGTCGAACTTGACCTCGTGAATCCACGCGCCGCCCTCGGGCACGCGCGCGCGAAGCGTCGCGAGGCAAGGCTCGACGAAGCCCGGGAACGATGCCCGCACGGCGCCCGGCGCCGGCACCGGCGCCGCCGCCCGCGCCCGCGCGGACGGGCGGTCTCGCGGATGCGCGATGGGGCCCTGCGGCGGCATCTCTCGCTCCGAAGCGAAAAACGATATCGATCAGTAGAAGGAAGCGGCGGCGAGCGCGTCAACTGAGGCCGTTACGAGCGGTGGGCGCGCTTCCGAGCCTCGACCTCGAAGCGGTTCCGCCAATACGGGTGCCGTCCGCGCAGCAGCTGGTACAGGCTCGACGCCGGATACGCGACGAAGAACGCGAGGCCCCACCGCTCGTATTGGCGCACGTGCTCGAGCTCGTGGGCGAGACTCTCCTCGAGCGCGCGCTCCGAGCGCGCGACCACGACGTGACCGAACGTGATCGCCGCGAACGGGAACCGCGGGGCGCGCGCTCTTTCGGCCGCCGCCACCTCGAGGACGCCCGACCGAAGCCTCGCCGTGCCGCCGCGCAGCACGACGGCCGCGCCGAGCACGAGGCCGACGGCCGTGCACGGCGCGGCCCACGCATAGCGCGCGACGGCGCGGACGCTCGCGATGATCGGCGCGGTCGGCGCCTCGGTCGGCCCGCGGCCGTGATAGGCCTGCACGGCGACGAGATCGGTCAGCCCGAGCCGCTCGCAGATCGCGACGGCTTCCTCGTGGTAAGCGACGGCCTCACGGTTGCGTCCGTCGCTCCAAGCCACGGTACGCCGCCTCATCCGCGCGGCGGTCCCCCGCCGCATCCGGCCAACGGTCCCCCGCTTTTCCATGCGCCCATTCTGGCACCCCTTTTGTCCCGCTTCCTGTCTCCCTCCGCGTGACCGCGCGCACCCGCGGGCGCGCTTCAAAGGCGCCCACCAGCGACGAAAGGAGGTCACGACAGTGAACGGCACCTCCATCGGCGTCACGCTTCAGCTCGTCGGGGAGTCCCTCTGCGAAGCCCTCGACCTCAGGCCCGGCAGCGCCGTGCTCGACGTCGCCGCGGGCAACGGCAACGCGACGCTCGCGGCCGCGCGCCGCTCGTGCGATGTGACCTCCACGGATTACGTCCCGCCCTGCTCGAGCGCGGCCGCATCGGGCTCGCGAGCTGGACGCCCGAAGGCTTCATCGGCCAGCTTTTCAAGGTGATCGACCGCTACGTGCCGCCGCCGGCCGGCGTCCAGTCCGCTCCGATGGGGCACCGAGCAGGGGCTGCCCGAGCTCTTCCCGGGCTGCACGATCGAGGCGCCGCGGCAACCATATCTTTCGCTACCGCTCGCCGCGCCACTGGGTCGACACGTTCCGCACCTACTACGGCCCGACGTACAAGGCCTTCCAGGCGGTCGCTGCCGGCGAGCAAACGGCGCTATTGCTCGGCGCCGCGGTCCGGCGCTGATTTGCTCGGCGCCGCTTCCGGCCGATGCGGGGCGAGGCGAATGCTATGCTCGCGCCGAGCCTCGCATCGGCCGTCTTCATGCTGAGCTACCAACACGCCTATCACGCGGGCAATCATGCCGACATTCTGAAGCACGTCGTGCTGCTCTCGGCGCTCGCCCAGCTCACGGCGAAGGAGAAGCCGCTGCGCTATATCGAGACCCACGCGGGCGCGGGCGGCTACGACCTGCGCTCGCCGGCCGCGCAGAAGAATCGCGAGTATCTCGAGGGCATCGGCCGTCTATGGACGGCGGGCGATGCGCCCGCGCCGGTCGCGCGGCTCGTCGATCTCGTGCGCCGCTACAACGGCGGGCGCGAGCGGCTCGAGCGCTATCCCGGCTCGCCGTGGCTCGCGCGCGAGCTCTTGCGCGAAGACGACGCGCTCTTTCTCTTCGAGCTGCATCCGGCCGAGCATCGTTCCCTCGTCCAGAAGCTCGCCGCAGATCCGCGCGTCCGCGTGCTCCACGCGAACGGGCTCGAAGGCGCGATCGGCCTCGTTCCGCCGCCCGGCCGCCGCGGCCTCGTCTTCGTCGATCCGTCCTACGAGATCAAGGACGAGCCGGCGCAGGTCCTCGATGCGCTCGTCAAAATGCATCGCCGCTTCGCGACGGGCACCTATGCGATCTGGTATCCCGTCATCGAGCGCCGCGCGGTGCAGCGCCTTGAGCAGGCCGCGCGCCGGACCGGCATCGGGCCCATCGACCTCTATGAGCTGGGCGTCGCGCCGGAGGCGCGCGGCAGAGGCCTCACGGGCAGCGGCATGCTCGTCGCAAATCCGCCGTGGAAGCTGCGCGAGGAGATGGAGGCGGCGCTGCCGTGGCTCGCGCGCACGCTCGGCCGCGAGGAGCGCGGCCTGCATCGCATGGCGCGGCTCGACGCGCCGCGTGCAGGACGCGGCGCCGAATGATCAAGGCTTCGAATCGGCGCGCGCCGGCGTGCGCCCCACGTAGAGCGACGCGGGACGAATCAGGCGTCCCGTCCGCCGCTGCTCGAACGCGTGCGCCGTCCAGCCGACGACGCGGCCCATTGCGAAGACGGGCGTGAACGCCGCGCGCGGAATGCCGAGCGCATCGAGCAGCATCGCCGTGTAGAACTCGACGTTCGTGTCGAGCTTGCGCTCCGGCTTGTGGCGGCGCAGGGCCGCGAGCGCCGCCGTCTCGACCGCGCGCGCGAGCTCGAGCTTCTCGTTGCCTGCGCCGAGCTTCTCGAGGGCGGCCTTGAGGACGTCCGCGCGCGGATCGCGCACGCGGTAGATGCGATGGCCGAAGCCCATGATTCGCCCGCCGGCGGCGAGCCGCTGCTCTAGCCATGCGGCCGCGCGCTCCGGCCGGCCGATGGCGTCGAGCATCTCGAGCACGGGCTCGGGCGCCCCGCCGTGCAGCGGCCCGGTCAGCGCGGCGTAGGCGCCGACGACTGCGGAGACCAGGTTCGCCTGCGTCGAGGCGATGACCCGAGCGGTGAACGTGGATGCGTTCATGCCGTGATCCATGACGGTCACGAGATAGGTCGAAAGCGCTTCGACGTCCCGGCCGCTCGGCGCGCCGCCGCGCAGCATCCGCAGGAAGTCTTCGACGTGGGGCCGCGCGGGATCGGGCGCGACCGGCGCGTGGCCTTCCTTGAGCCGGGCGACGTTCGCGACGAAGACGGGCACGGCCGCCGTCGCTGCGATGTGCGGCGCGGTGCCCTCGCTCAGCGAGGCGAGCCCGAGGCGCAGGCCTTCGGACAGCGTGAGCGCCTCGAGCGCGGGCCGAAGCGCGAGGAAGCGCGCATACGCGGCGGCGCGGCCGGCGCCGAGCGCGGCGCGCACGGTCTCGGCGGGCGCCGCCGGCTCCGCCCGCGCGACCGCCCAGAACTCGGCGGCCGCGCTCTCGAAGCCGTGACCCGCGGCGAAGTCCGCGAGGTCGCGGCCGCAGAGTATGAGCCGGCCGACGTCGCCTTGAACGTCGCTGAGCGCCGTCGTCGCCGCGGGAATGCCTTCGAGGCCGTTCGCGGCGGCGGCGGAAAAAGAATCGATCGCTGCATTCATGCTCGGCGCTCCTCGAAAAATGGGGTCAGACCCCATTTCTTTGCTCGTCCCCGGAAATGGGGGTCAGACCCCATTTTCCGTCCCTCCGAAATTGGGGTCTGACCCCATTTTTCGTCGCTCGGAAATTGGGGTCTGACACTTTTCCACGTCCGCTCGTCTTCGCCCTTCCACTCTGGGCCTGCTTTCGCATCTGATCAATCTTGATTAAGCTGATCAATATGAGAAAGAGCTCGATGCCTTCCGAACCTGCCCTCTACCTCTCCGCCCCCGAAGCAGCGGCGGAGCTCGGCGTGTCGGCGGCGACGCTCTATGCCTACGTGAGCCGCGGGCTCGTGCGATCCGAGCCCGTGCCCGGCGAGCGCGCGAAGCGCTATCGCGCCGAGGACGTGCGCGCGCTGCGAGAGCGCCGCGCGCCGCCGAGCAGCGACGGCGCGGCGTCCGCCCGGCGCGCTTCCTCGCCGACCTTCAACGGTCCCGTCCTCGCCTCCGGCATCTCGGTGATTTCCGACGGCGCGCTCTACTACCGCGGCGTCGACGCGGCGGAGCTCGCGCGGCATGCGACGCTCGAGACGGCCGCGAGCCTTCTTTGGCAGACGACGGACTACGATCCGTTCGCGGCCGCCAACTTGCCGCGCATCGCAGGGGCGCTGCGCGCCGTCATCGATTCGACGAAGGAGTGTCATCCCGTCGATCGCGCGATGGCGGCGCTCGCGCTCGCGGGTCAAGCCGACGACGGCGCCTTCAACCGCACCGATCACGGCCTCGCGATGACCGCGGCCCGAATCGTGCGCCTGCTCGCGGCGCTCTTGGGGGGACGCGAAGCGTCGGCGGCGCCCGTCCACGAGCAGCTCGCTGCGGCTTGGTCGCTCGACGCGAAGGGCAAGGAGCTCGTGCGCATGGCGCTCGTTCTGCTGGCGGACCACGAGCTCAACGCATCGACGTTCACGCTGCGCTGCGCCGTCTCGACGGGCGCGAATCTCTACGAAGGCATCGTCGCCGCGCTCGCGGCGCTCAAGGGCCCGCTGCACGGCGGCGCGACGACGCGTGCGGCGCTGCAGCTCGAGAAGCTCCTCGAGGGCGATCCGCTCGGCCTCGTCCGCGAGCAGGCCGAGGCGGCCGAGCGCTTCGCGGGCTTCGGTCACGCGATCTATCGGGACTTCGATCCCCGCGCGAAGGCGCTGCTCGATGCGATCGCGAAGGGCTTCGGCGAGCGCTTCTTGACGCGCGAGCTGCCCGAGTACGTCCACAAGGTCGCGGGCGTGCGGCCGAACGTCGACTATGCGCTCGCGGCGCTCGTGCGCGTGCTCGGGCTCCCGCGCCTCGCGGCGATCGGCCTCTTTGCGGTCGGCCGCAGCGTCGGTTGGGCCGCGCACGCACGCGAGCAGATGCGCGAGCGCATGCTGATCCGGCCGCGGGCGATCTACACGGGACCCGCACCGCGGTCCGGGCGCGATCGTCACGAGGAGCGCGGAGCCTAGGAGCCGGCTCGAGTCATCCTGCGCCCACTGCGGCCGCCCCACGCTACGCCATCATTACTCGAAAAGGCTCCCAGCCTGCCAGCGCTTCAGTTGCTCCTCGAGCTCTGCAATCCGCTCGTCCCGCCACCTCAGCGCTTCGGCCACTTCCGCGGCCTCGAATCGCTGCGGAATGTGGCGGTTGCAGTTCGCGTCCCACGCGGTGACGGTGAGCAGGATCGCTTGCTCGGCGCGTGCGTTGTAGTCCGCAGGGACGAGGCGCGCGAGAAGCCCGGCGTCGTGCTCGACGACGCGGGCCTCGCCCCAGATTTTAATGCGCCGCCTTGCCGCGTAATCGATGAGAAAGAGATGGAAACGGGAATTCTCCGCGAGGTTGCCGAGAGTGATGTACTGACGGTTGCCTGCGAAATCGGCGAAGCCGAGCGTCCTCTCGTCGAGCACGCGCAAAAACCCGGGAGGGCCGCCGCGGTGCTGAATGTACGGCTGCCCTTCGCGGCTCGCCGTGCCGAGGAAGACGCTCGTCTGCGCAGCGATGAATTCCGCGAGCTCGGGGGTGATGACCGTGCGCCAGCCGCCGCGCTGCTCGAGCGCCGCATAGGCACGGCGTGATCCCTTGCGCTCCTGAAGCGCTTTGACGGACGGCGTAAACGCGACGTCGGTCGAGACGGGCAGCGACATGGGGCTCTCCTTGTGCCGGGCGACGATGACAGACTCGCCCGGACAACGATAACCCTTCTAGTTTCCGGAAGAATACGGTAAGAACGGGAACCTCCCTCTCGAAATTCGGAAGCATCATGGACCGCCTCGAAGCCATGTCCATCCTCTTAGCGGCCGTCGAGACCGGAAGCCTTTCGGCGGCCGGACGCCGGCTCGGCTTGCCGCTCCCGACCGTGAGCCGAA
Organism: Gammaproteobacteria bacterium; assembly: GCA_035760685.1. Taxonomy (GTDB): domain Bacteria; phylum Pseudomonadota; class Gammaproteobacteria; order Steroidobacterales; family Rariloculaceae; genus ZC4RG20. The sequence goes on along the minus strand of DASTSM010000446.1, from coordinate 2,534 downwards.
AGGTTTCGGAGCTCGAAACGCATCTCAAGACGCGCCTGCTGAAGCGCGGCAGCCGCAAGCTCACGCTGACGGACGCGGGCGAGTCCTACGTCGCGGCCTGCAGACGAATCCTCGAGGCGGTCGACGAAGCGGAGCGCGGCGCCTCGGGCGAATACCGCGCTCCGAAGGGCGAGCTCATCGTCAGCGCCCCGATTCTCTTCGGCCGGCTGCACGTGCTGCCCATCGCCGTCGAGTTCCTCGAGGCGTATCCCGATATCGACATGCGCTTCGTGTTTTCGGACCGCGTCGTGAATCTGCTCGATGAGCGCGTCGATCTCGCCGTTCGGATCGGCGAGCTCCCCGACAGCGCGCTGCTCGCGACACGCGTCGGCTCGATTCGACGCATCGTCTGCGCGAGCCCGCGCTACCTGGCGGCGCGCGGCACGCCAAAGGTTCCCGACGACCTCCACGCGCACGACTGCGTGACATTCGCGCGCAGCGAGTCGGACGACACCTGGACGTTCGGCACGGCCGGGGCGCGTCAATCCGTGGCCGTGCATTCGAGGCTCGTCGTCAACACGGCCGAAGCGGCGGTCGACGCCGCCGTCGCAGGCGTCGGTCTCACACGCGTGCTGAGCTATCAGGCCGCGACGCCGATTCGCTCAGGATCGCTCGCGGTCGTGCTGCAGGAGTTCGAGCCGGCGCCCTCGCCGGTCAGCCTCGTCTACACGGGCGGCCGATTCCTGCCGCTCAAGGTCCGCGCATTCATCGATTTCTCGGAACCGCGGCTCAAGGCCTCGCTGGCGGCCGCGTGAAATCTGCGCCGCCCACGGGCCAGGTCGGGCCTTCGCCTCGTGCGTAGGCGATCGGCCCTGCCGGCGCGGCGGCGGCCGCCCTACGCCGCCTTCTCGATGACGTCGAGCTCGAGCCCGCCCGTGATCTTCGCCGCGAGGTTGTATAGAAGACAGCCGAGCGGGACGAAGATCAGCGCACCGACGGCATAGAGCACGGGCATGACGATGACGAAGCCGATTCCGAATCCGGGGCCGGCCGCTCCCGTCAAGGCGCGCGTCGCCTCGACGAAGAAGTACATCGGAATCGCGATGACGATGCCGATGACGAAGTACATGAGCGCAAAGATCTTCGCTGCCTGCCACGGCGCAATCCGAGTCACTCGCCTGATCATGGTTTCCCCCTCTGGTCCTTGATGTGCACCGCTTCTTCTGGACCGCCTCGTGCGGCGCTTTTTTCTGCGCCGCTTGGGACGGTCGCATAGGCGGTTTTATTTTTGCTGCGCTGCGATATTAAACAGGCCGCCGCTCGTGATCCAGCTATCGGGTGCCGGCTCTGAGCGGCGAGCACAAGCCCGCAGATAGAGCGAGCACGAAGCCGCCTTGCGGGGGGCGAGCACGAGCCGACCGGGCCGAGCGAAGTGCAGTGGCCGCGACAGCACGATTCCGCGAGCCGAAAGACGGGCACCGCCGCGATCCATGATGGCGTCGCGAGGACGCTGGGGCTGGATCGGGCGCTGGCACCCTCGCCGACACGGCCGTTACGAACGTCGTTCGAACGGAGCTCACCGGCTGTCTAACGACTCTCGGCCTAACTGACGGACACCTTTGGGGGGGCCGGCCCAGGCCGACTCGGCTCGCAAGGCATTACGCAATCAACGTGCCAAAGGTCGCAGGGCCCGCAGCTTCTTGATTTCGCGGCAATAGTCGTGCAGCTCCGTTCTGCGGTGAAAGCGATTCGTCCCGATTGCGAAACGCCCGAGTCCCGCCGCCGGGAAGCGGGAAGAAGGAGGGTCACCAGTAGCCGATCATCCTGCCGGCCGTAACGGCCGTGAGCCAGCACGCGAGCGAGACGCCTCCGGCGACCGCGAGCTGCCTCCGCGCGCGCGGCGTCGGCTCGCCGGCATCGCGCGTTTTCCACGCGGACAAGCGGTTCAGCACGAACACGTTGACGAGGCCGAGCGCGATGGCCGGGAACTTGATGTAGATAAACGGGTTGTGGACGTAGTCGGTCGCGTTCGTCGAGAGCATGCACGTGCCGCTCAGCGCGGCGACCACGAAGCCGACGGCGGCGAGCGGCACGGTCGGCTTCGCGAGCGCCGCCAAGGGAACGCCGCGCCAGAGTCCGAGCAGACGCAAGTCCAGCGCGAGCATCGAGCCGAACAGCGTCGCGACGCCGAGGATGTGCGTCAGATTCAGGACGCCGTAAGCCCAAACGCCCGAGCTTCGAACGGCGTGGCCCAAGCTTGACGCCTCGAGCCACGCGAAGAAGCCGTCCAAGCAGGCTCCCGGAAATCCGCGTCGAGCGCTGCGCCGCTAGGAGACCGCTAACGGGCCGCTAGGAGACGCGATCCGGATAGACGTCGAAGTTCTTGCCGTTGTAGATCACGCGCACGGTCTTCATCTCGAAGCGCTTCTGATCGAGATTGCGATTCCCGACGACCGTGACCTTGGCGCCCACCGGAATCGCATCCTCGGTCAGCCCGGCCCTCGCCGTGCGTGCCGGAGGCGCGAGCGTGATGTCCCAGAGCTGACCCTTCTCGT
>DASTSM010000445.1:0-6382 GCA_035760685.1 Gammaproteobacteria bacterium | reverse complement strand
GGGATCGGCCGCCTCGTCGTGCACGAAGCGATCGATCTGACGCGCGTCGGGCCAGTCGGCCACGACGGCGACGATGCGCACGCCTCGCAGCGCGACGAGCTCGCGCGTGATCCGGGCGCGCATCTCGTAGAACTCGGCCGTGCCGTGGCTCGCCTCGCCGATCAGGATCACGCGGGCATCGCCGATGCGCTCGAGCAGCGGCCTCAAGTCCGCCTTCTCTTGGCGCTCGAACGGCTCGGCGGCCTCGGCGATGGCCTCGGCCTCCGGCGAACCGCCTCGACTTCGCGGATTCTGGGCCATGTCTTTACGGTCGCGATGCGCGCTTCAGCGTCGCGTCGGCCTCGAGCAAGGCCTCGATGAGCGCCGCGCGATCCATTCCCGGCCTGCGCTCGATGCGAAGCACGTCGGCGGCACGCTCGAGCTCCTCGCGAGTCCAAGACTCGAGCTCGAGGCGCCGCATGCCTCCGCCGCCGGGGAACTTCGCGCCCCCGGGCTCGCGCGGAGTGGCGCCGCGGCTCTGCGTGCGGAGCTTCTTGAACTCGGCGTTCGATTCGATAAGGCCGTCCGCGAGCTTCCTATCCATGGATTCCTCCTCTCGCGCCCGATCCGTGGCTCTCCCCGCGCAGCGTGCTTGCGCCGCTTCAGCCTCGCTGCGCGCTCAGCCCGGCGGCGTTCAGTCGAAGATCGTGCTGCAAGGCGCATGCCACGGGAGCGTCTATACTTTGCGCGTTGCGGCGATCCGATCGGCGTCGACTTCGCGAGGTGGCTCAAGTCGGAGCTCGATGCGCGCTTCGGCGTTCCGGTCCGCTACGTCGTCTACAGCCACAGCCACTTCGATCACGCGCAAGGCGGCCGCGCGTTCGCCGACACCGCCGTCTTCGTGGGCCACGAGAAATGTGGCGCAACATGGACGGACGATTCCCGCAGATGCCGGGCGACATGATCGGAGTGGATCGCCTCCTACCGGGCCGTCGAGGCGCTCGATTTTGCTCGCGCCGGGCCACCGCGCGCTCTTCAAGAAGTCGGACGTGACGGATACGCGCCGGTACTTCGAGGACCTGCGCGACGCGGTGTCGGCCGGCATGGCGGCGGGGAAATCGCTCGCCGAGCTCGAGCAGACGATCGAGCTCGAGCGGTACAGCGGCTGGGCCAACGACGATCGGCTGCGCGTCAGGAACATCGACGCCGCGTATCGCAACCTACAGCTGTGTCGTTAGGCGCTCGCTCGCATCGGCAGCGAGCGCGGCCGCGCCCGTTACTGCGGCAGGCGCTGCGCGGCGGCCGCGATCCCGGGCGCGGTGCAGACGTCGCTCGGCTGTCCGTTCGTCAGCGTGCAGAGCGCCGCCGTGAGCACGTTCGCTTCGCCGACGATGCCCTGCCACGCGGCGTTCCCGCCCTGCTCGAGCTCCTCGACGACCTGCTCCCAATCGAGCCCCTGGAGCGGCTGCGGAGAGAACGGCGAGCCGACGCTCAGGTACTTGCCGCCGAGATCGAGGAACGGGATGGAGCCGCCCGGATTCAGCTTCACGAACGTGTCGCGCTGAGTCGGGTCGGGCCTCTCGAGCGCGTTGCCGTCGCGATCCTGAAGCTCGACGGCCTGGAGCTCGAGCAGGCTGCTGTCGAGCTTCGCGTCCACGAAGCTGAAAGTCGGCGTGCTCGGGAAGACGTCGTGCGCGCTCGAGCGCATGTAGCGCAGCCCGTCGAGATCGCCGAAGCGCATGAGCGCGAGCGCGAGCGGCCAACGCAGCACGGCGCAGTAGGGGCAGTAATCGGCGCCGATGTAGAGCACGAGGGGAGGCGCCGATCCCGCTTCCGCGCCGTCGATGCGCATGAGCGGGCCCGGCTGCAAGTGCGGCGTTTGCGCGAGGCCCGCGCGGCTGACTTTCTCGAGGCGCTCGATGAGGTCGCGCGGCACGGGTTGGTCGATCGGCTCGGCCGCGGCGCCCCGGCCGGAGCCCGTCGCAGATCCAGGCTGCGCCGGCGCGGAGCGGGACTGCGCGTCGGCCGACGTGCGGAAGGGCGCCCAGTCGAGCGAAAAGCCGATGGCGGCGAGCAAGCCGGCCGCGACGATGCCGAGAAGCCAGGGTTTAAGGCGCATGTGTGTCTTCCATCGATGCGTCCGAAAATGGGGTCAGAGTCGATTTTCTCGCCGTCGTTCGTCGAACGGCGTGCGGGCCAGAAGGACGTCCAAACACTTCATTATCACGAACGACGGGGCGATGACGAGTGCGCGGGCGAGCGTTTTGCCCGCGCACGACCCTGTCGCCGACGTGCCGCGGACGGCTTACCTCGGTCCGTAGCGCGGCGCCGGAGCGCCGATCTCGAGCGCACCGAGGTCGGGCGCCGCGCCCGTGAAGCCGTCCGTGACGTTCGGCAGCACGGTGCCCGCGTCGACGGCCGCCGATCCCGGCCGCAGCGCGAAATCGAACGTCGCCGGCTCGTAGAGCCGCCGCGGATCGCGCATGTCGGGCGGCGTCACGCGCACGAAGACGTCGTAGTCGACGAGGCGGCTGTGCAGATCCTGCCCCGTGGCCTGCCGATACTCGGCGAGCGTCCGAAACTTGCGCTGCACGGGCGGCTCGATGTAGTCGGCGAGCTTCTCGAACGGCGGAGAGCTCCATTCGAACGCGGCCTCGGCGTTCGGGTTCGGCCGGAAGCCGTTGTAGTCGGACGACGAGTAGTTCGTGAACGTGCCGACGCGAAGCACGGCGTCCGTCGCGCCTTGCGCAAGGATCAGGTTGTTGCGGAAGTGCTCGTTCGAGGCGGGGCCCGGCACGCTGACCTCGCCGACGAACGTATTTTGATAGACGAGCGCGCCCGTCGGCGTCGAGACGAACTTGAGCGAGCCTGCGCCGGGTCCGTTGTAGACGAGGTTGCGGACGAAATAGACGGGTCCGCCGAAGATCGGCTGCGCGCTCAAGCCCTGAGACGCCGTGTTGAAGCAGCGGTTGCGAAAGACGCGCATGTTGCGGCCGCCGCCGTCGGTCTCGATGCAGTTGTCGCCCATGTTCGTGATGTCGTTCTCGTAGAAGTCGATCGACATCGGAAAGCGGTCGGCGACGACGTTCGGCGTGCCGTCGGGATTGCCGTACGTCGCCATGTCGATGCCGTCGTGCCAGTTCGCAATGTAGTTGCGCGTGACGACGTGCCCCTGGCCGTAGACCTTGATCGCGTACTCGGAGTCGAGGCGCTCCGGGAAGTCGGGGAACGGCTCCCAGATCGCGCCGATCCAGCCCATCATGTGATCCGGCGCGTGACGGCCCATGAACACGTTGTCCGCGATGTAGAAGTCCTTCGAGCCCGACCAGTCGTCCTCGATGCCGCGGCCGACGTTCTCGATGCGAGAGCGCTTCAGCGTGAAGCCGCTCGCGCCGCCGATGCCCTTGATGCCGAGCAGGAACGCGACGTTCGTGTTGCGGACCGTGATGCCCTCGAAATAGTTGTAGTTCGCGGCCATGAGATTGAAGAGATTCTCGGCCCCGTCGCCGTCGAAGACGACCTCGCCGTCGCCCGCGGCCTTGATGACGATGGGCTTGTTGGGCGTGCCGCTCTGCGAGAGGTAGTAGGTGCCGTCGAAGACGGTGCCGAGCGCGAGATAGCCGGGCGCGGGCCCGCGGTTCATGTAGTGGTGGCGGTCGCTCACGTAGAGGCCCGCGTGCACGAGGATCGTGTCGCCGGGCTGCACGCGCGGCGGATACGCGTTCTCGTAGTCGAAGTGCGCCGCGCCCATGTAGTACGCGGCCATGAGCCCCGTGAACGACGGCTCCTGCCTCGGCCCTTCGTAGCCGACGGGATAGACGTGATAGACCTTGCCGCCGGCGGCGGGCATCGGCTCGGGGCGTGTGTGCGCGCGCAGCGTCCGCTGCGCGCGGCCCGAGACGCCGTCGGGATCCGAGAGCGTCAAGCGGATCTCGTACTCGGTATTCGGCGTGAGATCGAAGACGCTGCCCGAGAACATGTTCGGCGACGTGTACGAGAACGGGCTGAACGCGAACGGCCCCGAAGCCGCGGCGCCGGGCGGCGGCGTGCCGCCGGGCGCGCTCTCGGATCGCGCGGCCGCGAGCGCCGCGGCGCTTTCGGCGGCGTGCGCCGCGTCGAGGTAGCTCGGTCCGCCGACGCGGCCGTTGACCTGCTCGCGCTGAAGCCTAAGGAGCGGCAGGCCTTCGTGCCACTCCGTCTCGCCGGCCTTGCGGTACTCGACGTCGACGCGCGCGTCGCGGTCGTCGTCGCCGTCGATGAGCCAGTCGACGCCGAGGGACACGAGCGTCGGCGGCTCGACGGAGGCGTCGCCCGCCGTCACGCGGTCTTCGGCGCGCGCTCCCTGCGCGGCCAGCAGCGCCGCGGCGAGCAAGGCCGCCGCGGCGGCGGGAAAGGCGGTCAAGGTGGCGGCGCTCGTGCGCTCGTGCGCGTATCTCGAAATTTTTCGTTTCATGTCGTTGCTCTTCGTTCTTGTTGCTAGGTGAGCCGGTGCCGGAACATCCACGCCGCGATCGGCAGCGTGGCGGCGGCGATGAGCGCGAGCGGCCAGAGATCCGGCGCGAGGTCGGCGAGGCTCGCGCCTTCGAGATAGACGTGCTGGGCGAGGTCGATCGCGTAGCGCAGCGGGTTCGCGCGCGTGAGATCCTGGAGCCACTCGGGCATGTTCCCGATTGGCGTCGCGAGGCCCGAGAGCAGGATAAAGGGCATCAGCAGCACGAACGAGAACAGCATCGCCTGCTGCATCGTCGCGACGAACGACGAGACCATGAGCCCGATCCCGACCGAGGCCAGCAGAAAGAGCAGCAGCCCCGCGTAGAGCGTGACGAAGGAGCCCGCGAACGGGATCCGGAACCAGAGCTGCGCGACGAGCAGTATCAGCGTCGCCTGGACGGCGCCGACGAGCATCGACGGCACGGCCTTGCCGATCATGACCTCCGAGGGCCTGAGCGGCGTCACGAGCAGCTGATCGAACGTGCCTTCCTCGCGCTCGCGCGCGACCGACATCGCGGTCAAGAGCAGCGTCTGCAGCATCGTGAGCGTGCCGATCAGCGACGGGATCATGTGCCAGCGCGTCTCGAGGCTCGGGTTGTACCACGCGCGTGCGGTAACGCGGATCGGCGGGCCGCTTCGGCCCCGCGCCGCGCGCCATTCCTCGCCGAAATCGCGGGCGACGGTGCCGACGTAGCGCAAGGCGGTGCCGGCCGTGTTCGAGTTGCGCCCGTCCGCGACGACTTGCACCGTCGCCTGCGCGTCTCCGGCGAGCTGCCGCTCGAAGTTCTGCGGGATCTGCACGACGAGCAGGGCGCGCCGCGCGTCGATGTAGCCCTCGATCTCGGTCGCCCGAGCGAGATTGCCGACCCGCACGAAGAAGCGGGAGCCGTCGAGCCTCGCGAGCAGGCGCGCCGACGCTTCGCTTCGATCCTGATCGAGCGCCGCATACGGGATGCGATTCAGATCGTACGTCGCGGCGTAGCCGAACAGGACGCTCTGCAGCACGGGCGGCAAGAACAGCATGACGCGGCTGCGCGGATCCTTGAGCATCGCGAGCAGCTCCTTGCGGATCAGCGCGAAGATGCGGAGCAGCGACGCGCGCATCAGCCGAGCCTCTTGTGGGTCGCGGCGCGCGACAGCAGCATCATGCCGGCCGCCATGACGGCGAGCACGGTGGCGTTCGGCCAGATCACGGTCCAGACGTCGCCCGCGAGAAACAGCGTCTGCAGCAGCGCGACGTAGTAGCGCGCGGGCAGCACGTACGTCACGGCGCGCACGGCGGCCGGCATGCTGTTGATGTCGAAGATGAAGCCCGAGAGCATCATCGCGGGCAGGAACGTCACGATGAGCGCGATCTGGCTCGCGATGAACTGACTCTTCGTGACCGAGGACACGACGAGGCCGATGCCGAGCGCGACGAGCAGGTACAGCATCGAGACCGCGACGAGGATCGCGAGCGAGCCTCGGAGCGGCACGTGGAAGAGGAACTTGCTGCCGGCGATGCAGAGCAGGAGTCCGGCGAGACCGAGCAGGAAGTAGGGAATGAGCTTGCCGAGCAGGATCTCGTCGGCCCGCACGGGCGTCACGAAGAGCGCCTCGAACGTGCCGCGCTCGTATTCGCGCGCCATGACGAGCGCGGTCATGAACGCGCCGAGCAGCGTCATGACGAGCACGATGAGCCCCGGCACGAGAAAGTACCGGCTGTCGTTCGACTCGTTGAACCACAGGCGGCTCTCGACGGCCACGGGCGGCTTCGCGGCGGGATGCCCCTCGGCCGCGCGGATCGCGGCCCATCCCGCGACCGTGCTCTCGGCGTAGCCTTGGACGATGCGCGCCGTGTTCGCGTCGATGCCGTTGACGAGCACCTGCACCTCGGCGTCGCCCTCGCCGAGACGCCGGGAGAAGTCGGACG
>DASTSM010000444.1:0-3804 GCA_035760685.1 Gammaproteobacteria bacterium | reverse complement strand
ACCCGCCGGCCGCCTCGCGGCCGGACGCTGCGAAGCCGTGCGCCGAGGCTGGCTCCGTGCCGACGGCAAAGCCCTGAAGCCGACCCCTGCGGGCCTCCAGCTCCTGAATCGAATGCTCGCGCTCTTCTGATCTTCCCGATCCCGGATCGAGGACCGGCGCAGGTGCTTTGGAGCGCGCCGGAGTAAACATTTCCCGAGATTCGGCCAGTGTAGTTCCTGCTATGCTTGGCGCCTCCGCGATTGAACCGGCTTTTCGTAGGGGGGAGTCATGCTCAACGTCAGGCTCGCTTGCGTTCCCTTGCTTCTCATCGGAGTGTCTGCCGCAGGCACGGCTTCGGCTCAACGCATCGGCGAAGGTCCCGGCGCGACGCCGAGCGCGTTGCGCAGCGTGCCGGCCGAGACGACCGCGGCGGCCTACATGAACCCCCGCTGGAAGGCGCCTCGTACCTCCTGGGGCGCTCCGAGCCTCGAGGGCGTCTGGAGCGTCGACGACATGCGCGGCATTCCGCGCGACCGGCCGAAGGAATTCGGCACTCGCGAGTCGCTCGACGAGAAGGAATTCATGGAGCGCGCGAGCCGCGACCAGGGCGGGCGCGATCGCGCCGTCAACACCGAGACCTTCTTGCGCAACGAGTGGGGCATCCGCACCTTCGGCTACAGCTCGCTCGTCGTCGATCCCCCCGACGGCCGGACTCCGGCGTTGACCGAATACGGCAAGGCGCACGCGGACGCGGAGGCCGGCCGCGGAACCTTCGGCCCGGGCCCGTTCAACACCTTCGACGACTTCACGCTCTACGACCGCTGCATCACGCGGGGCATCTTCGGCTCCGTGCTGCCCTCGATCTACGGCAACGGCATCCGGATCGCGCAAAGCCCGGAGGCCGTCTCCATCACCTACGAGATGATCCATGAGACCCGCATCATCCCGCTCGACGGGCGGCCGCAGGTCGGCGACGCGATCAAGCAGTACGCCGGCGTGAGCCGCGGCCACTTCGAAGGGGACACCCTCGTCGTCGAGGCCTCGCACTTCACGGACAAGACGGGCGCCGGCGCGCGCGGACCGACGAGCGAGAAGCTCAAGCTGACCGAGCGCTACCGCCGCGTCGATCCGGACATGATCGAGTACCGCGTGACGGTCGACGATCCGCTCACGTTCACGGCCCCGTTCACCTATCGAATCATGTTCACGACGCAGCCCAACTACGAGGTGTACGAGTATTCGTGCCACGAGGGCAACGGGGCGGTTATCTACGCCTTGAAGGGCGAGCGTGCCTACGAGAAGCAGGTCGCCGAGGCGGTGGCCAAGGGCCTGCCGATCCCGAAGCGCGCGAACGGCCTCAACGTCTACCGCGCACCCGAGGAGGGCGCCCGCATCTTCAATATCAACGAGGGCGAATGACTCCCGGACCTCACGGGCAGTCGTTCGGCACCGTCGGGGCAAGGGTTTGCACCCTACAGGCGCCCGCGGTTCTCGGCGGCAAGGTCTTACGCCTCGGGGTTAAGGCGCCGCCGTAAGAAACGTTCGCATGTTCCGAAGCCGCGATGTATGCTCGCCCCTTACACTCGGAGCGGGAGAACGCGATGAGGGAGGCACAACGGACGGAACCCCTGGGTCAGCTCCGCCTCCGCGCCGCGATGCGGAGCGTTGCCGGGCCGAGCGCCGTCATCACGCACACCGTGCAGGGTTGGCGCATCGAGCTTTCGGATGGACGCAGCTGCGCGTTCGCTCGCGAGCCCGGTCGCTCCGACGATGAGGTCCTTTCCGCGGCCGTGCATTGGGCGCGTCGCCACGGCGTCGCATCCATCGACGTTCGAGCGCCCGGTCGTCAGGACGCGAAAGTGCGCGGGCGTTGAAGCCGCGGGCGTAGCAGCGCCGTAGAATCCGTTAGGGTCTCACTGCTCTCCCGACAAGAATCCGACTAGCGGTTCCGCGCTGGCCTGCAACTTGCAGCGGCGCCCGGCGTGGCAACCGTCAAGCACGCCGTCGGGGGCGCCGTCGCCATCGTCGCGATCATCGTAGCCGGCGCGATCGTCGTCGTCGCCGCCGGCTTCTACGACGTCGCGGCCACCCGAGAGCACACGCGCCTCGTCTACGACGGTTTGCGCTGGGGGCTCCGGCGCTCGATCGCTCATCACGCGGAACGAATTCGGGCTCCCCGATTCGATGCATCGATGACGCAGCGGGGCCTCGTCGAATATCACGAGCACTGCAGCCGCTGTCACGGCGCTCCGGGTATCGCTCCAGAGGCGTTTGCGCTCGGCATGGCGCCGCCCCCGATCAATCTCGTGCACGCGGCCCGCACGTACTCCCCGGCGGAGATCTTCTGGACCATCAAGAACGGCATCAAGATGACGGGCATGCCCGCGTGGGAGTATCGCCTCGACGACGATCGCATCTGGGCGATCACCGCGTTCGTCGCGAATGCGCTGCCGTCGCTCTCGCCCGTGCGCTACCGCGAGCGTCTCGAGGCGCTCTCGGGAGGCGCTGCGACGGGCCGCCGTCCTCACGGCGCGCCCTCCCGCCTCGATTCGCGCAGCACGCCGGAGCCGAGCGCACGACCTTCAGTGCCGGAACCGGCGACGGCGCCGGCGCAAACGCCGGCATCCTCCGCGGAGCCGTTCGATGATCGAAGCTCCCTCCAAAGAGATCCGTCTTCGGCGTCTCTCGTCGGCCTCGGCGGCTTCGGGACGATGCCGCCCGTCCTCGGCGATCCCGCGCGCGGGGCGCGTGCGATTCCGCAATACGCCTGCACGACCTGCCACACGATACCGGGCATCGTGGGCCGGCCCGTCCGCGTCGGACCGCCGCTGCGCGGCATCGCCTTGCGTAGCTATTTGGGCGGCGAGCTTCCAAACACGCCCGGCAACATGGTGCGATGGCTCCTCGATCCGCAGGCCGCCGAGCCGCATAGCGCCATGCCGAGCCTCGGTTTGACGCCTCGGGACGCCGCCGACATCGCGGCTTATCTCTACACGCTCGATCGCCCCTAGAAGTCCATCCGCGCGGTGTCCTGTCGCAGGATAGCGACGCCGACCGCGTCAACCCGGAACGCCGGCGCGCGTTGTTCGTTTCCAGCTTAGGGAAGTCCTTGGATAGGGAAACTGCAATGCGTCATTACGGCTTTTCGTTTGTTACGGGCAGTGCGCGCGCGTTCTCGGCTGCGCGGAGGGCTGCCCGCTCGTTGCTCTCGCCGCTCGCGATCCTGGTTGCGGTATTCGCGCTCGCCGGTTGCGCAGGAGGCGGGGGCGGCGGGGGAAGCGCGAGCGTAAGCGGCGGCGCACCCGGATCGGACCTCGGCGGCGGCACAGGCTGCGTCCCGTCGGGGCCGGCAAGCGGCGAGTGCGGCGTCGCGCTCGTGAGCCTTACGGACGCGGAAGGCGACTTCGTAAGCTACACCGTCGACGTGCTGTCGCTCGAGCGCGAGCGACGGGACGGCTCCTCGGTCGAGATGCTGCCCGCGGCCACGCGCATCGACTTCGCGAAGCTCACGGACCTGTCCGAGCTCGTGAGCGCCGCAGCCGTCGTGCCTGCGGAATTCGTCGGCGGGACGCTGCGTATCGACTACAGCAACGCCGAGATCGACGTCGAAGCGGGCGGCCAGATCGTCAAAGCCCGGCCCGTGGATGCGCAGGGCCAGCCGCTCGGCGTGACCGAGCTCGAGATCCGGCTTGCCGATCGCGATCATTTCGTCATTACGCGCGGCCGCGCCGCGCTCCTCAGCGTCGATTTCAATCTTGCGGCGTCGAACGACGTCGACACGGGCGTGACGCCGCCGACGGTCCAGGTGCAGCCCTTCGTCACCG
>DASTSM010000443.1:0-2416 GCA_035760685.1 Gammaproteobacteria bacterium | reverse complement strand
GGCGAGCTTCTCGTCATTGCCGAGCTTGGCGCGATCGACCGCGCTCTTCAGCACGCGAATCGTTTCGTCGTAGACGCGGAGCGGCACCGGGAACGGATGCCCGTCCTTGCCGCCATGCGCGAGCGAGAAGCGCGCGGGATCCGAGAACCGGCACGGCGCGCCGTGCAGCACCTCCGCGACGAGCGCGAGCGAGGCCACCGTGCGCGCGCCGACGCCGGGCGTCAGCAGCACGTCCGTGAAATCGCGCGGGCCGCGCTCCGCGGCCGCCGCGAGTGTGCCGTGCAGGCGCTTCAACACCACGTCGGACGCGCGCACCTCGTGGTGCGCCGGCATCTGGAGGCGCGGCAGCGCCGCGAGCGCCTCCCGCTCGGGCTCGGTCTCACCGCCGTCGAGCCCCGGAGCAGGCTCCACACCGTCGAGCTCGGGAAACAGGCTCGGCGCCGCGCTCGCGACGGCGCGGCTGCGCAGCCGGCGCAGGACCGCGACCGTGCGGTCCGGTCCTTCGCGGATCAGATCGACACCCGCGCTGCGGCTACGCTCCGCCCTCGCGTCCGCGAGATTGATGATCGAGCCGCGGTTCCGTCCTTCGATCGCGGCGTGCGGCGAGTCGAGAAAGCTTTCGAGGTTCTCTGAGAGCCAGTGATAGCGGCGCGCCTCGCGCCGCTCGCCGCTCATGCCTTGCTGCACGACGCACCAGCCGCCGTCGGCCGTCACGATGAACGAATGCAGGTAGAGCTCGAAGCCGTCCTGCACGGCGGCGCTGTCGATCTTCGCGACGAGCCGGCTCGTCTCCGCGAGCGAGTCCCCGTCGAGACCCGTTCGCTCGCCGACGCCTGCGAGCTCGCTCGGGGTGCGCCGCGAGTGCCGGCCACGCCCGCCGCAGACGTAGATGCCGAGCTCGTGCTGGACCGGCGCGAGGCCCCGCTTGAGCGCGCCGACGACGCTCGTCGTGATGCCCGACGAGTGCCAGTCCATGCCCATGACGGCGCCGAACGCCTGAAACCAGAAAGGATGCGCGAGCCGTCGGAGCAGCTCCTCACGGCCGTAGTGATGCACGAGGGCCTCGACCATGACGCGGCCGAGCGCCGCCATGCGCGCCGCGAGCCATGCGGGCACGCGGCCGCCGTGCAGCGGCAGATCCGCACTACCTGTACGTTTAGCCACCCCTGCAGTATGGACGAGCGCGGGGCGCGGTCAAGCGGAAGACGCGGAAAGGGTCCGACGAGGGCGCAACCGGCGCGAACGATCGGCGGAATGCGTGGAGCCGAGCCTCGTCAGCCGATCAGCGAGCCTCGTGAGCCGATCAGCGAGCCTCGTGAGCCGATCAGATGGAGCCGGGCCCTCGTCAGGCGATCACGTCTTTCGTCGACGTGATGAGCACGCAGGTGCAGCCCGTCTCGCTGTAGACGCGCGTGTCGCCGGTGCCGCGATACGCGATGTTGTAGTCGCCTGGATAGAGTAAGCGGTCCTCGATCCAGAGCTCGCCGTCGAGCAAGTGCAGCTCCTCGACGCCCGCGTGGCGGTGCGGCGGATACGCGCCTCCGGGCGCGAGCCGCACGAGCATGCTGATGCGGCCGTTCTCCGCGTCCCTCGCGAGCAGCTTGCATTCGATGCCCGGCGCGACCTGCTTCCACTCGGGCTCCCGATAACGCCGCTCGGGCGCAGGCAGGGGCGCTTCGCCCGTCTCGGCCGCCACGCGCTCGGCGAGGCGTCCCCAGAGCGACGGCGACGGCCGCACGAGGTTCCTCGGCCAGTAGGCGAGCTCGTCGACGACCGAACCCAAGGACTCGAGCTCGCGCCGGCATTCGGCGCAGCCGGAGACGTGCTCCGCCATCTCCCGCATCTCGCGCGACGAGAGAGCGCCGAGGGCGTATTCCTCGAGCCGATCCGCTTCGCGGCACGCCTGCTTGTCGGAACCCGAGCTCACGGCTCCTTCTCGCCCTCCCCCAATTCGCGACGCAGCTTACCAAGACCGGAGCGCACGCGCGTCTTTACCGTGCCGAGCGGCACGTCGAGCCGCTCGGCGACCTCGACATACGTCAGCCCCGAAAAGAACGCGCTCTCGATGGCCTGCCGCTCGTGCGGATTCAGGACGTCGAGCGCACCGCGGAGACGCTGCGCCCGCTCGCCGCGGTCGAAGGCCTCCCCGGGACCCGCCTGTGCGGGCGCGGGGCCGGCCTCCGCAGTGCCGGGATCGACGCGCTTCTTGCGCTGCTCGAACCGGACTCGATCGATGGCCCGCGAGCGAGCTTGATTCATGAACCAGCCGATGACGGTCCCGCCCGCCGGATCGTACGACGACGCTCGGCGCCACACGTCGTGGAAGACGTCGAGCGTGACCTCCTCCGCCGTCTCGCGGCTCTTCGTGATGCGCAAGCTCACGGTGAACACCATTTGGTGGGCTCGCTCGTAGAGT
>DASTSM010000442.1:0-4492 GCA_035760685.1 Gammaproteobacteria bacterium | reverse complement strand
CGAGCGCGAGCGGCCGGGCGCGCTCGAGCTTCGCGACGAGCTCGTGCCAATCGGGCGACTCGTGCGTCATCTCGGCCGGAGTCGCGAGCGTCGCGAGCGCCTGCGCCTCGAGCGCGCCGCCGCGCTCGATGGCGACCGCGTGCGTGTCCGGGTCGACGACGCCCGGGCCCGCGCGCCCGTCCCAGAAGACGCGCTCGGCCCAGAGCGCGCCGAAGTTCGACGGCGCGACGCGCGCCGTGACCTGCGGACCGCGGCCGAAGACCGGATGCTCGGCCGGCCGCCCCGCGGCGTCGAGGCGGACGATGCCGGGCGAGCCCTCCACGTCGTCGATCGTGCCGGCGTCGGCGCCGGGGTTACGGCCCACGCGCGGGTCCGAGCCTCCTTGCGCGGGGCGATGGCACGTGCCGCACGCGATCGTGTCGTCGGCCGAAAGCTGCTCGTCCCAGAACAGGATCTTGCCGAGCACGCGCTTCGGCTCGGTCACGGGATTCTCGGCCGGCACCGGAACGGGAGGCAGCGCGCGCACGCTGCCCGCGGCGAGGCATGCGAAGGCGGCGACGGCGATGCGGCGGCTCGCGCTCAACGCCCGAATTCGGCCCGCAGCGTCACGTTCCAGCCGCCGTCGTCGTTGTTGAAGACGTAGCCGGCGCCGACCGCGACGGTGCTCGTGAGGTAGTAGCGCCCCGCGATCGACAGCGAGGTGTCGGAGTCGCTCAAATCGACGTAGCTGATCGCGCCTTGCAGCTCGACCTTGTCCGCTACGCGGCTCCTGAGCCCCGCGTCGACGCCGTAGCCGTCGTCGTCGGCGTTGCCGAATCGCGTCTCGACGCGGGCGTGGACGAACGCCAAATCCACGAACGCGTCGAGCTTCTGCTGCAGCGGCCAGCGCCGGCCGACGCCGAGATCGTAGCCGCTCGTGTCGACGTCGAGGTCGAAGCTCGAGCTGCCGTAGTCGGCGAAGACGTAGTACTTGTCGCCGAGCGCGAGCGACCCCGTGATGCCGAGCCCGTCGCCGTCGAGCGTGCGCGGACCTACGTCGAGCTCGCGGTTCAGATAGGCGCCCTCGACGTAGGTGTAGTCGAAGGCTTGAGCGGCGGCCGCGTGCGGCGCGAGCGCCGCGAACGCGAGCGCCGCGAGCTGGAGAGCGGCGAGCGCGAGCGGTACCGATGGCGGGACACGCCGTCCCTTCTTCGTCGATCCGAGCAGCAACGGGTCATTTCTCATTCCCTTGACTCCCTGGCCTCCACGGCGAAAGCGGGAATGCTAGCAAACGCCCCCGCGCATGCGAAAAGTCGCTCCGCGCCAACGGTCAGTTCGCTAGAATGGCGCCCCGCGCGAACACGCGGCTTTGGAGCCGCACGACAGCAAGGGAGCAGACATGTCGGACATGCCCGCATTGGCCGTCGCGGATCCGGAGATCCGGGCGCTCATCCTCGAGGAGACGCGCAGGCAGGACGAGTACATCCGCCTGATTCCCTCGGAGAACTACACGTCCAAGGCCGTCATGGAGGCCACGGGCTCCGTGCTCGCGAACAAGTACTCGGAGGGCTACCCGGGGCGGCGCTACTACGAGGGGCAGCAGTTCATCGACCGCATCGAGACGATCGCGATCGAGCGCGCGAAGGCGCTGTTCGGCGCCGCGCACGCGAACGTTCAGCCGTACTCGGGCTCGCCGGCGAACCAGGCCGTCTACCTCGCGCTCGTGAAGCCCGGCGAGACGGTCATGGGCCTCGGCTTGCCGTTCGGCGGCCACTTGACGCACGGCTGGAACGTCAACTTCTCGGGCATCCATTATCACGCCGTGCAATACGAGGTCGACCGCGTGACGCACCGCGTCGACCTGAATCAGGTCGAGGCGCTGGCTCGAAAGGCCAAGCCTAAGGTCATCGTCTGCGGCGGCACGGCGTATCCGCGCCTCTGGGATTTCGAAGGCTTCGCCGCGATCGCGAAGAGCGTCGGGGCGACGCTCGTGGCCGACATCGCGCACATCGCGGGGCTCGTCGTCGCGGACGCGCATCCGCACCCGTTTCCGCACGCGGAGATCATCACGACGACGACGCACAAGACGCTGCGGGGTCCGCGCGGCGGAATGATTCTCTGCGGCGAGAAGCACGCGAAGGACATCGACCGCGCCGTGTTCCCGGGGTTGCAGGGCGGGCCGCACAATCACACGACGGCGGCGATCGCCGTCGCGCTCGCGGAAGCCTCGACCGAGGAGTTCCGGCGCTACGGCCGGCAGATCGTCGCGAACGCGAAGGCGCTCGCGGAGGCGCTCGCCGAGCGCGGCTTCCGCCTGATCTCGGGCGGCACCGACAACCACCTGATCCTCATCGACGTGACGCCGCGCGGAATCAACGGCAAGCCTGCCGCGCAGGCGCTGCACCGCGCGGGCATCGAGTGCAACTACAACACGGTCCCGTTCGACCCGCGCAAGCCCTTCGACCCGAGCGGGATCCGGATCGGCACGCCGTCTGTCACGTCGCGCGGCATGAAGGAGGCGCAGATGCCGCAGATCGCGGCTTGGATCGACCGCGCCGTCGCCGCTGCGGACGACGACGCGGCCCTCGCGAAGATCAAGGCGGAGGTCGCGGAGCTCTGCCGCGACTACCCCGCGCCCGGCATTCGCTTCTAGCCGTTCGCGCTCGTCTCCGCGCTCGCTGCTTCTCGAGCGCGACGCCAATCCCCGAGCGCGACGCTGATTTCGAGCGAGGCTACTTCTTGAGCGACGCTACTTCTTGAGCGCGAGCGTGACGTCGACGTCGACGTTCTGGCTGACCCAGCTCGGATCCGTGTAGCCCTCGCCGACGTTGTACGCGAGGCGGTCGACGGTCATGGTGCCATGCAACGTCGCGCCGCCCGAGGCCTCGTCGAACGTGAAGGCGAGCTCGGCGGGATTCGTCTTGCCCTTGAGCGTGAGCTGCCCCTTCGCGACGTAGCCCTTGCCGTCCGCTGCCTTCGAGATGCTCTGCGACTCGAAGCGCGCCTCGGGGAACTGATCGGCCGCGAACCAGTCGCGGTCCGGCAAGGTCGAATCGCGGTCCGTGTCGTGCGTATTGACCGACGCCGTCTTCACGACGCCGACGATCTTGCCGTCGCCCGGATTCGCCGGATCGAAGCTGATCTCGGCGCTCCAATCCTGGAATAGCCCCGTGAACTTCGAGCCTTGCTGCACCGCGCTGAACTTCACGGAGCTCTGATCCTTCGCGACGTTCCACGACGCCGCGCCCGCGGCCGCCGCCGCGCCTGCGAACGCGATGCCCGCGCACGCCGTAGCCAGGATTCCGAAGCGACGTACTCTGTCCATGCAAACCGTCCCGTAGTTTCGTGTTGACGCGATGAAGCCATTTTATAGGCTCGCGCCGCTGAACGCAGCGTGAATGTCGCGCGGCCGCGCAAGGCCGCGGGCGGCTTGGGCGAAGCCCCGCCGGCGGCCGGGCAAATCCCCGGCGGATCCGGCCGGCCACGGGGCCGTCGCGCCAAGCTAGAATGGCCCACCGCCGGGCCGATCGAGCGCTCGATGCACGGCGGGCCGCTGCATGAGGACACAGGTAGGCATCATAGGTGCGGGCCCCTCGGGCCTTCTGCTCTCCGAGCTGCTGCACGTTCGGGGCGTCGACTCGGTCGTGCTCGAGCGCCGAAGCCGCGAGCACGTGCTCGGCCGGATTCGTGCCGGCGTCCTCGAGCAGGGCACGGCCGACATCGTGCGCGCCGCCGGCGCGGCCGCGCGCATGGAGCGCGAAGGCCTCGTGCATACCGGCGTCGAGATCGGCTTCGGCGAGCGGCGGCTTCGCGTCGACTTCGAGCGCCACACGGGGCGGCACGTGCTGATCTACGGTCAGACCGAGCTCACGCGCGATCTCATGCAAGCTCTCGAGACGCGGGGCGGCCCGCTGATTTACGAGGCCGAGGACGTCGCGATCGCGGGGCTCGACACGGACCGGCCGTCGCTGCGCTTCCGGTCGGGCGGTGCGGAGCGCAGCGTCGCGTGCGACTTCGTCGCGGGCTGCGACGGCTTTCACGGCGTGAGCCGAAGCTCGATTCCCGCGGGCCGGCTGCGCATCCACGAGCGCGTCTATCCCTTCGGCTGGCTCGGCCTGCTGGCCGATACGCGCCCCGTTTCCGAGGAGCTCATCTACGTCAATCACGAGCGCGGCTTCGCGCTCTGCAGCATGCGGTCGCAGACGCGCAGCCGCTATTACGTTCAATGCACGCTCGACGACACCGTCGAGCAGTGGAGCGACACGCGGTTCTGGGACGAGCTCGCCTCGCGGCTGCCGGCCGACGTCGCCGCGCGCCTCGAGACCGGACCTTCCATCGAGAAGAGCATTGCGCCGATCCGAAGCTTCGTGGCGGAGCCGCTGCGGCACGAGCGGTTGTTTCTGGCCGGCGACGCGGCGCACATCGTGCCGCCCACCGGCGCCAAGGGCCTGAACCTGGCGGCCGGCGACGTGGGCCTGCTCTCGCGCGTGCTGGCCGAGTACTACCGCGGCTC
>DASTSM010000441.1:0-6963 GCA_035760685.1 Gammaproteobacteria bacterium | reverse complement strand
AATGATTATTTTTCTGTAACAGACACTTAGTCGGATGCTGAGACGTTATGGGACGGTGCTGGATGGTTGACTGGAGGCTAGGAGCGGACTCGAACCGCTGTACGCGGCTTTGCAGGCCGCTGCATCACCACTCTGCCACCTAGCCGAAGGGGCCGAACGCGCGGAAGGGCGAAATGTAACACACTGCCCCCCGCCGCGCGTCGACTTGACGCCCGCCTCCCAGTGCAGCTCCCGCCTCTCAGTTGAGCTCGTTGATCGGCCAGAACCGCGTGCCCGACACGTCGGCCTGCGCCATGAGACCCTTCGAGGTCAGCTGATAAATCGCGATGCCTTGGACGAAGCTCGACGACGCCGCGGCACCCGCCTGGCCCGCCGCGGCTTCGGCCGTCGTCTTCGCGTTGAAGCCGCCGCGAACGAAGCGATCGATCTGCTCCTGCCCTTGAAACAGAATCACGAGCGAATAGCGCTGGGCGCCGAGGCCGATGCCGATGCCGCCCGAGCCCATGCGCATGTAGGTGCGGTGGCCCGTCTTTTTGTCCACGGCGACGCCCGTGCCGGAGGCGCCGGTCACGAAGAAACCCGCCTTCGTGACGGTGAAGACCGCGTAGCCCGCAGCCTGGTCGAAAAGCTTGGCCGCCGACTCGTGCTGCGCGAGCAGCATATCCAAGGTGGTCTTGGCCTTCGCGTCGATCTCCTGGCGGCGCGCGGTGACGTTTTCCGGAATTTGTTCCGCGCCGCGATTCCCCGCCGCAGCCCGGCTCGACTGGGCCGCCGGGGGCGCGACTGCCTGAGACCGAGGCGCGAGCGTCGGCTGCGTCGTCGAGGCCCCTTGCGCGGCCGCTTGTTGCGCCGATGCGGCTCCGATTGCGAGCCCCAGGGCGGCCGCGAGCGTCAAAACTTTGAGCTTCGGCATGGTTCCTCCCTTCCCGTCGGATTGCCTATCCGTTCCACTCATTTGCCGGCCCCGCGCGGTATATATCCAAAGGTGCCGGGCGCTCGGGCTGGCTCCGTCCGAAGACTCCGGGCATCAGCCGCCCTGCTGGCGCGATTGTACTGAAGTGTGCGACAAAGCGTTTGTCGCTCGCGTGCGACGATCGCCTGCGGCGGTCGAAGCGAGAGATTTGGCGGGTGAAGTGAGCTCGAATGGACAAGGACTACTACAAGGTCATGGGCGTCGCGCGCGGCGCGGCGCAGGACGAGATCAAGCGCGCGTACCGCCGTTTGGCTCGCAAGTTCCACCCTGACGTCAGCAAAGAGCCGAACGCCGAGGAGCGCTTCAAGCAGATCAACGAGGCGTACGACGTGCTGAGCGACGCCGAAAAGCGAACCGCCTACGACGCGCTCGGCAAGCATTGGCAGAGCGGCGGCCCGCGGTTCGGCGGCGCGGCGGGGCCCGAGCGCGGTTTCGGCTTCGGCCGCGCGCGGAGCGCGGGTGCGCGGGAGTTCGCCGATCTCTTCGACTCTCTGTTCCGCGGCGGCTTTCAAGCCGAGCGCGAGACGCCGCGCCGCGAGACGCCCCGGCGCGAGGCGCGCGGCGAAGACATCGAGACGGCGCTGACCGTCACGCTCGAGGAGGCGTTCGCGGGCGTGACGAGAACGCTGACGATCGATCCGCCCGCGCCGCCCGCCTTGGGCGCCCGCGGACGGACTCGACCGCGCGCGGTTCGCGTCCGCGTGCCTCCGGGCGTCACCGAAGGACAGCGTCTCCGGCTCCCGGCGCAAGGCAGCGCCGGCGTCGCCGGCGGTGCGCCCGGCGATCTCTTCGCGGTCGTGCGCTTCGCACCGCACGCGTACTTCCGCGCGGAAGGCCGAGATATTCACCTTGACCTGCCCGTCACGCCCTGGGAAGCGGCGCTCGGCGCGACCGTGGCGACTCCGACGCTCGGCGGAACGGTGGAGCTTCGAGTCCCGCCCGGCGCCGTACCGGGCCGGAAGCTTCGGCTCAAGGGGCGCGGCCTGCCCGGGAACCCGCCGGGCGATCAGCTCGTCCAGATTCAGATCGTCGCGCCGGCGGCCGCGACGCCGGAGGCGGAGGCGCTCTACCGGCGCATGGCCGAGACGATGGCATTCGATCCGCGCGCTCGTTTCGGCCTCACGCGCACGGCCGATACGGACGCGACGTGAGCCGCCCCGCGCGGACGATGACCGGCGGCGACGCCATCGTCGACGCGGTCGTCGCCAACGGCGCCGATACGGTCTTCGGCCTGCCCGGCGTGCAGATCTATCCGCTCTTCGACGCGCTCGCGCGGCGCGCGCTGCGCGTCATCGTCCCGCGCCACGAGCAGGCCGCGGGCTACATGGCGATGGGCTACGCGAAGTCGACGGGCCGCGCCGGCGTCTGCGCGGTCGTGCCCGGGCCCGGCGTGCTCAACGCCGCCGCCGCGCTCGTCACGGCCGCCGGCAACTGCTCGCCCGTCGTCTGCCTGACAGGGCAGGTGCCGAGCGAGTACCTCGGCCGCGGCCGCGGCCATTTGCACGAGCTCGAGGATCAGCGCGCGACGCTGCGCGGGCTCGCGAAGAATGCGCTGCGCATCGAAGCGCCCGCCGACGCGCCCGCGATCGTCAACGCCGCGTTCGCGGAAGCGCTGAGCGGGCGGCCGGGTCCCGTTGCGGTCGAGATGTGCTGGGACAAGATGGCGGCGTCCGAGGACGTTCTGCCGCTGCCGCGCGCGCTGCTGCCCGCCTCGCCCGAGCCGGAGGACGAGGCGATCGAGAGCGCGGCGCGGCTCCTCGCGGCAGCGCGGCGTCCGATGCTCATGTGCGGGGCGGGCGCGCAGCACGCCGGCGAAGCCGTGCTCGCGCTCGCGGAGCTTCTCGACGCGCCCGTCACGGCGTTCCGCAGCGGCCGCGGCGTCGTCGCGGAAGACCACCCGCTCGGCGTCGCGGCCGTCGCGGCGCGCGAGCTTTGGGACGACGTCGACGTGCTCGTCGGCATCGGCAGCCGGCTCGAGATGCCGTACATGCGCTGGCGAAATCCGATGCGGTACGAAGCGCGGCCGCCGGGACCGAAGCTCGTCCGCATCGACATCGATCCGCTCGAGCTCGAGCGGCTCGTGCCCGACGTCGGCATCGTCGCGGACGCGGCCGTCGCGTGCCGCGCGCTCGCGGATCGGCTCGCGGCGCGCCTGCGTCCGACCCGCGGAGCGTCGGGCGAATTACCGGGCGGCGTCCAGAGCCGCGGCTCGGCCGAGCGGCGCGCCGAGATCGCGCGGGCCAAATCGCTCGCCGCGGAGCTCGTCGCACGGATTCGGCCGCAGGCGCAGTACCTCGAGATCATCCGCGACGTCGTTCCGCGCCGCGGCTTCCTCGTGCCCGAGGTCTCGCAAGTCGGCTTCGCGACGTACACGGGCGCCTACCCCGTGCTCGCGCCGCGCACGTACGTGACCGAGGGCTACCAAGGCACGCTCGGCTTCGGATTTCCGACCGCGCTCGGCGTCAAGGCCGCGCATCCGACGGAAGCCGTCGTCTCGATCAACGGCGACGGCGGCTTCCTCTACGGCGCCGCCGAGCTCGCGACGGCCGCGCAATACTCGCTCGGCGTCGTCGCGCTCGTCTTCAACAACGGCTCGTACGGCAATGTCGTGCGCGATCAGCAGCAGCTGTTCGGCGGCCGCGTGATCGGCGGCGAGCTCGAGAATCCCGACTTCGTGAGGCTCGCCGAGAGCTTCGGCGTCGCGGCCGTCCGCGTGTCGAGCCCCGAGGCGCTGAAGCCCGAGCTCGAGCGGGCGCTCGCGGCGGATCGGCCCGCGCTCATCGAGATCACGATCGCGCGCGGCAGCGAGACCTCGCCGTGGCCGCTGATTCACATGTCGAGCCGGCCGTCTGCGTAGACCCGGCCGTCGCGCTTCGCGGCGCAGCAAGCGCTCGGATGACGCGCGCGAAACGCATGCGTTAAAGTGGCGAGCATGAAGGAGGGCTGGCGGAGACGCGAATTCTTGCAAGCCGGCCTCGCGGGCGCGGCCGCCCTCGCCGCTCCGCTTCGACACGCCTTCGCGCAGTCGAGCGTGCCCGCGCTCGGCACGACGCGGCTCGGGGACGGCATCGCCGTCATCTCGGGCGGCGGCGCCAACGTGACGGCGTTCGGCAATCGCGACGCCGCGCTCCTCGTCGACACGGGTCTCGCCGATCGCATCGACGACGTCATCGCTGCCGCCCTGGCCGTGACGGGCGCATCGAAAGTCGCCATCGCCTTCAACACGAACTGGCGCCCCGAGCACAGCGGCGGCAACGAGCGGCTGCACGCCGCGGGCGCGACGATCATGGCGCACGAGAATACGAAGCTCTGGATCGGCGCCGACTTCGACGTCGATTGGGAGCATCTGAAGCATCGGCCGCGCCCGCCCGAAGCGCTGCCCGACAAGACGTTCTACACGAACGGCGACGTCGAGGTCGCGGGCCGCAAGGTCGAGTACGGCTATCTGCCGCAAGCCTCGACGGACGGCGACATCTACGTCTTCTTTCCGGACGCGAACGTGCTCGCCGTGAGCGACTTGCTCGCCGTCGGCGGCTACCCGCTCGTCGACTACGCGACGGGAGGCTGGATCGGCGGTCTCGAGAAGGCGACGCAGAAGCTGCTCGAGATCGCGAACGACGAGACGCGCATCGTGCCCGCGGACGGCCCCGTGCAGCGGCGCCCGGCGCTCGAAGCGCAGCTCGAGCTTTGCACGGCCGTGCGCGAAGCCGTGCGCGATGCGTACAAGGGCGGGCACAGCTTCGAGGAGTTCCTCGCGGCGAAACCGACCGCGCCCTTCGACGCCGAGCGTGGAGATCCGGAGCTCTTCCTGCGGCTCGTCTACAAGGGCGCATGGGGCCACGTGCGCGAGCTCGGCGGCGGCATCATCTGATCGAGCAATGGGGCCAGAGCTCAAAAATGAGAGCTCGAAAATGGGGTCAGACCCCAATTTTCCGACCCCGATTTTCCGCTCCGGCGGCGCGGCTTTTCCGCTTGGCTTTCCGGCGCCCCATCGCACCGCTCCGTCCCTCCGGCAAGAGCCCCTAACGTTTCGTGAGTAGGATGCGGGGACCGCTTCCACTCGCCGCCCAGAAACGGCGCCCGACCCCATTGCACCGCGATAAATGGGGTCTGACCCCATTTATCCCGCTTCTCGGAAAATTGGCTCTGACGCCATTTTTCGCGGCGGCGCAGCAGAGCGGCATCCCGGCGCCGCGCGGCGTCGCGCCCGCGTTCGACGCGGCGGCGCTGACCGCGCCGCCGACGGCGAACTGGATCACGAACGGCGGCAACGTCTATAACCAGCGCTACTCGCCGCTCGCTCGTATCGATCGCGAGAACGTCGCGGAGCTCAAGGCGGTCTGGCGCGCGGACCTCGACGGCTCGGGCCTCGAGCCGCGCGCGTCGGGCCAGGGCCAGACGCTCGTCTACGACGGCGTGCTCTACGTCGTGACGGGCGAGGACGACGTCTTCGCGATCGACGTCGAGACGGGCGCGAGGCGCTGGACGTACAAGCCCGGTTTCGATCCGAACGAGGTCCACGTCTGCTGCGGCTGGGTCAATCGCGGGCTCGCCATGGGAGACGGCAAGCTCTTCCTCGGCCGCCTCGACGCGAAGCTCGTCGCGCTCGATCAAGCGACGGGCCGCGAGCTCTGGTCGGTGCAGGCCGAAGACAACCATGCGGGCTTCAGCATCACGAGCGCGCCGCTCTACTACGACGGCAAGGTCATCACGGGCTTCGCGGGCGGCGAGTACGGCATCCGCGGGCGCGTCAAGGCGTTCGACGCCGAAGACGGCCGGCTGCTCTGGACCTTCTATACGATCCCGGGCCCGGGCGAGCCGGGTCACGAGACGTGGCCCGCGGACGGCGACGCTTGGCTGCACGGCGGCGCGCCCGTCTGGCAGACGCCGGCCGTCGATCCCGAGCTCGGCCTCATCTACTTCTCGACCGGCAACCCCGGACCCGATCTCGGCGGCGCGGTTCGCCCCGGCGACAATCTCTACAGCGACTCGATGATTGCGATCGAAGCGGACACGGGCCGCTATCGCTGGCACTTCCAGCAGATCCATCACGACATCTGGGACTACGGCGCGGCGAATCCCGTCGTGCTCTTCGACGCCGAGATCGACGGCAAGCTGCGCAAGGGCATCGTCGAGGTGTCGAAGGCCGGCTTCGTCTACATCCTCGACCGCGCGACCGGCGAGCCTCTGATCGGCATCGAGGAGCGGCCCGTGCCGCAGGAGCCGAGGCAGGCGACGGCCGCGACGCAGCCCGTGCCGATCGGCGACGCCGTCGTGCCGCAATCCATCGACATGGCGCCCGAGGAGTACGACCTCGTCAACGAAGGCCGCGTCTTCACGCCGTTCTTCGACAAGCCCGTGCTCTACAAGCCGATCGCGGCCGTGAATTGGCCGCCGAGCTCGTACGATCCCGAGACGAAGCGCCTCTACGTGTGCGCGGGCGACGGCATGAATGCCGCCGTCGCCGACGGCTCGCAGTTCGCGGCGCCTTCGCCGGGCCAGGTCTATCTCGGCGGCACGTTCAAGCGGCCCGACGTGCCGGGCCGCGGCGTCCTCGCCGCGATGGACGTTCGCACGAATCGCATCGCATGGCGCCGGCAGCTGAACGGCCGCTGCTACGGCGGCTCCGTCGCGACTGCCGGCGGGCTCATTTTCCTGGGCCGCAACGACGGCCGCCTCACGGCGCTCGACAAGGACACGGGGCGCCTGCTCTGGGCCTTCCAGCTCGACGCCGGCGTCAACGCGCCGCCGACGACGTTCGAGTACCGCGGCGAGCAATACGTCGCGGTGCTCGCGGGCGGCTCCGTCTACGGCGGGCGGCGCGGCGACGGCCTCTGGCTCTTCTCGCTGCACGGCACGATGGAGCCGCTGCCGCCGCTGCCCGCGGAGGGCGACGCGGGGGCGGCGGCGCCCGCGCGGCCCGCAGCCACTGCGCCGGCCGCGAGACGATCAGCGGATGTCGACAGCGGTCGACAGATCTACACTCAAGC
>DASTSM010000440.1:0-7267 GCA_035760685.1 Gammaproteobacteria bacterium | reverse complement strand
AGAAGGCGACGATGGAGTTCCTGCTCATCAACCATCCGCTCGACTGCCCGATCTGCGACCAGGGCGGCGAGTGCGAGCTTCAGGATCTCGCGCTCGGCTTCGGGCGCGGCGTCTCGCGCTACACCGAGCGAAAGCGCGTCGTCAAGGATCAGAACCTGGGTCCTCTCGTCTCGACCGACATGACGCGCTGCATCCATTGCACGCGCTGCGTTCGCTTCGGCTCGGAGATCGAGGGCATACAGGAGCTCGGCACGATCGGGCGCACCGAGAACATGCGCATCAGCACGTACATCGAGAAGGGCGTGCAGCACGAGCTCTCGGGCAACATCATCGATCTCTGTCCCGTCGGCGCCCTCAACAACAAGCCCTATCGCTACAGCGCGCGCGCCTGGGAAATGGCCGCGCGGCCGCTCGTCGGCGCACACGACTGCGCGGGCTCGAATCTCTATGCGCACGTGCTGCGGGGCCGCGTGCGGCGCGTCGTGCCGCGCGACAACGAGGAGATCAACGAGACGTGGCTGTCGGACCGCGATCGATTCAGCTGCCACGCGCTCTATGCGAAAGACCGGCTCCGCGCGCCGATGATCAAGCGCGATCAGGAATGGGTCGAGGTCTCGTGGCAGGAAGCCCTCGAGACGGCGGCGGGCGAGCTCAAGGAGGCGGCCGCCGACGAGGGCGACGCGCTCGGCGTGCTCGTGTCTCCGAACGCGACGCTCGAGGAGATGTACCTGCTCCGGCGCCTCGCCCAGCATCTCGCAACGGACAACGTCGATCATCGCCTCCGGCGCCGCGACTTCCGGGACCAGGCGGCGGACCCTGCCTTCCCGTGGCTCGGCGTCGACATCGCCGAGCTCGAGAAGCAGCAATCGATTCTCGTCGTCGGCTCGAACTTGCGCATGGAAGTGCCGATTCTCGCGCACCGAGTGCGCAAGGCCGCGCGCGCGGGAGCCGAGGTCGCGTTCCTGAATCCCGTCGACTATTCCTATTACTTCAACCGTCTCTTCGTCGAGGCGCCCGTCGAGCGCATGGTGCCGGCGCTCGCGGCCGTCGTGATCGCGGCCGCGCAAGAAGCGGGCGCCGGCGTGCCCAAGGCCGCCGCCGGGATCGCCGACGAGGCCGCCGTCGAGGACGCGCATCGCGCCGCCGCGCGCAGCCTCATGGGCAAGGAGCGCGCGCTCGTGCTGCTCGGACACCTCGCGGCGAGGCACCCGCAGTTCTCCGATCTCCGCGCGCTCGCGGCCGCGCTCGCGAAGCTGACGGGCGCGAGGCTCGGCTATCTCGCCGAGGGCGCGAACGGCGCGGGGGCGGCCCTCGCGGGCCTCGTGCCCCATCGCGTGCCGGGCGTCGACGATCATCCGGGCCTCGACGTGCAGGGCATGGTCAGCTCGCCGCGGCGCGCCTACGTGCTCTTCGGCCTCGAGCCCATCGACGACATCGCGAACGGCCTGCGCGCCGAGCAGGCGCTGAAGTCCGCCGACTCCGTCGTCGCGTTCACGGCCTACGCGAGCCCGCAGCTCCTCGACTGCTGCACGGTGCTGCTCCCGATCGCGACCTTCGCGGAGACGCCGGGCACGTTCGTCAACGGCGAAGGGCGGAGGCAGAGCTTCGAGGCGGCGGCCGAACCGGTCGGCGAGGCGCGTCCCGGGTGGCGCGTGCTGCGCGTGCTCGGCAACCTGCTCGGCGTCGAGAACTTCGAGTACCGGACGGCGGGCGAGGTGCTCGACGCGGCCGTCGAGGGGATCGAAGGCGTCACGCCCGACAACGAGTATAGGGGTCAATTCGAGGCGAGCCTCGAAGGCGAGCCGGTGCCGCTCGAGGAGCTCGACGTGCCCATCTACTCGGTGGACCCCGTCGTGCGCCGGTCCGAGCCGCTGCAAATGACCGTATTTGGCAAGGGACCCGCCGCGGAGCAGGAAGCGGAACGCCTGCAGAGTGCCGGATGAACAGCGTGATCAACAGCGCCATCGCGACCTTCGACGCCTGGTGGCACCTCGTGCCGGAGCTCCTGCGCACGATCATCGTGATCGTGCTCCAGATCGTCGCCGTGCTCGTCCCGCTGATTCTCGGCGTGGCCTATTTCACTTACTTCGAGCGCAAGATCCTCGGCTGGATCCAGAACCGGCTCGGGCCGAACCGCGTCGGCTACTTGGGCCTGCTGCAGCCGTTCGCGGATCTCATCAAGATGCTCCTCAAGGAGATCGTGATCCCGAGCCGCTCGAACAAGTTCCTGTTCCTGCTCGCGCCGTTGCTCTCGCTCGTTCCCGCGCTCGCGGTCTGGGCCGTCGTGCCGTTCAACGACCGGTTCGTCATCGCGGACATCGACGCGGGCCTGCTCTACGTGCTGGCCCTGACCTCGTTCGGCGTCTACGGCGTGATCCTGGCCGGCTGGTCGGCGAACTCGAAATACGCGTTCCTGGGCGCGATGCGCTCCGCGGCGCAGATCGTCGCCTACGAGATCGCGATGGGCTTCGCGCTCGTCGGCGTGCTCATGGCGGGCGGGAGCCTGAACCTCGGCAAGATCGTCGAGGCGCAGGCGGGCGGCTTCTTCAGCTGGTTCTGGCTGCCGCTCTTGCCCTTGCTCGTCGTGTACTTCATCGCGGGCGTCGCCGAGACGAACCGCGCGCCGTTCGACGTCGCGGAAGGCGAGTCGGAGATCGTCGCCGGCTTCCACGTCGAGTACTCGGGGATCGGCTTCGGCCTTTTCTTCCTGGCCGAATACGCGAACATGATCCTCATCACGGCGCTCACGACCGTGTTCTTCTTCGGCGGCTGGCTGAGCCCGTTCGCGGGCGTCCCGGGCCTCGAGCACACTTGGATCGCGGCGCCCTCGGTCGGCTGGCTGCTGCTCAAGATGGTCTTCTTCATGTTCTGCTTTTTGTGGTTCCGCGCGACTTTCCCGCGTTACCGCTACGACCAGATCATGCGCCTCGGATGGAAGGTGTTCATTCCCGTGACGATCGTCTGGATCGCCGTCGAAGGCGTCATGGCCGCGGCCCGCGTCGGCCCCTGGTCCGCCTGACGCAAGGAGCGAAGCTTGCTGTATCCCCTCAAAACATTCCTCATGACGGAGCTCGTCGACGGGCTGCGGCTCACGTTCAAGAACCTGTTCGTCCGCAAGATCACGGTCCAATACCCAGAGGAGAAGACGCCGCAGTCGCCGCGCTTCCGCGGGCTCCACGCCCTGCGCCGCTACCCGAACGGGCAGGAGCGCTGCATCGCCTGCAAGCTCTGCGAGGCCGTCTGCCCGGCGCTCGCGATCACCATCGAGTCGGCCGTCGGCGAGGACGGCACGCGGCGCACGACCCGCTACGACATCGATCTCTTCAAGTGCATCTACTGCGGCTTCTGCGAGGAGGCCTGCCCCGTCGACGCCATCGTCGAGACGCGCATCCACGAGTACCACATGGAGCAGCGCGGCGAGAACATCATGACGAAGGACAAGCTGCTCGCGGTCGGCGACAAGTACGAGGCCATGATCGCCCAGGACAAGGCGGCCGACGCGGCCTTCCGCTAGGCAGGGGGTGACGGCATCTTGATTACGAGCGTTCTCTTCTACGTCTTCGCGGCGATTTTGATTTTGGCCGCGCTCGGCGTCATCACGGCGCGCAATCCCGTGCACGCGGCGCTGTTCCTCGTGCTCGCGTTCGTGCAGAGCGCCGTGCTCTGGATCCTGCTCGAGGCCGAGTTCCTCGCGATCGCGCTCGTGCTGGTTTACGTCGGCGCGGTCATGGTGCTGTTCCTGTTCGTCGTCATGATGCTCAACATCAACGTCGCGCAGATCCGCGCGGGCTTCACGCGCTATCTCCCGCTCGGCGCGATCGTCGCGCTCGTCGTCGTGTTCGAGATCGCGAACGTCGTCTGGTTCAAAGCCAAAGGGCTGCCGTTCGTGACCGTCCCGGCGCGGCTGCCGGCGGACTACAGCAACACGAAGGCGCTCGGCGCGGTGATCTACACGCAGCACGTCTTCGCGTTCGAGGTCGCGGCCGTGCTGCTGCTGCTCGCGATCGTGTCCGCGATCACGCTCACGATGAGGAAGCGCGCCGGCCTCAAGGTGCAGGACGTGCCGGCTCAGGTCGCCGTCCGGCCTCAGGACCGCGTTCGCATCATGAAGGTCAAGCCGGTCAGGGAGTCGGAGGAGGCGGAGGACGAAGCCGTCGCCGCTCGCGGAGAGCCCGCCGAGGCGGTCGAGGAACCGGCGGGGGAGACGGCGTGATGATCACGACGGCGCATTACCTGGTGCTGGCCGGCATCGTGTTCAGCCTCAGCGTCGCGGGCATCTTCCTGAACCGGAAGAACGTGATCCTGCTGCTCATGTGCATCGAGCTCATGCTGCTCGCGGTCAATTTCAACTTCATCGCGTTCTCGCGGATGCTCGGCGACACGCTCGGGCAGGTCTTCGTGTTCTTCATCTTGACCGTCGCGGCCGCGGAGGCCGCGATCGGTCTCGCGATCCTCGTCGTGCTGTTCCGCAACACGCGCAGCATCGACGTCGATGAGCTCGATTCGCTGAAGGGATAGCCGTGCAGTCGGTTTATTTGACCATCGTCCTCGCGCCGCTCGCGGCAGCGATCGTCGCGGGGCTTTTCGGGCCCAAGATCGGCCGCGCGGCGACGCATTCGCTGACGATCCTCGGCGTCGCGATCTCGTTCGCGCTGTCGGCGTACGTGCTGTGGGGCGTCGCGGTCCGCGGAGATGCGCCGTTCAACGGCATGCTCTACGAGTGGGCGCACGTCGGGAACCTCCAGATCGGCGTCGGCTTCCTCGTCGATCAGCTCACGGCGATCATGATCACGGTCGTCACCTTCGTGTCGCTCGCCGTGCACGTCTACACGATCGGCTACATGCACGACGACCCGGGCTACACGCGCTTCTTCAGCTACATCTCGTTGTTCACGTTCGCGATGCTCATGCTCGTGATGTCGAACAACTTCATGCAGCTCTTCTTCGGCTGGGAGGCGGTCGGCCTCGTCTCATACCTGCTGATCGGCTTCTGGTATACGCGCCCGACCGCGATCTTCGCGAACATGAAGGCCTTCCTCGTGAACCGGGTCGGCGACTTCGGGTTTCTGCTCGGCATCGCCGGGGTGCTGTACTTCGCGGGCTCGCTCGATTACGCGACCGTGTTCGGCAACGCGGCGGGGCTCGAGGGCCGCACGATCGAGGTGATTCCCGGCGTGCCGTGGTCCGCGGTCTCGCTGATCTGCATCTCGCTCTTCGTCGGCGCGATGGGCAAGTCGGCGCAAGTGCCGCTCCACGTCTGGCTGCCGGACTCGATGGAAGGCCCGACGCCGATCTCGGCCCTGATCCATGCCGCGACGATGGTCACGGCGGGCATCTTCATGGTCGCGCGCATGTCGCCGCTCTTCGAGTACTCGGAGACGGCCTTGAGCGTCGTCCTCGTGATCGGCGCGACGACCGCGTTCTTCACGGGCCTCCTCGGCATCGTGCAGCAGGACATCAAGCGCGTCATCGCATACTCGACGCTCTCGCAGCTCGGCTACATGACCGTCGGCCTCGGCGCCTCGGCGTATGCCGGCGCGATCTTCCATCTCATGACGCACGCGTTCTTCAAGGCGCTCCTGTTCCTCGCCGCGGGCTCCGTCATCATCGCGATGCACCACGAGCAGGACATCCGCAAGATGGGCGGCCTCCGAAAGTACCTGCCCGTCACCTACTGGACGTCGGTCATCGGCACGCTCGCGCTGATCGGCTTTCCGGGCTTCTCGGGCTTCTTCTCGAAGGACGCGCTTATCGAGGCGGTCGGCGCGTCGACGATCCCGGGCTCGGGCTATGCCTACTGGGCCGTGCTGCTCGGCGTCTTCGTGACGTCGCTCTACAGCTTCCGGCTCCTCTTCGTCGTGTTCCACGGCGACGAGCGCATGGATCACCACACGAAGGAGCACCTGCACGAGACGCCGGCCGTCGTCACGGGCCCCTTGATCGCGCTCGCGATCCCGTCCGTCGTGATCGGCTGGCTCACGATCAAGCCGCTGCTGTTCGGGGGGTTCTTCGGCGACGCCGTCTTCGTCCGCGAGGAGCACAACGTGCTCGGCGAGGTCGGGGCGGAGTTCGAAGGCTCGAGCGCGTATGTGCTGCACGCGCTCACGCACTCGGTCGCGTTCTACCTCGCGCTCGCAGGCGCCGTCGTGGCGTGGTTCCTCTATCTCAAGCGCCGCGACATTCCGGGCCGCGTCATCGGCGGCGTGCATGCGCTCTACGAGGTGCTCGTGAACAAGTACTACTTCGACTGGTTCAACGAGAACGTGCTCGCGCGCGGGACGCGCGGCGTCGGGCAGGCGCTGTGGCGCTTCGGCGATCAGGTCCTCATCGACGGCCTCGTCGTGAACGGCAGCGCCCGAGCGGTCGGGGTCATGTCGCAGGCTTTCCGGGTCCTGCAGTCCGGCTACCTCTATCACTACGCCTTCGCGATGGTCATCGGGCTTGCCGTGCTCATCGGCTGGTTCGTGCTCGGGAGCTGATCGATGAGTTGGCCTTTGCTCAGCATTCTGATTTGGCTGCCGATCGCGGCAGGCGTCGTCGTGCTCGCGCTCGGCTCGGAGCGCGCACCGCTCGTGCGCTGGGTCTCGCTCGCCGCGAGCGTCCTTACGTTCGTCATCAGCATCCCGCTCTACACGGGCTTCGACCCGACGACGTCGGACATGCAGTTCGTCGAGATGGCGCCCTGGATCGAGCGCTTCTCCGCGTTCTACTACCTCGGCGTCGACGGCATCTCGATGCCGCTGATCCTGCTGACGACCTTCCTGACGCCGCTCGTCGTGATCGCAGGCTGGGAGGTCGTGAAGCAGCGCCCGGCCCAGTACTTCGCCGCGTTCCTGATCCTCGAAGGGCTCATGATCGGCACGTTCGCGGCCGTCGACGCGCTGCTCTTCTACGTGTTCTGGGAGGCCATGCTCGTGCCGATGTTTATCATCATCGGCATCTGGGGCGGCCCGCGGCGCGTCTACGCGACGATCAAGTTCTTCCTGTACACGTTCTTGGGCTCCGTCTTCATGCTCGTGGCCCTGATCTACATGTACATGAAGGCCGGGAGCTACTCGATCCTCGCGTTCCAGGGTCTGCCGCTCGGCATGACGGAGCAGGTTCTGATCTTCTTCGCGGTCCTCATCGCGTTCGCCGTCAAGGTGCCGATGTGGCCCGTGCACACGTGGCTGCCGGACGCGCACGTCGAGGCGCCGACGGGCGGCTCCGTGATCCTGGCCGCGATCCTGCTCAAGATGGGCGGCTACGGCTTCGTGCGGTTCAGCCT
>DASTSM010000439.1:0-12519 GCA_035760685.1 Gammaproteobacteria bacterium | reverse complement strand
GTCCCCGGACGCGGCCGCGGCCGTCTGCGTGCTCCCGCCTCCCGCGGCCTCCTCCGAGTCGCTTCCGGCCGCGGCGGCCGGCGCGACGGCGCTCTCGTGCGGCACCGAGTTGCCGCCGGGCGGCAGCGAATTGCCGCTCGCGGCGAAGACGGAGCCGGCCGCTGCAGGGGCGCGCGAGACGGGAACAGGTGAGCAAGCACTCGACGCCGCGCTCCGTCCCGGCGGCGGGCTCTCCCTCCACGCGCTCGCGCTCGAGGCCGGGCCCTCCGGCCGCGAGGGCCGCGACACGAAGGCCGATCTCGCGCTCGCACCCGACGCCGCGCGCGCGCCGGGTGCCGCGGCTCCGGCCGCGGCCTCGCCGTCGACGCCGGCACCCGCTGCCGCGCCGACGGCGGCCGCGTCCTTACCGACCCTCGGCGGCTCGGTTCCCTCCGGCGTCGCGCTCGAGCACGCGCTGGCGCAGCGGCTCGTCTGGATGGTCCGGCACGGCGCGCACGACGCGCGCCTGCATCTTCATCCCGAGCACCTCGGCGCGCTCGAGGTCCGCCTCATGCTCGACGGCGACGCGGCGCACGTGACGTTGAGCTCGCCGCACGCGGTCGTGCGCGATGCGCTCACGCAGGCGCTGCCGCAGCTCCGCGATTTGCTCGGCGGAGCGGGCCTCGACCTCGCGCACGTCGACGTCGATGCGGGTCTCGCCCGCCATGCGGGGACGTTCCACGGCCGCGAAGGCGGCGCGCGCGAGAGCGGGAGCTCGAACGGCCTCGGCCCGGCCGAGCCCGCCGCCGGCGCAATCGCGCTCAAGCTCCCGGCCGGCCTCGTCGATCTCTTCGCCTGAAGCTCGTCCGCCGCTCGCCGGCGGCCGGGCGCCGCGAAGCCGTCGCCTCCCGTCAATTCTCTGACGCTTCCCGAGCGCCGCCGCGCGCCGCGGCGCGAGCAGACCAAGGGAGCGGCCTCGCGAAAACATCCCGGATACAAAAACTTATCGTATCCGCCGACAGGCGCGTCGAGCACTGGCATGCCTCTTGCTCAAGACGCCGGCGACGAATCACTGGAGCCATGCGATGACAGCCGAAGCAGCCGCCTCACCCGATTCGACCGAGCCCGGAGCCGGGGGCGGCCGCCGCGGTCTCTGGATCGCGCTCGCGCTGCTCGTGCTCGCGGGCGGCGGCGGGGCGGCGGCCTGGTTCGGCGGCTTCATCGGCAAAGGCGAGACCGCCGCGGGAGGGCAGGCCGCGCAAAAGCCGCCGCTCTATTTCACGCTCGACGACAACCTCGTCGTGAACTTTCGCAAGGGCGGCGGCGCGAGGTATCTCGAGGTCGGGATCGAGCTCATGACGCGCGAGCCCGCGACGCTCGAGGCTTTGAAGACCCAGACGCCGGTCATTCGCAACAACCTGATCCTGCTGCTCGGCGATCAGACGTACGAGACGCTCGCGACGCGCGAAGGCAAGGAGGCGCTGCGCGCCGCCGCGCTCGCCGAGGTGCGGAGCGCGCTCGGCGAGACGGGCGCGGACCCCGGCGTCGAATCCCTGTATTTCACGACGTTCGTCATGCAGTAGCCGCGGTCATGGCGAACGAGAACGTTCTCTCCCAAGACGAGATCAACGCGCTCCTGCACGGCGTCGAGAACGGCCGCATCGACACCGAGGACGCCTATCGCCTGCGCGACGGCGTCGCGCGGCCCGTCGACCTCACGGCGCACGAGCGCATCGTGCGCGGCCGCATGCCGACGCTCGAGATGATCAACAACCGGTTCTGCCGCAACTTGCGCGTGAGCCTGTTCAATTTCCTGCAGCGCGCGGTCAACGTCACCTTCAGCGGCGTGAAGCTCAGGAAGTTCGCCGAGCACATCCACACGCTGACGCTGCCGACGAGCCTCAACATGGTTCGCATGTCGCCGCTGCGCGGCCATGCGCTGTTCATCCTCGACTCGAAGCTCGTGTTCTCGCTCGTCGAAACTTACTTCGGCGGCGGCGGACGCTTCTCCACTCGAATGGACGCGCGCGAGTTCACGGCCATGGAGAACCGCGTCATCAATCTCACGCTCGAGCGCTGCTTCGCCGACATGCGCGACGCGTGGTCGCCCGTGCTCGGCGTCGAGTTCGAGTACGTGAACTCGGAGGTGAATCCGCAGTTCGCGAACATCGTGAGCCCGACCGAGCTCGTCGTCGTCTCGACGTTCGCGCTCGACATCGACGACATCGGCGGCGAGCTGCACGTCACGCTGCCGTACGCGATGCTCGAGCCGATCCGCGAGCTCCTCGACGCCGGCGTCCAGAGCGATCGGGATGCGCGCGACGACCGATGGACGACGTCGATCCGCGCGGAGATGGGAACCGCCGAGGTCGAGCTGCACGCGACGCTGCTCGAAACCCAGCTCTCGCTGCGCAAGCTGCTCGAGCTCAAGGCGGGCGACATCGTGCCCGTGGAGCTCCCCGAGGAGGTCACGCTCTGCGCCGAGGGCGTGCCGATCTTTCGCGGCAACTTCGGCGTCAGCAACGGCAACAACGCGATCAAGGTGCTGAGGCGCGTCGCGGATACGGCGAAGCTCGCGGCCGAGGCCGCCGCCCCCGCACGCCGCCATGGAGTAAGAGATGAGTGATACGAATTCAGTGAGAACGAAGCCGGCCGAGCCCGGGGCCGCACAGGCCGGCGCCGCAAAGCCTGCCGAGGGTGCGCCCGCTTCGGGCGCCGCCGTCAGGCCGCCCGAGCTCTCGGCCTCGCCGAGCTCGGACCCGCCGCTCGGCGAGCGCAATCTCGACATGATCCTCGACATCCCCGTCACGATCGCGATGGAGATCGGGCGCGTCCGCGTTCCGATCCGCAATCTCCTCCAGCTCACGCAGGGCTCCGTCGTCGAGCTCGACCGCCTGGCCGGCGAGGCGCTCGACGTGACGGTGAACGGCACGCTGATCGCGCACGGCGAGGTCGTCGTCGTGAACGAGCGCTACGGCATTCGCTTCACCGACGTCATCAGCCCGGCCGAGCGCGTGCAAAAGCTGCGGTGACGGCGCCGATGCCCTCGTCTCGTCTCGCCTCGTCGCGCGCCGCTCCCGGGGCGCTCGCCAAGCTCGCCGCGCTCTCGCTCTTGCTGCCCGAAGCGGCTGCGGCCGCCCCCGACGCGGGTGCGACGGCGACGCAGCTCATTCGGCTCGTTCTCGGGCTCGTCGCCGTGCTCGGCGTGCTCGTCGTGGCGGCGCGCGCGCTGCCGCGGCTCGGCGCGCGCGGATTCTTCGGCGGCGACGCGCTGCGCATCGTCGCCCAGCTCCCGCTCGGGCAGCGCGAGCGCGTCGTCGTGCTTCAGGTCGGGGACCGGCAGGTCATGCTCGGCGTGGCGCCCGGGCGCGTCGAGATGCTCCACGTGCTCGAGGAGCCGTTGCCGACGAAGGCCGGCGCGCCGCTCGCGGACGCGCCGCGGGGATGGCTCGCTCGCGCGCTCGCGGGGCGCCGCCAATGAACGTGCGTTCGGCGCAGGCCGTCGAAGCCGAGGCTCGGGTTGCAGGCGCGCGCTCTCGATGTGCGCGTGCTCGATGCCGCGGCCCGGCCGAAGCCGCCGCCTCCGCGGGCGTTGCGGCCTTCGCCGTTCTCGCGGTGCTCGCCGCGGCGCCGGCGCACGCGCAGCAGTCGCTCGATCTCCTGACCGTCAAAGGCCCCGGCGGCGCCACCGAGACGTGGTCCGTGAGCCTGCAGGTGCTGCTCTTCATGACGGTGCTGAGCCTGCTGCCGGCCGTGCTCATCACGATGACGGCGTTCACGCGCATCGTCGTCGTGCTCGCGATCCTGCGCCAAGGCCTCGGCACGCAGCAGACGCCGTCGAACCAGATTCTCGTCGGCATCGCGCTCTTTCTCACGGCGTTCGTCATGGCGCCCGTCGGCGCGCGCGTCTACGACGAAGGCGTTCGTCCCTACCTCGATCACAAGCTCGCGCCCGCCGCGGCGCTCGAAGCGGCCGCGGAGCCCGTGCGCGAATTCATGCTGAACCAGACGCGCGACAACGACCTCGCGCTGTTCGCGCGGCTCGCAGGCCGCGACCTCGCGAGCGCGGCGGACGTGCCGTACTCGCTGCTGCTGCCGGCCTTCGTCACGAGCGAGCTCAAGACGGCGTTCGAGGTCGGCTTCGTGCTGCTCGTGCCGTTTCTCGTCATCGATCTCGTCGTCGCGAGCGCGCTCATGTCCGTCGGCATGGTCATGCTCTCGCCGCTCATCGTCTCGCTGCCCTTCAAGATCATGCTGTTCGTCCTCGTCGACGGCTGGACGCTCGTCATGACGACGCTCGCGGGCAGCTTCGTTCACTGAGCCCTCGCATAGGAAAAGGAGAGCCATCGTGTCGGTAGGCGACGTTCTCGAGATCGGCGAGCAGGCGCTCAGGATCGCGGCGCTCGTTGCGGCGCCCATTCTGCTGACGGCGCTCGGCGTCGGCCTCGTCGTCGGCATCCTGCAAGCCGCGACGCAGCTTCAGGAGACGACGCTGTCGTTCATCCCGAAGCTGCTCGGCGTCGGCCTCATGCTCGTCATCGCGGGTCCGTGGATGCTCTCGCTGCTCGTCGATTGGTTCCGGGACCTGCTGCTGCGCCTGCCGGGGATGCTCGGATGACGTGCACGGCCAGACCGACGCTCGCGCCTCGTTCGGCCGAGGCAAGCGCATGATCGCGGCGCCGTTCCAGCTCACCGACGCGGACCTCGTGGCCGCCGTCGCGCGCGTGCTCTGGCCCCTCGCGAGGATCGCCGCGATGCTCGCCGCCGCGCCGCTCTTCGGCGCGCGCACGGTGCCCGTGCGGCTGCGTGCCGCGCTCGGCTTCGCGCTCGCGATCGTCGCGGCGCCGCTCGTGCCCGCGCCCGCCGGTATCGAGCCGTTCTCGCCGGAGGGCGCCGTCGTGCTGCTGCGCGAGGCGGCGATCGGCGCGGGCCTCGGCTTCCTGCTGCAGATGGCGTTCGGCGCCGTCGCGATGGCGGGCGAGATCGTCGCATTCGGCATGGGCCTCTCGTTCGCGAGCATCGTCGACCCCGAGCGGGGCGTCGGCGCGCCGCTCGTCGGCCAGTATTTCGTCGTGCTCGCGACGCTGCTGTTTCTCGCGCTCGACGGGCATCTCGCGCTGATCTCGCTGCTCGTCGAGAGCTTCCGCTCGCTGCCGCCGGCCGCTACGGGCTTGACCTCGGGCGGCTTCCTCGAGCTCGCGGGATGGGGCGCCCGAATGTTCGAGGCCGCGGTGCTCGTGGCGCTGCCCGCCGCGGCGGCGCTCCTCGTCGCGAGCCTCTCGATCGGGCTCATTGCGCGCAGCGCGCCGCAGCTCAACGTCTTCGCCGTCGGCTTTCCGCTCACGCTCATGCTCGGCATCGTCGCGCTCGCCGTCGGGCTGCCCGCGCTCGCGCCGCAGTTCGAGCGCCTGCTCGAGGCCGCGCTCGGCGAGGCGCGCACGCTGATCGGAGCCTGGCAATGAGCGAGCGCGCGGATACGCACGAGCGGTCGGAACGCCCGACACCCAAACGCCTCGAGCGTGCGAAGCGCGAAGGCGAGGTCCCGCGCTCGCGCGAGCTCGGCACCGTGCTCGTCGTGCTCGCGGGCGCCGGCGTCTGCGCGCTGTTCGGCCGCTGGATGCTCGATCGGCTCGAGGCGCTGCTCGCCGGCGGCCTCGCGTCCCCGACCGGAAACGGACTCGCCGCGGCCGACGCGCTCGAGGCGCTCGAGCGCGGCATGCTCGGCGGATTCGCCGTGCTCGCGCCGCTGCTGCTCGCGGCGGCGCTCGGCGCGGTCGCGGCCCCGGCGCTGCTCGGCGGCTTCACGTTCGCGGGCGGCCTGCTCGCGCCGAAGCTCGAGCGGCTCGATCCCTCGAGAGGGCTCAAGCGCATCTTCTCGATGCAGGGGCTCATGGAGCTCTTGAAGGCGCTGCTCAAGGTGGCGCTGCTCTCGTGCGGCGCGGCGTTCCTGCTCCTTCGGCTCGCTCCCGATCTCCGCGCGCTCGGGCTCGCGGCGCCGCTCGCCGGCATCGCGGAGACCGGCAGCCTCATGCAGCGCGCATTTCTCGCGCTCGCGGCGGGGCTCGCGCTCGTCGCGCTCGTCGACGTGCCGTATCAGGTGTTCGCCCACCGCAAGCGCCTGCGCATGAGCCGCGAGGAAATCAAGGAAGAGCTCAAGGAGAGCGAAGGCAATCCCGAAATGCGCGCGCGCATGAAGCGCCTCCAGCGCGAGCGCGCGGGCCGGCGCATGATGCAGGACGTTCCGAGCGCGGACGTCGTGATCACGAACCCCATCCGCTTCGCCGTTGCGCTGCGCTACACGGATCGCCCCGAGCGCGCGCCGCGCGTCGTCGCGAAGGGCCGGGGACCGATCGCCGCCCGCATTCGCGAGCTCGCCGAGCAGAACGGCGTGCCCGTGTGCGCGGCGCCGCCGCTCGCGCGGGCCGTCTACTTCACGACCGAGATCGGCGCCGAGATTCCGGCCGCGCTCTACCTCGCGGTCGCGCGCGTGCTCGCGTGGGTCATGCAGCTCGAGCGTGCGCACAAGCTCGGCCGCCGCGCGCCCGACTTCCCGGCCGATTTGCCCGTGCCGGCGGAGCTCTCGGCCGGGCGCGGAGGTGAGGCGTGAGCGCCGTCGTTGCGGCCGCGAGCCGCTCGAGATTCTTAGGGCTAGGCACGCCGCTCGTCGTGCTCGCGCTGCTCGGCCTCATGGTCGTGCACGTGCCGCCGTTCGCGCTCGACGTCTTCTTCACGTTCAACATCGCGCTGTCGCTCGTCGTGATCCTCGTTGCCGTCTACACGCGCCGGCCGCTCGACTTCAGCGTGTTTCCGACCGTGCTGCTCGTCGCGACGCTGCTGCGCCTCGCGCTCAACATCGCCTCGACGCGCGTCGTGCTGCTCGACGGGCACACGGGCACGAGCGCGGCCGGACATGTCATCGAGTCGTTCGGCGAGTTCGTCATGGGCGGCAACTTCGCGGTCGGCCTCGCCGTCTTCGCGATCCTCGTGATCATCAACTTCGTCGTCGTGACGAAGGGCGCCGGGCGCGTGTCGGAGGTCAGCGCGAGGTTCACGCTCGACGCGATGCCCGGCAAGCAGATGGCCATCGACGCCGATCTCAATGCGGGCCTGCTCACGCAGGACGAGGCGAAGCGCCGGCGCGAGGAAGTCGCGCGCGAGGCGGACTTCTACGGCGCGATGGACGGCGCGAGCAAATTCGTGCGCGGCGACGCGATCGCCGGCATCCTGGTCCTCTTCATCAACATCGTCGGCGGCCTCACGATCGGGGTCGTCTCGCACGGCCTGTCGCTCGCGCAAGCGTCGGCCAACTACGTGCTGCTCACGGTAGGCGACGGCGTCGTCGCGCAGATCCCTTCGCTCGTGCTGTCGACCGCGACCGCGATCATCGTCACGCGCGCGTCCGCGGCGCGCGACATGGGCGAGCAGATCCTCGAGCAGCTCTTCGGCAATCCGCGCGCCTTCTTCACCGTGGCCGCGGTCGTCGGCGCGCTCGGCCTCGTTCCCGGCATGCCGACGGGCGTCTTCCTGCTGCTCGCGGGGCTCCTCGGCGCCGCCGGGTACGCGATCCGCTCGCGCTCGCAGGCCGCGAAGCCCGAGCAGGCGCCCGCGGCTCCGCAAACCGCCGAGACCGGCGACAAGGAGCTCTCGTGGGAGGATCTCCCGCCCGTCGATCTCGTCGGGCTCGAGCTCGGCTATCGTCTGATTCCGCTCGTCGACCCCGCGTCCTCGGGCACGCTGCTCGCACGCATCAAAGGCGTGCGGCGCAAGCTGTCCCAGGAGCTCGGCTTCCTCGTGCAGGCCGTGCACATCCGGGACAACCTCGAGCTCGCGCCGTCGGCGTACCGGCTGACCTTGCTCGGCGTGCCCGTCGGCGAGGGCGAGCTCGTGCCGGGCAAGGAGCTCGCAATCAATCCCGGCCGCGTCTTCGGAGAGGTGCGAGGCACGCCGACGCGGGAGCCGGCCTTCGGGCTCCACGCCGTCTGGACGGATCCCGCGGATCGCGAGAAGGCGCAGTCGCTCGGCTACACGGTCGTCGACGGGGCCACGGTCATCGCGACGCACCTGAGCCGCGTGCTCAAGGAGCACGCGCACGAGCTGCTCGGCCACGAGGAGGTGCAGGCGCTGCTCGACATGCTCGCGCGCGCGCATCCGAAGCTCGCCGAGAGCCTCGTGCCGAAATCGATCGAGCTCGGCGTGCTGCTCAGGGTGCTGCAAAACCTGCTCGCGGAGCAGGTACCCGTGCGCGACCTGCGCACGATCGCCGAGGCGCTCGCCCAGGCCGCGCCGAAGACGCAGGACCCCGAGGCGCTGACGGCGGCCGCGCGCGTCGCGCTCGGCCGATCGATCGCGCAGCAGATCGCGGGCGGGGCGGGCGAGCTTCCGCTCATCGCGCTCGATCCCGCGCTCGAGCAGATGCTGCACAAGGCCGTCACGCAGAACGGAGGCGCCGTCGAGCCCGGGCTCGCGGCGCGGTTGCAGCAGTCGCTGCGCGAGCTCGTCGAGCGCCGGGAGCTCGAAGGCGAGCCGTCCGTGCTCGTCGTATCGCCGGAGATAAGGCCTTGGGTCGCGCGTTGGCTCAGGAGCTCGATCCGAGGTCTGCACGTGCTGGCGTTCACGGAGATTCCGGATAACAGGCCCGTCAAGGTGATTGCGACCGTGGGTCGCGCCGAGGGTGAGGCGGCGCTGCCGCTGCCGGGCGCGGTAACGGCATAAGGGCGTAAGGAGTACGCGTTCAATGAACATCAAGCGTTTCGTCGCGCCGGACATGCGCCGCGCGATCCAGCAGGTGCGAAGCGAGCACGGACCGGATGCCGTGATCCTCTCGAGCCGCTCGCTCGACGACGGCGTCGAGATCATCGCGGCCGTCGACTACGACGAGACGCTGCTCGCGGGCGTCGCACCCGCGGCTGCCGTCGCAGCACCGGCGCCCGAATCCGAGCCGAGCGGCGGCGATCAGCGGCCGCATCCGTCGGGCGGCGCCGATGACTGCCCGCGGTTGTCGATCGGCGGCGATGCGCGCCCGCAGTCGTCGCGGGAGCTCGCGGCGATGCAGGCGGAGCTCCGAATCCTGCGCTCGATGCTGCGCGAGCATTGCCTGCGGCTCTCGTGGGCCGACATGCGTGCGTTCGATCCCGAGCGCGCCGCGCTCAAGCGCCGCATCGAAGCGCTCGAGCTCGCGCCGTCGCTCGTCGATACGCTGGTCGCCGAGGTCGAGCACGCCGACGAGCCGGAACGCGCTTGGCGCGACGTCATGTTCGGGCTCGGCCGCCGCATTCAGCTGCTCAAGGAGGATCCGCTCGAGCAGGGCGGCGTCTTCGCGCTGGTCGGTCCGACGGGCGTCGGCAAGACGACGACGATCGCGAAGCTCGCGGCGCGGCACTGCCTGCGCTACGGCCGCGATTCGCTCGCGCTCGTCACGATCGACAACTTCCGCGTCGGCGCTCATCGCCAGCTCGATGCGTTCGGCGCGATCCTCGGCGTTCCCGTGCGGCGCGCGGACACGGCCGAGGACCTCGACGCGGCGCTCGCAGCGGCCCGCGGCCGCCGCCTCGTGCTCGTCGACACGGCCGGCATGGCGCCGCGCGATCCGCGCCTCAAAGGCGCGATCGAGCAGCTCGAGCGCGCCGGCGAGCTCGCGCGTTTCCTCGCGCTCGCGGCGAACATGCAGCGCGGCGTCATGGCGGAGGCCGTGCGCGCTTTCGGGGCGGGCCGCCTCTCCGGCGTCGTGCTGACGAAGCTCGACGAGGCGGAGGGCCTCGGCGCGGCGCTGTCCGTGCTCATCGAATCGGGGCTGCCCGCGGCCTGGCTCAGCGAGGGGCAGCGCGTGCCGGAAGACTTGAAGCTCGCCCGCATCGCCTATCTTCTTGGGTGGGCCGCCGGGCGCGGAGGCGCGAACGACGCGAGCGACGCGAACGCGAACAACGATGCCCATCCCGAGGATCGGAGTCGGCGGGCCGCCCCCGCGGCGCCGCCCGATGCCGCGCACCTGCGCGCGCAGCGCGCGACACGGAGAGTATTCGATGCGGTCGTCTGAGGATCAGGCCGCTGGGCTGCGGCGCATCGTCGGCGCCGCGCCCGTGAAGGTCATGGCCGTCGCGAGCGGCAAAGGCGGCGTCGGCAAGACGCACGTCGCCGTCAATCTCGCCGTCGCGCTCGCCGAGTCGGGGCGCGCGACGATGCTGCTCGACGCGGACTTGGGGCTCGCCAACGTCGACGTGCTGCTCGGCCTTCGGCCCGCCGCGAGCCTCGAGCAGGTCTTCGACGGCGAGCTGCCGCTCGAGGAGGTCGTCGTCGAAGGCCCGTCGGGCCTCAAGATCGTGCCCGCGTCGTCCGGCGTGTCCCGGCTCGCGGGGTTGAGCCCGCGCGAGATTCACGGGCTCGTCGCGGCCTTTTCCTCGCTGCCGCTCGACGTCGAGGCGCTCGTCGTCGATACCGCGACCGGCATCGGCGGCGCGGTGCTCGGGTTCTGCGGCGCCGCGCACGAGGTCGTCGTCGTCGTCTGCGACGAGCCGGCCTCGATCACCGACGCCT
The DNA here is from genome assembly GCA_035760685.1 of Gammaproteobacteria bacterium. Taxonomy (GTDB): domain Bacteria; phylum Pseudomonadota; class Gammaproteobacteria; order Steroidobacterales; family Rariloculaceae; genus ZC4RG20. The sequence goes on along the minus strand of DASTSM010000439.1, from coordinate 2,010 downwards.
ACGCCGTCGTGAAGCTCGCCTCGCGCGAGCGCGGAGTGCGCAGGTTTCAGATTCTCTGCAACCGCGTGCGCAACACGTCCCACGGCCGAGCGCTGTTCGAGAAGCTTCGCGCCGTCTGCGACCGCTTTCTCGACGTCTCGCTCGTGCACTTCGGCAGCGTGCCGGAAGACCCCGCGCTGCACCGGGCCGTACGCCTGCAGAAGGCCGTGGTCGAGAGCTTCCCGTCGAGTCCCTCGGGCCGGGCATTCAAGGAATTGGCGGGTCGTGCCGACAAGTGGGTAGTGCCCGAGTCGTGCGCGGGACGACCGGTGTTTTTCCTCGAGCGGACGCTGGCGGCGGCTCGGGCGGCGCCGGCCTGCGGGAGCGCGTAGATGTACGCGTCCGACGCTCTCGGAGACAACGAGATCCTAGTCGAGCGATACATGGATCTCGTGCGGCGCATCGCGCACCACTTGCTCGGCAGGCTGCCGGCGGCGGTGCAGGTGCAGGACTTGATTCAGGCGGGAGCCATGGCATTGCTCGAAGCGGCGCGGCAATACAACGAGAGCCGCGGCGCGAGCTTCGAAACCTACGCGGGCATCAGGATCCGAGGCGCGATGCTGGACGAGGTCAGGCGCCTCGACTGGGCGCCGCGCTCGGCCAACCGGACGCTTCGGCAGATCGGCGACGCGCTGCGCGCCGTCGAGCTGCGCGCCGGGCGCGCGGCCTCGGCCGCCGAGGCCGCGGCCGAGCTCGGCGTCGATCTCGAGACGTATCACGACATGCTGCGCAAGGCGACCGAGGCGCGGATCTTCAGCATCGAGGAGCTCGTCGGGCCCGGCGAGGACGCGGCGGAATCGATCCCGGGCGACGGCGCCGACCCCGCGGTCGAATGCGTGCGCGACGGCCTGCGCGAAGCCGTCGCGGCCGCGATCGCCGCGCTGCCCGAGCGCGAGCAGCAGGTCCTGTCGCTCTACTACGACGAGGAGCTGAACCTTCGCGAGATCGGAGAGGTGCTCGGCGTGAGCGAGTCTCGAGTCTGCCAGATCCACGGACAGGCCCTCGCGCGCCTCCGCGCGAGCCTCGCGGAGTGGAGCCGCGGGGAGACGGCGTCGTAAGGCGCGGAGCCGCGGTACGGAATGGACATCCTCAGCGTCATCGGCGTCGTGCTCGGCCTCATCGCGATCCTCGGCGGCAGCATTCTGAAGGGCAGCGGCATCGCCGCGCTCTGGAGCAGCGCCGCGTTCGTCATCGTCATCGTCGGCACGTTCGCGTCCGTGCTCCTGCAGGTGCGTCTCATGGTCTTCGCGCACGCGTTCTCGATCGTGCGCTGGATCGTCGTCACGCCGCTGCTCGACGGCGAGAAGCTGCTCGAGCGCGTGGTCGGCTGGAGCCAGATCGCGCGCCGCGACGGGCTGCTCGGGCTCGAGTCGATGGCGGAGCAGGAGAGCGATCCGTTCGTGCGCAAGGGTCTCCAGCTCCTCGCGGACGGCGCGGAGCCCGAGGCGATCCGGCACATCATGGACGTCGAGCTCTCGACGCGCGAGCAGTTCGACCAGCAGGGCGCGAAGGTCTTCGAGAGCCTCGGCGTCTACGCGCCGACGCTCGGCATCATCGGCGCCGTGCTCGGCCTGATTTCCGTCATGCAGCACCTCGCGGAGCCCGAGCACCTCGGCAAGGGCATCGCGACGGCGTTCGTCGCCACGATCTACGGCATCGCGTCGGCCAATCTGCTGTTCCTGCCGATCGGCAACAAGCTCAAGGGCATCATTCAATCGACCGTCGCGCAGCGCGAGCTCATCATCGACGGGCTCGTCGGCATCGCGCGCGGCGACAATCCGCGCAGCATCGAGACGAAGCTGCGCGGCTATCTCGTCTAGGAGGGAACCATGGCGAGAAAGAAGCATCACGAGGAGCACCAGAATCACGAGGCGTGGGCGATCCCGTACGGCGATCTCATCACGCTGCTGCTCGCGTTCTTCGTCGTCATGTACGCGCTCTCGACGGTCAACGCGGGCAAGTACCGCGTGT
>DASTSM010000438.1:0-2442 GCA_035760685.1 Gammaproteobacteria bacterium | reverse complement strand
GGGGGCGGGCCGCCGCCGTAGCCGGACTCGAGTCAGAGCACGAACGGGATCAGCATCTTCGTGCGCCGCATGTATTCCCGATACGGCTCGCCGAATTGCTCGAGCAGTACCGTCTCCTCGCTGCGCGCGCTGAAGAAGAAGTAGACGGCGAAGATGGCCACGACGCCTGCATACCAAGCGCCGAGGACCAAGGCGGAGCCGACCAGCGCCAGCAGGATGCCCGTGTAGATCGGGTGGCGCACGTGCTTGTAGGGCCCGGTTGTCACGAGCTCGGCGTCCTGCTTGACGCTCATCGGCATTCCCCAGTTGCGGCCGAGGTGGAACCGGGCCCAGATCGCGAAGCCGATCCCGGCCGCGCAGAGGGCGACGCCCACGGTGCCGAGCGCACCCCCGGACTCCACGGCCGACCGCCTCGCGAACTCGACGAACCCGGGCGAGCGAAACGCGATCAGCAGCGCAACGAGCAGGACGACGCGGATCGCGAGACCCGTCCACGCGCGCGCGGACGGCATGTTCTTCTTCGCGCCGAACGAGGACACGAACCAGATGGCGAGGAACGCGCCCCAGAGCAGCAGCAGGACGCGGACGTGCGGCGTCAACCGGGCCGCCGTCGTGTAGACGCCCGGCAGCGTCCAGAACGTGAAAGCATGAGTTCGACCTCGGCGCTCCTCGACGAGCGCAACGCAGATTTTCGACGCGGGACATGGGCTTTGACAACCGCACGGCGGGCGCCGTTTCGCCCGCGGCATTTTCGGTCCATCGGCGCTATCCACGTGTGCCGCGCATGGGACGGACTGTGCGAATGCGGGACGCTCTGCCCTTACGAACAGTGGGGGACGGCAGTGGAGATGAGCAAATTCAACCAGTTAGGGTGCCTCGAATCTTGGCGCGCTTTTTGTGTGCCGAGTCCCACCTGAACGAACCGGTGACATCTGAACGAGGCGTCGCCCGGGAGGCCCTCCGCGTGAACATCAGCGCCTTTTTCGACTCCATAGGCCGCGATCTGCACTACGCGCTGCGCGGCTTGTCGCGGCGGCCCGCCTTCACGTTCGCCGTCGTGCTCACGCTCGCACTCGGCATCGGCGCAACCACTGCAATCTTCAGCGTCATCTACTCCGTGCTGATCAAGCCGTTGCCGTATCCGAACCCGGGCGAGCTCGTGCGGATCCGCCACGCCCAAGCCGAGCTCGACCACGACCTCACGTCGTCGCCGACGATGTATTTCACGTACCGTGAGGAGAACCGGACCCTGGCCGATATCGGCCTGTGGCAGGACGGCGCCGCGACACTGAGCGGGCTCGGCGAGCCGGAGCGCGTGCGCGCGCTGCGCGTCACGGACGGCACGCTTGAGGCGCTCGGCGTGCAACCGATGCTCGGCCGGGGATTCACTGCGGACGAGCATGGACCCGCGGCCGAGGGGCCCGTGCCCGTCATTCTCTCCTACGCGTTTTGGCAGCGACGCTTCGGAGGCGATGCGGCCGCGCTCGGGCGTCAGCTCTCGATGGATTCGCAGCCGGCCCAAGTCATCGGCGTCATGCCGCGCGGCTTCCGGTTCCTCGATGGGCCGCAGCCCGACGTGATCCTGGCCGTGCGCCTGAACCGTGCCGAGCTGAATCTCGGCGACGGTTTCAGCTATCAGGCCCTCGCGCGCCTCAGGCCGGGCGTTACGCCGGACGAGGCACGCGCCGACCTCGTGCGCGTGCTCAAGATCTGGGCCGATGCGTGGCCCCTCTTTCCCGGCACCACGAAGGAACAGCTCGCGGAAGCACGGATCACGCCCGTGGTTCGTCCGTTGAAGGACGACCTGGTCGGCGGCGTCGCGAGCACGCTGTGGCTCGTGATGGGCGCGATCGGCGCCGTGCTGCTCGTCGCGTGCGCCAACATCGCGAATCTCATGCTTGTGAGGGCGGACGAGCGCCGGCAAGAGCTCGCCGTGCGCGCCGCGCTCGGAGCCATGCCCGCGCGAATCGCGAGAGAGCTGCTCGTCGAGAGCTTGGGATTGGGCGTCCTGGGCGGCTTGCTCGGCTTGGCATTGGCCTATCTCGGACTGCGCGTCTTCGTCGCCATCGGACCGGGCACGCTGCCCCGGCTCGAGGAGATCGGCGTCTATCCGCCGGTCCTCGCCTTCACCGCGGCGGTTTCGCTCGCGTCGACGCTCGCGTTCGGCTCCGTCACGGCGCTGAAGCACGCATTCCGCGTCGTTACGCTCAACACCCTCGCGGCGCGCGGCTCGAGCGCGAGCCGCGAGCGGAACATGGCGCGCAGCACGCTCGTTGTCGTGCAGGTGGCGCTCGCGCTCGTGCTAGTCGTGAGCGCGGCGCTCATGATCCGAACGTTCCAGGCGCTGCGCGACGTCGATCCCGGGTTCGCGGACGCAGCGACGATTCAGACGGCCCGCATCTGGATCCCGGACTTCTATCCCGACGCCGACCGCAGCACGCG
>DASTSM010000437.1:0-9916 GCA_035760685.1 Gammaproteobacteria bacterium | reverse complement strand
CGGGGCGGGCGCCGCGCCGGGCGCCGCGCCGGGCGTCGCGTCCGAAGGGGCCGCCGCATCGAGCGCCTGCGGCGCCCGTTCCGCAGCCTCGCGGTCGAGCACGACCGGCTCGACGAGCCGGTACCCGCGCTTCGGCACCGTCTGGATGTAGCGGGGCTTCCCCCGGTCGTCCCCCAAGGCCCGCCGCAGCTCGCTGATGCAGCGCGTCAACACCTCTTCGGAAGTGATGCGGCGCCATACCTGCTCGAGCAGCGTATCGCGCTCGACGAGCTCGCCGGCGTGCTCGGCGAGATAGACGAGCACGTCCATGACCTTCGGTTGAACGTGCAAGGCACCGTCCGGCCCGCTGACGATTCCGGAGAGCGGCTCGACATCGAATACGCCGATGCGAAAGCCGCGCCGCAGTCGCTGGTCCATCGACTCTCCCGTTGACGCCGCGCTCAAACGCCGAGCAGGGATGTTGACGCCGATGTTAGCGACGAGCCGGGGCCCGCGGCAACACGCCCTCGCGTTCCCGAATCCGCAGAACTCCGAACATTTGCGCACCTTTTGCGGCGAAAACGATGCGTCTTAAATCAGTCGCTTAGAAGCCTTTGCGCGCACTCTCTTCTCACGGGCGCCGCGGCCCGGATCCCGCCCGGCAGCGGCACGGCGACGAAACACGAGAACGCGAGGGGAGCAGACGATGAACGCAAAGACGACGCACGGCTTCGATTGCGTGGCGGCGGAGACGGCCGGCGGAGCCGCAGCGCGCCGTGACGAGGAGCATTCCGCTTTTGAGCGCGTTCTCGCCCTGTTCACGACCGTGCGTCCCGGCGAAGGGCGAAGCGCGCTGCTCTTCTCGACCTACGCCCTCGTGCTGCTCGTGTGCTACTACGTGTTGAAGACCGTACGGGAGCCGCTGCTGCTCGCCGGCGGATCGGCGGCGCTGAAGAGCTACGCGTGCGGCGCGATCGCCGGCGTCCTGCTCGTCGGCCTCCCGCTCTACGCGGCGGCGTTCAAGCGAACGGCGCCGCACCTCTTGATCCGCCGCATCACCGTCTTCTTCATGTCGAACCTCGGCCTCTTCTATCTGCTCGGCCGCGGCGGCATCGACGTCGGGTTCGCCTATTACGTTTGGGTCGGCGTATTCGGCGTCACGATTCTCGCCCAGCTATGGGCGCACGCCGCGCATACGTTCAGCGTCGAGGCGGGCCAGCGCCTGTTTCCGTTGATCATGACGGGCGCCGCGCTGGGCGCGCTCGTCGGGCCTCGACTCACGGCCGCGCTCTTTCCGCTCCTCGGCCCGTGGAACTTGATCCTCGTGGCCGTCGTTTTGCTCGCGGCCACGCTGCCGCTCGTCGAGCGCAGCGCGCGATCCGTGCCGCCGCAGTCGAGCAAGCCGGAGCAGACGGCGGCGGCCGCCGGCGATCGTTCGATGAATCCGTTCGGCGGATTCACGCTCGTGCTCGGCGACCGCTACCTGCTGCTGCTCGCGCTGCTCGCGGTGGTGCTCAACTGCGTGAACACGACGGGCGAGTACATATTGACCGACCTCGTGCTTCGCGAGGCCGACCGGCAAGCGGCGCTCGATCCGGGACTCGACAAAGCAAACCTCATCGCGTCCTTCTACGGCGACTACTACATGGCCGTCAACGCGCTCGGCATGCTGCTGCAGCTGTTCTTGGTCGCTCGGCTCTTTCGCCGGATCGGGGTCCCGGGAGCCAGTCTGATCCTCCCGATCGTCGCTCTCGTCGGCTACGGCCTCGTCGTGTTCCTGCCGGTCTTCGGCATCATCCGGGCGGTCAAGGTTCTCGAGAACAGCACGAACTACTCGATCATGAACACCGCTCGGCACGCCCTCTTCTTGCCGCTGCCGGCACGCCATCAATACGAGGGCAAGACCGCGGTCGACACCTTCTTCTGGCGCCTCGGAGATCTCGTGCAGGCGGGCTGGATTTACGCGGGGCTGCACTGGTTCGGCTTCGGCTTTCGTGAATTCGCCGCCGTGAACATGGTCCTCGCGCTGTTTTGGATCGTCTTGACCGTGCAGATCGCGAAGCGCTATCCGGCGCGCCGAGCTGCGCCGCGCCCGGTCAGGATCAATCGTCGGCGGACGGCGATCGGCGTGGCGGCAGCCGTGCTCGCCGTCGGCGCGCTCTCGGCGCCCGTGGAAGCTTCCGCGGAAGTCGCGGCCGCCCCGCTCTTCGCCGCAGACGAGCCGCTCGCGGTCGACCTCGTCATGAGCTCGAAGGCGCTCTGCCGCCGCACGGAGCGCTCGAGCTGCGCAGATGCGCCGGCCGCGCTCGTCGTGCGCGACGGACGCGGCGCCGAGCGGCGCATCGACGTTCGCCTGCGCGTGCGCGGCATTTGGCGGAACGAGTCGGGCAATTGCACGGTGCCGCCGCTGTTCGTGTTCTTTCCGGACGGAGCGCCCCGCACGCCTTTCGAGGGCCAAAAGATGCTGCCGCTCACGACGCATTGCCGCAACGACGGCACCTACGAGCAGTATGTGCTCAAAGAGTATCTCGCCTATCGCATCTACAACCTGATCACCGACGACAGCCTTCGGGTTCGGCTCGTGCGCATCACCTATCGGGACACGGCGCGCCGGGGCCGCGAGGTGGTGCGTTACGCCTTCTTCACGGAGCACTTCGATTCGCTCGCGAAGAGGCGCGGCTCGATGTTGCAGGCGGAGGGCGAGTTCTCTCCGAGCGCGGCCGACGCGCGCGAGCTCGCGGCGTTCGAGCTCTTTCAATACCTGATCGGCAACACGGACTGGTCCGCCGTTGCGGGCCATAACGTCGCGAGCTTCGTCGCCGCCGACGGGCGCCTAACCGCCGTGCCGTACGACTTCGATTTCTCGGGTCTCGTCGACGCCTCCTACGCCGCGCCCGCGCGCGGGCTGCCGATCAACTCGGTCACGCAACGCCTCTATCGAGGGTTCTGCCATCCGGGCCTCGACTGGTTCGGCCTCTTCGAGCGCTTTTCGAGCAGACGGAACGCGATCTCGGAGCTCATCGACGAGATTCCGGCGCTCGACGATCGCACGCGGGAGAAGGCACACGCGTACCTCGACGAATTCTTCCGCGCGATCGAGTCGCCGAAGGCGGAGGAGATCGTGCGAGCGTGCCGGCGCGTGCCGGACGCGCGGGTCGCGCAGCGATGAGGTCGTCGCGACGCTGCGACGCTCCCGGTCCCGGCCGTCGCGCGACTCGCAACGCGCGCAGGATCGCAAGACCGGATGCCCTCCGATGGACGAAAGCAGTAGGTATCGGTCCAGCTTGACCGCTGCCCGAGCGCGGCAGCACGCTCCCCGCTCCTACGAGCGCCGAACCGGACCGCACCCACGGCCTTCGGAAAGAATCGGGCCGAGGTGTCACGAGAACTTAGTCCGCTTCGCCGTATGCATTCATCTCGTGCCCGCGACGAGCGCGTCGAGACACAAGCGAGGGAGGCACTTCGATGGGAGGCACTTCAATGACAATCAGAGAACCCGGGCGCCGCAGCTTCAGGAGCGGCGCGCTCCTGCTGACGGCGGCTCTGTCTCCGGCGGCGGTGCTCGCGCCGGCAGCGGCGCAGGCGCAGCCGGAGGCGACTGCGGTCGTGACCCTCTATGCCACCGGTCTCAACAATCCGAGGGGACTCAAGTTCGGACCCGACGGCGACTTGTACGTGGCCGAGGGGGGCATCGGCGGTACCACGCCGCCGCCGGACGACCCCGATTGCGTGGTCGTGCCGCCCGTCGGACCGTACGCCGGCAGCACGGACGGCGCGCGGATTTCCAAGATCGACGCCTTCGGCAATCGCACGACCGTCGTCGACGGTCTGCCGTCGAGCCAGACGAGTCCCGATCTCGGCAGCTTCGTCAGCGGCGTGGCCGACGTCGCGTTCATAGACGACACGCTGTACGCGATTCTCGCCGGGGCCGGCTGCTCGCACGGCGTGCCGGAAGTCCCGAACTCCGTCATCCGCGTGAACGACGACGGCAGCTGGGACGTCGTCGCCGATCTCGGCGCGTATCAAAGAGCTCACCCCGTCGAGACTATCGAGGAAGACGACTTCGAGCCGGACGGGACGTGGTACAGCATGCTCGCGGTGCGCGGCAATCTCTACGCCGTCGAGCCGAATCACGGCGAGATCGTCAAGATCACGCCGGACGGCAAGGTCAGCCGGGTCGTCGACATCTCCGCGAGCGAAGGGCACGTCGTGCCGACCGCCCTCGCCTACCACGGCAACTTCTACGTGGCCAACCTCGGCGAGTTCCCGCAGGACGAGGGCTCGTCGAGAGTCTGGCGAGTGACGCCGAGCGGCGAAATCCACAGGAAGGCGACGGGCTTCAACATGGTGCTCGGCCTCGTCTTCGACCAGCGCAACCGCATGTACGTTCTCGAGACGTCAGCGGCACCGGCCCCGACCGGCGGCACGGGCCGCATCTTGCGCGTGAACCCGAGCGGCAAGAGCCCCGACGTCATCGCAGACAATCTCTTCTTTCCGACCGGCATGACGATCGGGCCGGACGGCAATCTTTACGTCTCTCATGTCGGCTTCGGACCTCCGCCGATCGGGCTCGGCCAAATCCTGAAGATCGAGGTGACTGACTGACGGGAGATCTGGGACTCCGGAGCTCCAGCTCCGGAGTCTAGAGACCGGGGCACCGGCTACGGAGCTCAGACTTCGGAGCGCCTACTTGGCCGGCCGTCTCACGCACTTCGCGATCGCCGCCAAGTGCTCGCCATTCGCGTCTATGGATCCTCGGACCAGCGCGTCGTAGCGCTGAACGAGCTGCCTCCCGAAATCGGTCAGCGAGGCGCCGCCTTGCGTGCTCCCGCCCAGGTGTTTTTCCACCAACGGCTTCGTGAACAGCTTGTTCAGCTCATCTACGAGCAGCCACGCTCGCCGATACGACATGCCCATTGCACGTGCGGCCGCGGCCATCGAGCCGTGCTGATCGATCTTCTTGAGCAATTCGATTTTGCCCGGGCCGATTTGACCGGCGCCGGGAAGCTTGAGCTTGATCCAGAGCTCGGCGGCAAGCCGTTTCGCCATTCGAATATCGTAGCATGCCCTCGAAACCGCCTAGCGCGGCGGCCTCGGCTACGTGAGCGAAGTCGGCGAGGCGATGTCGGAGCCGAGCGGCCGCTGTCCGCTGCCCGATGCCGCGAGCGCGACGCTCTTGATCTGCGCGAAGACGGGCAAGCCGGGCGCAAGCGCGAGCGCCTCTCGCGACTTCCGCGTTACGCGGCCGACGATACGCGCGCCGTTCCCGTCCTCGCCGAGCGCGGCGACGACGTGCACGCGCGCGTCGTCGCCGATGCGGGGCTCCACGGCGACGATCCGAGCCGGCAGGCAGTTCAGCACCGTCGTCTCGACGGGCCGGACGCGCGTGAAGCTCACGTCCGCCGCGCCGATACGGAGACGCCGGCGGCTGCCGAGCGGTCCGTGGCGTCCGGGCACGATCAGCGCGCCGCCGTCGACGGCAAGGCGCGTGAGCGAGTACTCGCTGTCGATGCTCGTCACGCGGCCTTGCAGCGTGACCGTCGCCTGCGGCGCCTGCAGCAGCGGCAGATCCGGACGCGCCTCGAGCTCGCCGAGCGGACCCGCGGCCAGCACCTGGCCGCGCTCGAGCAGCACGAGCGTGTCCGCGAGCCGGTCCGCCTCGGCCGTATCGTGCGTCACATAGAGCATGGGGATGGCAAGGCGCTCGTGGAGCGCTTCGAGGTACGGAAGAATCTCCTCCTTTGCCGCCGCGTCGAGGCCCGACAGCGGCTCGTCGAGCAGCAGCAGACGCGGCTGCGAGAGCAACGCTCTGCCGACGGCGACGCGCTGCCTCTCGCCGCCCGACAACGACGCCGGCGCACGCGCGAGCAGCGTGCCGAGGCCGATGAGGTCGACGACCTCCTCGAAGCGCAGCGCTTCGGGCGTTCCGCGCTTCGCGGCGCGCCGCGCGCCGAACAGCAAGTTCTCGCGCACGGAGAGATGCGGAAACAGGCTCGCTTCCTGAAAGACGTAGCCGACAGGCCGCTCGTGGGGCGCGCGAAACAACGCCACGCCGTCGTCTTGCCACACCTCGCCGCCGACGAGCAGCCGTCCTCGGGAACGCTGCAGACCCGCGACGCAGCGCAGGAGCGTCGTCTTGCCGCTGCCCGACGGCCCGAACAAGACGGTGCTGCCGATCAGCGGCACGGTGAAAGCCGCGTCGAGCGAGAACGACCCGAGCGTGCAGCGAAGCTCGGCCCCGATGGATGCGCTCCCGGGCGTCGCGCCTTCGCAGGTCATGATCCGACGCGCGCGAGCCGCCGCTCGAGCGATCGCATGAGGAGGATCACGGCGAAGGAAAATACCACCATGCCTCCGGCGAGGAGATGCACCTCCGGCCATCGCTGAGTCTCGACGTAGTCGTAGATCGCGACCGACAGCACTTTCGTCTCTCCGGGAATGCCGCCGCCGATCATGAGCACGACGCCGAATTCTCCGACCGTGTGCGCGAAGCCGAGCACCGCGCCGGTCATGATGCCGGGCCTCGCGAGCGGCACGGCCACGGACCAGAACGCGTCCCACGGCGTCGCGCGCAGCGTCGCGGCGACTTCGAGAGGGCGCAAGCCGAAGCCCTCGAAGGAATTGCGGATCGGCTGCACGACGAAGGGCAACGAATATACGGTGGAGCCGATCACGAGGCCCGTGAACGTGAAGGCGAGCGAGCGCCCCCCGAAGAATCCGGCGGCCCACCCCCCGGGGCCGTTCGGGCCGAGCGCGAGCAGCAGATAGAATCCGAGCACGGTCGGCGGCAGCACCAACGGGAGCGCGACGATGCTCGCGACGATCTCCTTGCCGCTCGCCTCCGAGCGCGCAAGCCACCATGCGAGCGGCGTGCCGACGAGAAGCAGCACGAGCGTCGTAACGGCCGCGAGCTCGAGCGTGAGTCGGACCGGCACCCACAGATCGCCTGCGTTCAGGCCTTCCAAGAACAAGCGCGAGCCTCGGATGTGTAAGACAGCGGTGAGCCCCCGCTACATTCTCTCATTTGCCCGTGCCGTAACCGTACTTTTCCTCGATGGCGCGCGCTTCGGGCCCCTCGAGGTAGGCGAGAAACGCCGCGGCGGCGGCGTTCTTCGCGCCGTGCTCGAGCAGCACCGCGTCCTGCGCGATCGCATCGTAGAGCCGGTCCGGCACGATCCAGCGCGACCCCGCGTCGTTTCCCGCGACCTGCGAGAGCGCGACGAACCCGACCTCGGCATTGCCCGTCGAGACGAATTGATAGGTCTGAGAGATGTTCGTGCCCTGAACGATTTTAGCGCGGAGCGCGTCGTAGACGCCGAGCGCCTTCATCGCTTGCACGGCCGCGGCGCCGTACGGCGCAGTCTCGGGATTCGCGATCGCGATCTTGGCGAAGTCGCCCGTCTCGAGCGTTTCCGCGCCCGTGACGCGATCCTTGTCGCGGCTGTACAGGACGATCTTGCCCGTCGCGTAGGTGAAGCGGCTGCCTTTCACGGCAAGGCCCTCGTCGACGGCTTTCTTAGGTCTATCCTGGTCGGCGGCCAAGAAAACGTCGAACGGCGCACCTTGAGTGATCTGCGTGTAGAGCTGGCCCGTCGAGCCGAAGCTCAATACGATCTTGTGGCCGCTGGTCTTTTCGAAGCGAGCGGCGATCTCCTTTGCGGCGGCCGTGAAGTTCGCGGCCACGGCGATCCGGGCCTCGTCCGCCCGAGCCGAAACGGCCGCGATGGCGAGGACCGCGGCGGCCATCGAGAGACCGCATGAGCGGCCGAGGCGCCCAAGAGCGTCGATGTTCATTCTCATGGCGGTGTCTCCCATGGACGATATCCGTCAGTGCCTGTGTGCGCTAAAAGGAAACCGTCAGGGCCGCGTAGAAGTAGTTGCTGGGAGAGCTTTGGGCCGGCGCCGTGCGCTCGACGAAGCGGCCCTTCGAGAAATAGGCGTAGCCGGCCTCGACGCCCAGTCGGTCCTCGACGGCGTTCCAGCTGAATTGCGCTTCCGCCTGCCGCCCCAGCGAATCGCCGGATTGGCCCGAAGCGTCCCTGAGACCGGTCGTCGTCCACGCGTCCCGCGCCGATTGGAGCCGGTACGCGCGGTAGGCCACCATGCTCTGCCAGCGAGGCGCCGGGACGAAGCCGAGTCGCACACCGGAGGTCTCGAGGTTGGCGCGCGGGAACGGGCCGTAGATGCCCGTCGGCCCGTAGTCGAAGCGGCGAGCGCCGAACAGCGTGTCGAAGCGTTCGTTGCGGTCGTCGTTCGGATCGCGATCGCCGCTCGACGTGTCGTACTGGAACATGAGGTCCGGCTTGCCGCGCGCCATGAAGGTATAGCCGAGCTCGACGTGACCCAAGTACGCGCGGTGATCGAGCCCGGTGCGCGATACGCCCGCGACGGTGCCGGTCGACGTTCCCGTCTGCCGCATGGCTTCGATCTCGTAATGCCAATGCTCCGGAGACGCCGGGCGAAAGAGCCGAACTCCGAACGTCGCGAGATCTCGATGATCCGTTTGCTCGTCGGCTTCGAGCTTGATTGCGTAAAGCTCGAGCCGGTCGCGAGTGCGCAGCGCGGGAAAGGCATAGAACGCGCCCCAAAGATCCGTGCCGGTCGCCGGCTTGTCGAGGCGCGCCTCGTTCTCGAGGAGCGAGTCCCGATCGGACGGCAAGATATTCATCGGATGGAAAAAGAAGACGTGCAGATCTTGCCCGCGCGGACCCTGCCGCCTCCAATCAACGCCGAGAAACGAGCTCACCGTGTTGCGATAGCGGTTCCGCGCGATGAGCCGGCGCTTGCCGAGATCGAGCGTGACGCGACCGGCTCTGACCGTGTTCTTGACGCCGCTCGCCGACGGGCTGAACGTCCAGCCGACGTAGGCCTGCACCGGCTCCGCCGCGTCGACGACGCTCGTGCTGAGGGTGGAGCCCGAATCGTTGAGCTCGCCGCGCGCATCCAAAAGCTCGGCCGCGAGATTCAGATGCGGCCACTCGGCACTGAACGAGACGCTCGTGTCGAGCGCGAGCACCTGGTCGCGCGTGTCCGACGTCGGTCGATACTGCGGGTCCAGCCATTCGTATCGCGCGCGATGCCAGCCGGAGACGGAAAATTTCGCCTTCGTTGCGCCGTGGCGATCTACGGTGGCCGGCGACGTCGCCGGCCCAGCTCCCGGCACCGATACCTGCGCCGACGCCGACGCACAGGCGGCAGCTAACGCGATGGACGCTACACGGCAAAGGAGCACCGGCCGACCGGGATATTTTCGTTCTTGCAAAAGCGAGCTCCAAGCCAACAAACGTACGATGACAAAGCCTTCGTCAGGTACCCGGCACGCGAACAGCCGCTATATTTATACGGACATAGCGCAGCGGTGCAAGTCTGAGTTGCTAACCACGCGTCGACGCCTCATCGCCTAACCGCCTCGCCGCGGTTACCGCGCCGAACAGCGGCCTAGGGCGAGACGAAACCTCACTCGTCGCGAGACGAGTTGCCGGTGGCGCGGAGTGACGTGACGGAACGCATCGAAGGCGGCGCTCGTGAGCAGCGACCGCGTGAAAACGACGCCCGAGACGGCTGCGCAGAGCTTTGCACGCCGAGCAGCGGCAGCGCGGAGCGCTCGAATCCGATCGATCTCGCAAGCGAGGAGCGGTGCTGGAGGCTAGGAGCGGAATCGAACCGCTGTACGCGGCTTTGCAGGCCGCTGCATCACCACTCTGCCACCTAGCCGAAGGGGCCGAACGCGCGGAAGGGCGAAATGTAACACACTGCCCCCCGCCGCGCGTCGACCATGCCGCTTCTCAGTTCAGCGCGCGCCTCTCAGTTCAGCTCGTTGATCGGCCAGAACCGCGTGCCCGAGACGTCGGCCTGCGCCATGAGACCCTTCGAGGTCAGCTGATAAATCGCGATGCCTTGGACGAAGCTCGACGACGCCGCGGCACCCGCCTGGCCC
>DASTSM010000436.1:0-9283 GCA_035760685.1 Gammaproteobacteria bacterium | reverse complement strand
CCCCGCCGCCGGCACCCGAGATCTCGATGATCTCGACGCCCGTTCTCATTCCGTGCGGCCGCGCGATCGTCCAGCGGATGTGCGCGTCGGGCAGGCCGAACATGTTGCGCAGCGGCAGGTTGTCGTCGGCGCTGCTCGGGGCGCCCTGCACGTCGAGTCCGATGCCGTCGCGATAGAACGCGACCGCCTTGTCGAGGTCGCGCACGATCGGGCTGAAGAAGTTGCCGGAGCCGACGACGAGGCCCGTCGGCGCCGGTGCCGCCGGCTGGGCCGGGGGCTGGGCGGCCGATTGTGCGGGAGACCGTGCGGGCGGCTGCGCGAAGGCCGGCGCCGTCAGCGACGCGACAGTCACTAAAGCAGCCGCGAAAGCGCCGGCCGGCCCTCGACGGAGTCCTTTCGAGATCGCTTTTCCGACCATGCTCGTTCCCCCGATCGCTCAGCGCGGTTTCGTCGTGTCGACCTGGTAGATCGGCAAGTCCCAGTGATTCTCGGTCAGCTCCCAGCGGCGGTTCTCCTCGCGCTTGCGAGTCGCCGTGTCCGAGAAGAGCTGCTGCGCGATCTCGTCCTCGTGCGACGACGCTTCGAAGTCGCGATAGGTGATCTCGACGCGGTAGTCCCAGCGCGCCGCCTCGTCCGTGTGCAACTGCGGGTGATAGATCCGGTAGTCGAGCACGTAGCCGAGCTCCTTGGCGCGGTCGAGGATCGGAATCTGGTACTTGCGGAAAAGGTCCCACCACTCGTCGATGTAGCCGTACCGCACGCGGTAGACCCATTCGACCTCGTAGCCTTTGACGTCGGGCTTCGGCGGCTGAGCCACGGCCCTTCCGGCCGCGGCGGAAGAGAGCGCAAGACCGAAGATTCCGCATGCGAGGAGCTTGGTTCGTCTCATTGTTGTCCTCCCATTGGGCGTGCGTGCTGTGCGCACTGAAGCACAGGGCTTCGCACGCCGCAAGCGCGAACGGGCCTCGGCCGGAAGCCGCTTTCACGCCGAACGGCCGGCTCGCTCCGGCTCCTCGGGCCGGCGCGCGGCCCGCAATACATTTCGCTCGAGACCGCTTACGATTGTCGGTCCAGAGCCAGCCCGGAGACACTCATGCGAACGAAGAACGTATTGCTCGGCGCGGCGGCCTTGCTGCTCGCATCGCCGGCCTTCGCTCAAGCCCCGTCCAGCCCCTTCCAAGGCTTGACGCGCTTCGCCGGCACCGTCGAGAAGCTCGACGGGCGGCGGCTCACCGTCGCGACGGAAGACGGCGCGGCTAAGACGCTCGAGCTTCCGGATTCGCTGCAGATCACGGAGAGCAAGCGCGCGACGATGAGCGACCTCGAGGCGGGGAAGTTCGTCGGCTGCACGGCCGTGACGGCCAGCGCCGGCAAGCTTCGCGCGAGCGAGTGCCACATCTTCCCCGATAGCATGCGAGGCCGCGGCGAGGGCCACAATCCGATGGGACCGCCGAATACGACGATGACGAACGGCAACATTGCGACGATGACGAACGGCAGCGTGCAGTCCGCGCAGGGCGGCGGCGCCGGCGTGGTGCTGCACGTGACCTACCAGGGCGGAGCGCAGGACATCGAGGTCACGAAAGAGACGCAGATCACGCAGATCTCGGTCGGCGACGCGTCGCTGCTGAAGCGTGGGGCGAAGGTGAGCGGCGCCGCGCGCGAGACCGACGGAGCCTTGCGCGTTCAGTTCCTCAACGTCACCCCATAGGGATCCCGTTCATGAGCCCGCGTATTCCGTGTCGTTCCATGGGGATCCCGCTCATGCGCCTGCGTATTCCGTTTCACTCCATGGGATCCGGCTTGTGAGCCCGCGCTTTCCGTTGCTCGGCGCGGCGGCCGCGCTCGCGGCGGCCGCGTGGCCCGGGGCCTCCTTCGCGCAAGCCGACGCGACGGCGGGCGCGTTCACGGTCGAGCGTCCGACCCTGGTCTCGCTCGGCTTCGAATGGCGGATCGCGGGCGACGAGAACCGCAATGCCGCGGTCGAGGTCTCGTACCGCAAGCAGGGCGACGAGGAGTGGCATCGCGCCCTGCCGATGTTCCGCCTGCAGAACGAGCCCGTGACCGGCGGCAGACCGAGGAACGCGACGAGCACGTTCTACTCGTACACGGCGGACAACATGTTCGCGGGCAGCATCCTGAATCTCGACCCGGGCACGGCCTACGAGTGCCGCTTCGCGCTGTCCGATCCCGACGGCGCGAGCGGCGAGACGGCGCGCACGGTCACCGTGCGCACGCGCGACGTCCCTCGCGCGGCGCCGGGCGGGCACGTCTATCACGTCTACCCCGTCGGCTACGAAGGCACGAAGCAGCAGCCCGCTTTCACGGGGCTCCTCGCCGCCTACTACACGGGCGTCGACCAGTCGGATCACTCGAACGCGTTCCCGCCGCGCGTCGAGCCCGGCGACGTGATCCTCGTGCACGCGGGCGTCTACAAGGACAGCCGGTTCAACTACGGCGGCTTCGATCCCGCCGTGCCGTCCTACGGCACGCCGTTCGACGGCACCTATTACCTCACGCAGAGCGGCACGCCCGAGAAGCCGATCGTCATCAAGGCCGCGGGCGACGGCGAGGTCGTCTTCGACGGCGACGGCAACCATAACCTCTTCAACCTCATGGCCGCGAGCTATACGACGTTCGAGGGCATCACGGTCCGCAACACCGACGTCGCTTTCCTGCTCGGCATGAAGAACATCGCGGGCGCGAGCGGCTTCGCGCTGATCGGCTCCCGCGTCGAGAACGTCGGGCGCGGCGTGCAGGACGACTGGGCCGGCTCGAAGGACTTCTACATCGCGGACAACGTGTTTGTGGGGCGCCACGATCCGAGCAAGCTCCTCGGCTGGTGGCCCGTGAACGTCTGGAGCAAGTTTCCGGGCTTCCCGCAGCTCATCACCTCGGAGTATGCGGTCAAGGTTTACGGCCAGGGCCACGTCGTCGCGTACAACCGCGTCGCGAACTGGCACGACGGCATCGACATCGCGACCTACGGCACGCCGAGCGAGGACTTGGATCTCGTGCCCGTGTCGATCGACTTTTACGGCAACGACTTCACGAACATCGACGACAACTGCATCGAGGCGGACGGCGGGGCGCACAACATCCGCGTGTTCGAGAACCGCTGCTTCAACTCGGGCGCCGGCAGCTTCAGCGCGCAGCCGACGTTCGGCGGCCCGGCCTATTTCTTCCGCAACATCGCCTACAACGGGACCGCGGGCGGACCGCTCAAGCTCTTCGACGGCGGCTCGGGCATCCTCGTCTACCAGAACACGTTCTTCGGCCAGGGCACCTTGCTCGGGCCCGTGTCGAACGTCCACTTCCGCAACAATCTCTTCCTCGGCGACGGCTGGGCGGATCCCGTCTTCAATCCGCGCACCTACACGAACTACTCGACGTCCGACTACAACGGATTCCGGCCGAATCCCGGCGCCGCCGACGCGTTCGAGTGGGGCTCGCCGGACTTCGAGAAGAAGGCGGACTATTCGCACGATCTCGAGGTGCGAAAATTTGCATCCCTCGACGAGTATCGCAGCGCGACGGGGCAGGAGCGGCACAGCATACTCGTCGACTACGACGTCTTCGAGAAGGTCGCCATGCCCGACAAAACCGATCCGCAGCGCCTCTACGATCCGAAGGACTTCGATTTCCGCTTGAAGCCCGGCTCCGCGGCCATCGACAAGGGCGAGCTGCTGCCGAACATCGACGACGACGTGACCGGCCGGGCCCCGGACCTCGGCGCGCTCGAGGCCGGCCTGCCCGTGCCGCACTACGGGCCTCGCGCGGAGGCGGCTTCCCGATGAACGCTCGTCTCGCCGCGCAGGCCCTCGTTCTCGCCGCCGCTCTTTGCCTGCTGGAGCCGGCCGCCGCGCAAGTCTCCGCGCCGCCCTCGCCCGACGCGCTCGGCGGCGCCGTCGCGGATCCCCAAGCGCTAGCGGATCGAATCGAGAAGGACGTCGCCGGCCTTCGCGGCCTCGCGTTCCTCCACGGCGTCAAGGTCGAGAACCAATCGGCCGAGGACTTCCAGCGCTACCTCGACCGCGAGATTGCGGACGCCGTGCCGCCGGCCGTCGCCGAGAACTACGGCGACATCGTGCGCGAGCTCGGGCTCTATCGCGGAACCGAGAACCTCGACTTTCGCGGGACCATGAAGGAGGTCATGACCTCGCAGGTCGCCGCGTACTACGACCCCGAGCGCAGCACGTTCTTCGTGCTCGCTCGGGATCTGCCGGCCGGCGTCGCCGGCGCCTTCTACGCTCACGAGCTCTACCACGGGCTCCAGGATCAGCATTTCGATCTCGACGCGTACCTGCTCAAAAGGCAGCGCGATCGGTCGCTCGACGACGACGAGCTCATGGCGCGGCAGGCCGTCGTCGAAGGCGAGGCGACTTACGTCATGCTGCTCTGGACGATCAAGGGCATGCTGGGCACGGTCCCGCCGCGCGCGCTGCTCGAGCCGGCCGTGCGGCTGCAAAGCGAAGGCAGCCTGGATTCGCTCAAGGCGTCGCTGCAGCAACCCGGGGTAGCCGCGGCCCTCGGCGACGACGTCTCGGCGGCGCTCGATTCCGTCGACGAGATCCCGGCGTTCGTGCTCGAGACGATGCTCGGCGCCTATCTCAAGGGCCTCGGATTCGTCTTCGACGTGCAGGCCGGCGGGTGGAGCGAGGTCGAGAAGCTCTATACGGAGTATCCGCCCCAGTCGACCGAGCAAATTCTGCATCCGGAGAAGTGGCAGGCCCGAGAGAATCCGTGGCGGATCGAGTGGCCTTCGATCGCCGGGCAGGACCTTTTCGCGGGCTGGCGCGTCCTCGACGAGAACGTCGTCGGCGAGATCCAGTGGCGCATCATCTTCTCCGAGCATGGGCTGAAGACGGAAGCCGAGGGCGCGGCGGCCGGCTGGAACGGCGACCGCTACGCGGTGCTGCGCAACGAGGACTCGGACGCCCTCATGCTGCTGCTCCGGACGGCCTGGGACACGGAAGACGACGCCGCCGAGTTCGCGTCCGCCTACGAGCGGCTCCTCGCCGTCAAGTACGCGGGCCGGCAGGAGCCGACCCGCGTCGTGCGCGACGGGGAGGACGTGCTCGTCGTCGAGGGCGGGAGCGAGGAGTCGTTGGGCGAGCGCATCGCATTCTTGCAGTCCGCGCGGAAGACGAAACGCCCGTCAGCGCCCTGACCCTGAAAATGGGGTCAGACCCCATTTTCTTGCCTCCGCGGAAAAATGGGGTCAGACCCGATTTTCTTGCCGGAGCCGATTCTTTCGCTGCGGCGGCGTTGTAGGCGGAGGCGTGAGCCTGCGCGCTAGACGCCGCCTGTTACGTGGATCCGAGCGCGGCACGCGCGTCAGACTACGGCCCCGTTCCCGGCTCGAATATCGGCCGCAGCTCGGACTCTCCCTCGAATCCGGGCCAGTGCTTGCGATGCAGCTCCATGAACTCGGTCGCGATCCGTACCGCCTCCTCCTTGGACGCGGCGTTCAAGATCGCCCAGCCGCCGATGACTTCCTTGCTCTCGGTGAACGGGCCGTCGGTGACCTTGATCTTCCCCTTGGCGAGCCGCACGCGGACGCCCTCCTTGCTCGGCAGCAGGCCGCCGGTATCGATAACCGTGCCGTCGGCGAACGACTTCTGCACGAACTTGCCCATGGCCTCCATGAGCGCCGGCGGCGGGCCTGCCTCTCGATAGGACTCGGGGTGTCGGACGAAGCTGAGGTATTTCACGAGATCCTCCAATGTGGTTCCGATACTCCGACGAGCGACGCCGCCGAGAATCGACAAGGGCGATGATCGAACAAGTGCGCCCGAAACGGCGCTGGGCGCGAGCGGGCGCGGACCCGACGGCGGTCAGATCGTCTCCGGCTTCGCTCTCGCGGCGGGCGCTCGCGACGCGATGAAGCCGCCGAGCGCGCCTCCGAGCAGCTTGAGCCCGTGCGCGATCGTGTATGCGAACGGCTGCGGGGGCTGCGGCGGCCCGAAGCGGCGCGCAGCTTCCGTCGTCGCGAGGTAGATCACCACGGCGAATGCGCCGACGAGGAAGCCGTTCAGGACGTAGTGCGTCTGCGCGCGCCGGCCGACCCAGATCCCGAAGAGCATCGGCAGCAAGAAGGATCCGATGAGCGCCATAATCGTAATCGCGTCTTGGCCGTACCGTTGAAGCGGGATCACCAACGCGATCATGATGGCTTCGCTGAGAAACGCGCCGATCAGAGCGGCGCCCCAGCGGACCTTAGGCTGCTTCGACATTGCGGTCTATCCTTCTTCTTTTGGCGCGTATCTTGTTTTGCCGCGTACCGGTCTTCGCGAGAATCGAGCGGATGTAATCTTAAGTCGTCATCGGTGCGGCGCGCATCATTACCTCGCGAGGTGAACGAATCCCGCTTCCTGCGTGCGCTTCCGAGAAGCGGGGCCTGAACGACAACGAGGGGAGGACGCGATGTCCGATCTGCCGTTCCTGGACGATTTCCGCTGCGACCTGCGCTATGCGTTCCGCGTGCTCCGCCGGTCGCCGGGCCTCGCCGCGACGATCGTGGTCACGCTCGCGCTCGCGATCGGAGCGAATACCGCGGTCTTCAGCCTGGCCGACGCGATCCTCGTCAAACCGCTGCCTTATCCCGAGCCGGAGCGCCTCGCCGACGTCGCGGTGGAGGCCCGATCCGTCCGCGGCGAGCAGCTGCTCGACGGCCACGACGGCGTCACGTGGGAATCGCTCCGCGACGGCGCGACCGCGATCGACGTCGCGGTCGCGGCGGGCTCGTCCGGCCAGCCCGTCAACCTCGCGGTCGGGAACGCGGCTTCGTCCGTCGCGCAGGCGCGCGTCGGCGCGGGCTACTTTCGCGTGCTCGGCGTTTCGCCGGCGATCGGCCGCGAGTTCACGTCCGAGGAGGATCGTCCGGGCGGCGCGGCCGTCGCCGTGCTGCTGCTCGTGGTTGCGGCCGTCGCGAGCCTCGTGCCGGCGCTCAGGATCGCGAAGCTGGATCCGGCCGTCACGCTGCGCGAATAGACTTGCGCGTCACCGCGAATGGACGCGGGCGAGCCGAAGCGCAACCCTAAGCAATTCTTGACGATCGCGCGCCTCGAAAACGGCACGGGCGCGATGTAGGCTCGTCCGTACTTCTCGGGTCGACGCTCATGATGGATGCAGCGGTAAGAATTCTGACTATCGCCGCACTATGCTGCGGCGGGTTCCTCGGCGGCGCCGCGTTCGCGCAGGACGCGGAGCAACGCGGCGCGGCGGGCGGCGGAGGGGCGCCTGCTGCGGCGTCGAGCGGCGTGCCTGCTGCGGCGTCGAGCAGCGGGCCTAGCGCGGCGTCGAGCAGCGAGCCTTCTGCAGCCTCCGACCGCTCGCCCCCCGCGGCCGTGAACGATCAAGTCATCGTGCGCGGCAGAAGCCGCGCAGAGCTCAGGGCCGAGATCCTGAAGGCGGAAGACGCGTTCTTCGACCGCTTCAACGAGATCAACGGCAACGACGATTTCGACATCCATTGCCGGGACGAAGTACCGATCAACTCTCATATCCCCCGGCACAAGTGCGAGGCCAACTTCTGGCGCAAAACGGAGTCGGACGCCGGGCAGGCGTTGCTCAGGCAAATTCGCGGCGAAGCCGCTCCGGATCCGCAAGCGTTTTTCGGGGAAGGGTATTACAAGGACGGTCTCATGGCGAAGGAGATGCGGCGTCTCGTTGCCGAAGATCCCGAGTTGCGCGCCGCGCTCGTCCGCTTCGGAACGTTGAAGGAGGCCGAGCAAGGGGGCAGGCCGGAGCCCGCTCGGACCAAAACGGTTTCGTCCGAGACCACGGCCGACGAGAAGCCGTTGCCCTACGATGCGAAGGTCGAGGCCGACGTGCGTATCGGCCGGGAGCCCTGGAGCCATGCGCTGACACAGCGCACCTTCGCCATCGCCGACTTGTCCGGCGAGATACGAGCGATGGAGGTGAAGTGCCGCGGCCGGCGCGAGCGGCTGCGCTACAACGCGGATGCGGAATGGAACGTGCCGGCCGATTGGGCGCCTTGCACGCTGTCGGTCAAGGCGTCGCCGGGCACGACGTTCTCCCTTTTCGAGTTCAAATAACGTCTTCGGCCGTCACCGCATGAGCACGCCGCCGTCCGCGATCAGCGTCGCGCCGTGCACGAACGAGGCCGCCGGCGAGACGAGCCACGCGCAGCATTCCGCGATCTGCTCGGCCGTGCCGACCTTGCCGACGGCCGCGACGACTTCCTTGCGGCGCTCGGGATCGCTCATCGCGGACGCGACGAACGGCGTGTCGATGAAGCCGGGCGCCACGGCGTTGACCGCGATGCCGCGGTCCCCGAGTGCGCGGGCGCAGCTCTTCATCATCGTGAGCACGGCGCCTTTGCTCGTCGCGTAGGCCCCCGTCGCGACGTAGCCGCCGCCCGTGTAGCTCGAGATGCTCGCGACCATGCAGATGCGCGCGCCGCGCTCCATGAGCTTCGCGCCTTCGCGGACGCTCAAGAACGAGCCGATCACGTTGACGTCGAAGAGGCGCCGGAACTGCGCCGGCGTCGTCTCGAGGAAGGGCGCGGTCTCGATTACGCCCGCCGCGGTCACGAGCGCATCGAGCCCGCCCCACGCGGTGCGAATCTCCGCGAATGCGCGAACGCTCGCGGCCTCGTCGGCGACGTCGAGCTCGATGCCGAGGCCGCTCTCGCCCGCGGTGGCGCGCGCGCCCGCGACGTTGCGATCGAGGCACGCGACGCGCCAGCCGTCGGCGATGAGCCTTCGAGCCGTCGCGGCGCCGATCCCGCTCGCCGCGCCCGTGACCGCCGCGCGCGGCCCTGCGTTCGTCATTGCCGTTTACCTCCGGTCCTAGTCAACAGATCTCGAGCCGCGTCGAGCGGAGGATAGGGTAGTGGACAGCGGCTAGGGGAGCCAGCCAGGGAGCGGCGAGTACGCCGCGGAGCGGCTCGCGTCACTCGGGCGATTCGTCGGCCGGAGCCCGCCGCGCCCCGTTGACTCGCCCCGCCGATGGCCTATCCTCGATGGCACGCGCAGCGCTGCGTCCACAACCCGATGCGCGCGCGGACGTCGTCACCGATTGGGGGATTCCATGAACTGCACGCGCAAGCGAAGCCGGATGCCGGCGCTCTCCTCGACGGCCCACGCCCTCGCGGGTCTCGCCGTCGCCATCGTCTCGAGCTCGGCCTTCGCGGAACGAAGCTATAACACCTGGCGCACCTATTCGGGCGGCGCGGACTCCGCTCAATACTCTGCGCTCGATCAGATCAACAAGTCGAACGTCTCGAAGCTCGAGGTCGTCTGGAGCTTCCCGGCCG
>DASTSM010000435.1:0-6021 GCA_035760685.1 Gammaproteobacteria bacterium | reverse complement strand
GCCGGGCTCGATGGCCTCGAGATAGTAAACGCCGCGCGCGGCGTCGTAGGAGAGCACGGCGCGCACGTTCTCGGGCAAGGCCGAGACGTCCGTGCGCGCGGTCAGCGAGGGCGGGATGAGATCGTAGACCCAGACATCCTGGCCGTCCTGGTTGTAGACGTCGTCGAGCACGCCGAGCTGGCTGTGCCGGAAGAAGAGGCCGACGGCTTCATCGAGCGCATACTCCTCGGCCTCGCCCGCGATCTCGTCGACGGCGCCATCGAAGAGCTCGTAGCCCTTGACGGCGAGGGCCCTGAGCCGGCCCGAGCTCTTCACGAGCTCCTTGAACGGCTTCGATTCGCTCGGCACGCCCGGGATATAGATGAACGGGAAGTCGAGCACGGAGACGAGGGTGTCGGCGCGGTAGGTCAGGCCGTTCTTGCCGACCGGCAGCTTCAGGACCTCCCGGCCCGACGCGTCGCGCACCGTCTTGCGCTCGTCGGCCAAAGACTCGTTGCCCGGCGTGTCCGGATTGTCCGCGGGCGCCCCGCCGTAGAGACGCACGTCGGCGTCCGTATTGAAGTGGCGCACCGTCGGCGTGCCGAGGACGCCCCAGCCGGAGGGGAACGACTCGATGCCGAGGAAGTCGCTGTACTCGGCCTTCGTGATGGTTTGAGGAATCGACGCGTAGCAATTCGGATCGTCGGCGGCGGGGTTCGCGAGCTCGGGATCGTCGGAAGTCGCCGTGACGGCGTCCGGGTCGAAGCCGTCGGCGCCCGTCCTGTCGGGCGGCGCCGCGATCTGCGGCGGACACAAACGCAGCGCCCAGTTCGCGGCGTACGCGCCGGCGGACGTCGGAAAATCCAGGGGCGGCTTGAGCACGATGCCGGAGGCTTCGTTCGCGACGTAGGTTGCGCCGGCGACGGCCTGACAGGCCTCCGGAAGCGCGTTTTGCTCGCCGGGGACGGCGAGCGCGGACTGCGGAGGCGCGCAGAGCAGCACGATTGCGGAGCCGCCCGACGCCAGCGCCGCACGCCGAAGGCCGCGAAAGAAAGCGCTTTCGAACATGCTTCACCCCCTATGTTTCTTCGATCTCGATGCGCGGGCCGACGGCGGCGCGTTTTTGATCGAGGCTCGGCGCATGCTGAATGCGGGGAGCGCAGGTCATGCTATTTCCGGCCTTCGAATACTCCATAGGGCGATAACCTCAAATGGGCTGCGGCCCGACGCGAGGGGGACGCGCACTCGCGAGTTCGCGCAGGGACCGATCGCCTCGGCAGGCCGAAGTGACGGGCGTTTCGCGGCTCGGTGCCGGGAAGCGCCGCTACGCGGCGGGGGCTGCCAGGTCCGGCTCAGGCCGCGCGTCGAGCCCTACGACGAGGGTTCTCGCCGCCTGCGCCGGCGGAGGCCGCGGCAGCGCCCCGGGTCGTTATCAAGAATTGCGAAGCGGGCGGCAGAAGGCCGTGATATCGGGGTTCGTGCGGTGGCGGGAGCGGCATTGAAGGTATTATTCTCCGGTCAGATATACAGGCCTTGTTGCTCGCGACCGCACCGACGCCCGAAAGGCGCCGTCGCGGCGTATTGGGGCGAGGAGGCGCCGGCTCGTTAAGGGAGGAGCGCGTGCGAATCAGACTACTCGGGGCTGCGGCACTGGCCGGCGTGCTGACGGCAGGCTGCGGAGTCGAGAACAACGACGCCAAGCAATCGGCGGCCGTCGTTCACGGCATTTGTCTCGACTGCCACAACAAGACCGAGCAGGTCGCGGGTTTGAACCTCGAGTCGCTGGGCTTCGACGGGATCCCCGAGCATGCGAAGACCTGGGAAAAGGTCATCGGCAAGCTCCGCACCGGGCTCATGCCGCCGGCCGGCGGGCCGATCCTCGATCCCGAGAAGCGCGACGGCTTCGTCGCCTTCCTCGAGCACGAGATCGACAGCCATGCGAAACCGCATCTGCCGGCCCCGGGCCTGCACCGCCTGAACCGCACGGAGTACACGAACGCCGTCCGGGACCTCCTGGGCCTGCACGTCGACGCCGCCGCCTTCTTGCCGCCGGACGACTCGAGCCACGGCTTCGACAACATGGCCGGCACGCTGACGACGTCGCCGGCGCTCATGGAAGGCTATCTCTCCGCCGCCGGCAATATCGCTCGCCTCGCGATCGGTACCGAGACGGCCCCCACGCTCGCCGTCTTCGACGTGCCGCACGACACTTCACAGAACGCACACATCGAGGGCCTGCCGTTCGGGACGCGCGGGGGCATGCTGATCGAGCACGAGTTCCCGGCGGACGGGGATTATGTCTTTACGGTCAAGGGAATGACCGGGTACTTCACGCGCGTGCTCGGCAACGTCAAGGGCGAAAAGCTCGAGGTTACCGTCGACGGCGAGCGCGTGTACCTCTACGACTGGGATAAGGAGATCGGCAACCAGGAAGGCAACGGGGGCAAGACGCCGCCGATCCCGATCCAGGCCGGCTTCCACAAGGTCGGCGTGACCTTCATCAAGACGACGGACTTGCCGGACACGGGGCTCAACAAGTCGTTCGTGAGGACGATGAATTCGCCGGGCGCGATCTCGGGCTACACGTTCTATCCGCACGTGGGGCAGGTTTTCATCGAGGGGCCGTTCCACGGCCATCCGGCCAAGAAGTCCCAGAGCCGCGAGAAGATCTTCGAGTGCTATCCGGAAAGCAGCGCCGAGGAGGCCGATTGCGCGCGCCGGATCATCACGACGCTCGTCACCAAAGCGTTCCGCCGTCCTGCTCAAGACGCCGACGTCGAGCCGATCATGGGCTTCTTCAAGGCCGGCCGCGAAGAAGGCGGCGCCTTCGACTACGGCATCGAGGCCGCGGTGCAGCGCATCCTGGCGGACCCCGAGTTCATCTACCGCGCGGAGATCGAGCCCGCCGACGTCGCGCCGGGCGCCGCTTACCGCATCAGCGACCTCGAGCTCGCGTCGCGCCTCTCGTTCTTCCTCTGGAGCAGCATCCCGGACGAGGAGCTGATCGAGATCGCCGCGCAAAACCGCCTGCACGATTCCAAGACGCTCGAGCAGCAGGTCAAGCGCATGATCGCCGACCCGCGCTCGGAAGCGTTCATCGAGAACTTCACGGGGCAATGGCTCAACGTGCGCGGCATGCAGGCCAGCGAGCCGGTCGTGAACCTCTTTCCAAACTTCGACAGCACGCTTCGCGACGCATACCGGCGCGAGATCGAGCTCTTCTTCGGCAGCATCATCCAAGAAGACCGGAGCATCCTCGACCTGCTGACGGCCGACTACACCTTCGTCAACGAGCGGCTCGCGAAGCAATACGGCATCCCGAACATCTACGGATCGCAGTTCCGCCGCGTAACGCTGGGCCCCGAGCAAGACATGCGGCGCGGGCTGCTCGGCAAGGGCGCGCTGCTGACGATTACGTCGGAGGCGGCCCGCACGTCGCCGGTCAAGAGGGGCAAGTGGTTCCTCGAGACGTTCTTCGGCATCAGCCCGCCGAATCCGCCTCCGGGAGTCAACACGTCTCTGCCCGTGACGAAGGGCGAAGCGCCGAAAACGCTGCGTGAGCGCATGGAGGCGCATCACACGAACCCGAACTGCGCGTCGTGCCACAAGGTCTTCGAGCCGATGGGGTTCGCCATGGAGAACTTCGACGCCGTCGGCAAGTGGCGGACCGAGGACGCCGGAAACCCGATCGATCCGACCGCCGTCACGAACGACGGCACGAAGCTCGACGGGATTCGGAGCCTGCGGGAGCTCACAGTCCGCAAAGGCGACTTGTTCGCGGAGGTCGTCACCGAAAAGCTGCTGACCTACGCGCTCGGCCGCGGCCTCGACTACGAGGACATGCCGCTGGTCCGGTCGGTCACGCGAAACGCGGCCGAGGACGACTATCGATTCTCGTCGCTGCTCATGGGGGTCATCGAGAGTCCGGCCTTCACGATGAACCAGAAAACCGCTGGGGATCAAAAACCCGCCGTGGACGAGAAACCCGCCGTGGATCAGAAAACCGCCCTGGACGGGAAACCCGCCGTGGATCAGAAAACCGCCATGGCACAGAAAATCGCTGCGAACGAGGAGTAGAGCCATGTTCATTACAAAGAAGCACATTTCGCGGCGCACTCTGCTGCAAGGCGCGGGCGTCGCGCTGGGACTTCCTCTACTCGACGCGATGTTGCCGGCGGCGACTGCGCTCGCACAGACGGCCGCGTCCGGCCCGCGGCGATTTTTCGCAGGCTTCGTTCCGCACGGGGCGGCGCCGGGCTACTGGGTTCCCGAGAAGGAAGGCGCGCTGCCCGCGGAGCTGCCGTTCATCTGGAGGCCGCTCGAGCCGTTTCGGGACAGGCTCACGATCCTGACCGGCTTGCACTCGAGGTCCTCGGAGCCGCCTCCTGGGGAGACCGGCGCCGATCACTGGGTCGCGGCGGCATTTCTGTGCGCGGAGAAGCCGAAGAAGACCGCGGGCGCGGACGTGCGCGCCGGGCACACGATCGATCAGATCATCGCCGAGAAGATCGGCCGCGAGACGCTGCTGCCTTCGGTGGAAATCTCGGTCGAGGATCCGGGCTCGGGCTCCAGCAACTGCGGCGAAGGCTACAGCTGCGTATACACGAACACGATTGCCTGGTCGTCCCCGACGACGCCGCTGCCGATGGAGCTGAACCCGCAGGTCGTGTTCGAGCGCATGTTCGGAAGCGGAAGCACGCCCGAGCAGCGCGTGGAGCGGCGCGAGCGCAATCAGAGCATCCTCGATTCGATCAACGGCAAGATCGCGAAGCTTCGAGGCGAGATCAGCGTTCCCGACCGTTCCCGCTTGGATAACTACACCGAGAACGTGCGCGAGATCGAGCGGCGGCTCTCGATCGCCGCCAAGGCGACGACGGCGGCGCCCGAGGATCTCAGCGTGCCGCCCGGCATTCCGCAGTCGTTCGACGAGCACATCAAGCTCATGTTCGATCTGCTCGCCCTCGCGTACCAGGCCGACATCACGCGCGTCGGCACGATGCTCTTCGCGCGCGATCTCACGGGCCGCGTCTATCCCGAGAGCGAATCGCCGACGCTCGGCTTCCACGGCGGCTCGCACCACGGCGAGGACCCGCAGCGCATCAACGAGTTCTCGAAGATCAACCAGTATCACGTCAAGATGCTCGCCTACTTCGCCGACAAGCTCGCGAAGACGGAAGACGGCGACGGCACGTTGCTCGACCACTCGCTGCTCCTCTACGGCAGCAACATGGGCAATCCCAATCAGCACCTGCACTACGACGTGCCGCACGTGATCCTCGGCAGCAACTACGGACGGATGGCGGGCGGGCGCCACATCGCCTATCCGACCCGAACCGTGCCCACGGGCAACCTGTTGTTGAGCCTCCTGGACCAGTTCGATATCCACCGGGACAGCTTCGGCGACAGCACCGGGCGGCTCGAAAACGTTTGACTGGCGGGCAGCCGAGGTTTGTCAGGAATGAATCGACGACGTAGGGTGGCTGCAGGCGTGCTCGGGCTCGCATGGGCCCTCGCGTGCGGGCACGCCGCGATCGCGCAGTCCGTGGTCACGGATGCCGCATCCGCGAAGCCCGCCGTGGCAGACGCCGCCATGCAGCGCGACGACGCGCAGGTGCGCCGCCTCTTGCAGGAAGGCGCCGACGTGAATGCGCGGCAAGCCGACGGCGCCACCGCGTTGCATTGGGCGGCCTACTACGGCGACGCGCCGCTTGCCAAGCGCTTGCTCGAAGCCGGCGCCGATCCCTCCGCGGCCAACCGCGAGGGCTCGACGCCGCTGTGGCTCGCGTCGAGCCAGGGCGATGCGACGATGGTCGAGACGCTGCTCGCGGGCGGCGCGGATGCGAACGAAAAGCTTCCGCTCGGGCGCAAGCCGCTCATGCTGGCCGCGCGTGCGGGCGGAATCGACGCGGTCCGCGTGCTGCTCGATCACGGCGCCGACCCGAACGCCAAGGAGGACGAGCGCGGGACGACCGCCTTGATGCAAGCGGCCGATCAGGGCCATGCCGACGTCATCGCGTTATTGGTCAAGCACGGGGCCGACGT
>DASTSM010000434.1:0-16975 GCA_035760685.1 Gammaproteobacteria bacterium | reverse complement strand
CGCGAGATCGACGCGGCGAAGCATAGAGACCTGCTCGACCGGCTGGCCGCCGAGCTCTGAGCGCGCTCGGGAGCGGCGCAAGCACATGGCGAAAAACTCTTCGGATCACGGCTCGGTCGCACGGCCCTACGCGCGCGCGCTGTTCGACGTCGCGAAGGCCGACGGCACGCTCGGCGAATGGTCGGCGGCGCTCGCCGCGGCCGCGGACGTCGTTCGTGATCGCGCCGCCGTAGACTATCTCGGCAGCCCGGCCCTCGACGACGCCGAGCGGCTCGCGTTCCTGGAGAGCGTGCTCGCCGAGGTCCCCGAGGCCTCCGCGTTCGCATCGACGCAGGGCAAGGCGCTGCTCGAGCTTCTCATCGCGAACGATCGGCTCGAAGCGCTGTCCGAAATCTCGGCGGCCTTCGACGAGCTCAAGGCGGAGGCCGAGAACCGCATCAAGGTCAAGCTCGTGGCCGCATGCCCCGTGGATTCCGACATCGCCGGCAAGATCGCGGCGAAGCTCGAGCAGCGGCTCGGGCGCAAGGTCGAGCTCGAGTGCGAGGTCGACCACGCGCTGATCGGCGGCGCGATCATTCAGGCCGAGGACAAGGTCATCGACGGCTCCGTTCGGGCGCGCCTCGCGCGCCTGACCGAGTCGCTGGTCGGTTGAGAGGACGAGAGACAATGGCACTCAAAGCTTCCGAAATCAGCGATCTCATCAAGCAACGCATCCAGAGCTTCGAGGCGAAGCCGGAGGCTCGGAACGTCGGCACGATCATCGCGCTCACCGACGGCATCGTGCGCATCCACGGTCTTGCCGACGTGCAGTACGGCGAGATGATCGAGTTTCCGGGCAACACGTTCGGCCTCGCCCTGAACCTCGAGCAGGACTCCGTCGGCGCCGTGGTGCTCGGGGACTACACGCACATCTCGGAAGGCAACAGCGTCAAGACGACGGGCCGCATCCTCGAGGTGCCCGTCGGCGAGGGGCTGCTCGGCCGCGTCGT
Organism: Gammaproteobacteria bacterium; assembly: GCA_035760685.1. GTDB lineage: Bacteria > Pseudomonadota > Gammaproteobacteria > Steroidobacterales > Rariloculaceae > ZC4RG20. The sequence goes on along the minus strand of DASTSM010000434.1, from coordinate 15,986 downwards.
GGATTCGCTCGGCAGGCCGATCGACGGCAAGGGGCCGATCCATGCGCAAGGCACGTCGGCCATCGAGAAGGTGGCGCCGGGCGTCATCGACCGGCAGTCCGTCACGCAGCCCGTGCAGACCGGCCTCAAGGCCATCGACTCGATGGTGCCGATCGGCCGCGGTCAGCGCGAGCTCATCATCGGCGACCGGCAGACCGGCAAGAGCGCCGTCGCGATCGACACGATCATCAATCAGCGCGGCACGGGCATCAAATGCATCTACGTCGCGATCGGCCAGAAGAACTCGACCGTCGCGAACGTCGTGCGCAAGCTCGAGGAGCACGGCGCGATGGAGCATACGATCATCGTATCCGCGAGCGCGTCGGAATCCGCGGCGATGCAGTACATCGCGCCGTACGCCGGGTGCGCCATGGGCGAATATTTCCGCGACCGCGGCCAAGACGCGCTCATCATCTACGACGACCTCACGAAGCAGGCCTGGGCCTACCGGCAGGTCTCGCTGCTGCTGCGCCGGCCGCCGGGCCGCGAGGCCTATCCCGGCGACGTGTTCTACCTGCACTCGCGTCTGCTCGAGCGCGCGGCGCGCGTCAACGCGGCCTACGTCGAGCGCGAGACGAAGGGCGAGATCAAGGGCAAGACCGGCTCGCTGACGGCGCTGCCGATCATCGAGACGCAGGCCGGCGACGTCTCGGCCTTCGTGCCGACGAACGTCATCTCGATCACGGACGGCCAGATCTACCTCGAGACCGACCTCTTCAATGCCGGCATCCGGCCCGCCATCAACGCGGGTCTCTCGGTGTCGCGCGTCGGCGGCGCGGCTCAGACGAAGATCATCAAGAAGCTCGGCGGCGGCGTGCGCCTCGCGCTCGCGCAGTACCGCGAGCTCGCGGCTTTCGCGCAGTTCGCCTCGGATCTCGACGCCGCGACGCGGCGCCAGCTCGAGCGCGGCCAGCGCGTGACCGAGCTCATGAAGCAGAAGCAGTACACGCCGCTCTCGGTCGGCGAGATGGCCCTCTCGCTCTACGCCGTGAACTCGGGCGGGCTCGACGACGTCCCGGTCGCGAAGGTCGGCGCCTTCGAGGCGGGCCTGCATGCACACGCGAAGGCGAGCTACCAGGCGCTCCTCGACCGCATCAACTCGACCGGCGACTACAACGACGAGATCGAGAGCGAGCTCAAGAAGGTCGTGGAGGAGTTCAAGGCCACGGGGACGTACTAGCAAATGGAGTCGGAGCCCATTTTTCTTTACGGGCGGAAAATGGGGTCAGACCCCGCTTTTCTCTCGCGCGTAGAAAGATTGGAAGGAAGGCGGCAAAAAATGGGGTCTGACCCCATTTTCGGGCGCCGAGGAGCCTAGATGGCGGGCAGCAAGGAAATCCGCGGCAAGATCGCCAGCGTCAAGAACACGCAGAAGATCACGAAGGCCATGGAGATGGTCGCGGCGTCGAAGCTGCGGCGCACGCAGCAGCGCATGCAGGCTTCGCGCCCCTACGCGGAGCGCATCCGCACGGTCGTCGGCCATTTGTCGGAGGCGAATCCCGACTACCACCATCCGTATCTCGAGACGCGCGAGATCAAGCGCGTCGGCTACATCGTCATGAGCACGGACCGGGGCCTCTGCGGCTCGCTCAACGTGAACCTGTTCCGCGTGGTCGTCCAGGAGCTGCGCAAGTGGCAGCAGGAAGGCATCGAGGTCGATCTCTGCCTCATCGGCGCCAAGGGCATCACCTACTTCCGCCGCCTCAGGACCAACATCGTCGCGGCCACGAGCCACCTCGGCGAGGTGCCGCGCGTGGCCGACCTCGTGGGCTCGATCAAGACGATGACCGACGCATACGAGCAGGGCCGCATCGACCGGCTCTTTCTGGCCCATAACCTCTTCGTGAACACGATGAGCCAGAAGCCGGAGATCACGCCCTTGCTGCCGGTCGCGGCCATCGACAAGGAAGCCCTCCAGGAGCACTGGGACTACATCTACGAGCCGGATGCGCGGGATCTCCTCGGCGGCGTGCTGACGCGCTACCTCGAGTCGCAGGTCTATCGCGCGGCGGTCGAGAACGTCGCGTGCGAGATGGCCGCGAAGATGGTCGCCATGAAGGCCGCGACGGACAATGCGGGCAAGTTCATCGATCAGTTGCGCCTCGCCTACAACAAGGCGCGGCAGGCCGCGATTACGCGGGAAATCGCCGAGATCGTGGGCGGCGCGGCGGCCGTTTGACGTCCGACGCGATTTGAGCAGAAGGGAAAGATTCAATGAGCACGGTTACTGGGACTGGCAAGGGCAACGTGGTTCAGATCATCGGCGCGGTCGTCGACGTCGAGTTTCCGCGCGACGCGATTCCGAAGGTCTACGACGCGCTGAAGATCGACGACCGCGACTTGACGCTCGAGGTGCAGCAGCAGCTCGGCGACGGGATCGTGCGCACGATCGCGATGGGCACGAGCGAGGGGCTGCGCCGCGGGCTCTCGGTCACGAACACGGGCGAGCCGATCTCGGTGCCCGTCGGACCCAAGACGCTCGGACGCATCATGGACGTGCTCGGCGACCCGGTCGACGCCCGAGGCCCGATCGGCGCGGAGCAGTCGTGGCCGATTCACCGCGATGCGCCGTCGTACGAGGAGCAGGCGCCGGCGACCGAGCTGCTCGAGACCGGCATCAAGGTCATCGATCTCATCATGCCGATCGCGAAGGGCGGCAAGGTCGGCCTCTTCGGCGGAGCCGGCGTCGGCAAGACCGTGACCCTGCTCGAGCTCATCAACAACATCGCGAAGGCGCACGGCGGCTACTCGGTGTTCGCGGGCGTCGGCGAGCGCACGCGCGAGGGCAACGACTTCTATCACGAGATGAAGGAAGCGGGCGTGCTCGACAAGGTCGCGCTCGTGTTCGGGCAGATGAACGAGCCCCCGGGCAACCGACTCCGCGTCGCGCTGACGGGCCTCACGATGGCGGAGTACTTCCGCGACGAAGGCCGCGACGTGCTCATGTTCATCGACAACATCTACCGCTACACCTTGGCCGGCACCGAGGTCTCGGCGCTGCTCGGCCGCATGCCCTCCGCCGTGGGCTATCAGCCGACGCTGGCCGAGGAGATGGGCGTGCTGCAGGAGCGCATCACGTCGACGAAGACGGGCTCGATCACGTCGTTCCAGGCCGTCTACGTTCCGGCCGACGACCTGACCGACCCTTCCCCGGCGACGACCTTCGCGCACCTCGACGCGACGCTCGTGCTCTCGCGCCAGATCGCCGAGCTCGGCATTTACCCCGCCGTCGATCCGCTCGACTCGACGAGCCGGCTGCTCGATCCGAACATCATCGGGCAGGAGCACTACGACACGGCGCGCGGCGTGCAGGCCGTGCTCCAGCGCTACAAGGAGCTTCAGGACATCATCGCGATTCTCGGCATGGACGAGCTGTCGGAGGACGACAAGCTCACGGTCAACCGGGCGCGGAGGATCCGCAACTTTCTATCGCAGCCGTTCTCCGTCGCCGAAGCCTTCACGAATCAGCCGGGCAAATACGTGCCGCTGCGCGACACGATTCGCAGCTTCAAGGCGATCGTGCAGGGCGAGTACGATCACCTGCCCGAGCAGGCGTTCCATATGGTCGGCGGAATCGAGGATGCCGAGGAAAAGGCCAAGCGGCTGGTCTAGCGCGGCAGCGGCGGCGGAAGTCAAAGAGCGAGAGCGATGCCAATTCACGTCGACATTGTCAGCGCCGAGGGCGAGATCTTCTCGGGCGAGGCGTCCATGGTGTTCGCGCCGGCCCGCATGGGCGACGTCGGCATCGCGCCGCGGCACGCGCCGCTCCTGACGCAGCTACGTCCCGGGGAGGTCCGGGTCGAGACCGCTGAAGGCGAGCAGAAGTTCTTCTACGTGACCGGCGGAGTGCTCGAGGTGCAGCCTCACCTCGTGACCGTGCTCGCCGACAGCGCGCTGCGCGCCGAGCAGCTCGACGAGGAGGCCGCGTTTCAGGCGCGCGAGCGGGCCCGCGAGGCGCTCGCGGGCGGCTCCGGCGAGATCGATCTCGCCCAAGCCCAGGCCGAGCTCGTCGAGGCCGAGGCGCGCTACCGCGCGGCGCAGAAGCTCAAAGGCACCCGCAGCTGAGCGGTCGACCTCAGTCGTTGCCGCAGCGACGAAAACGATCTCCCGCGCATTTTCAACGGCAAGAAAATCGGCTCTGACCCCCCTTTCCCGGGCTATAGGTAGCCACCCCTAGCCGTGATGCGGCACACGACGCGCATCCGGCGGGCCGCGCTATCATTACCTTGGACTGGAAATATCAAGGACTCGATTCGTGCCGGTCTCCGTAGTCGTCCTGGCCGCGGGCCAAGGCAAACGTATGCGTTCGGCCCTGCCGAAGGTCCTGCAGCCCTTGGCCGGCCGCCCGATGCTGGCCCACGTGCTCACGACGGCCCGCGCGCTCGAGCCCGCCGCGATCCATGTCGTCTATGGTCACGGCGGAGAGCAGGTGCGGGAGTCCTTCGACGAGGACGCCGACGTTCGGTGGTGCCTCCAGGCGCAGCAGCTCGGCACGGGCCACGCCGTCGCGCAAGCGATGCCCGAAATCCCCGCCGATCACACCGTGCTGATCCTGTATGGCGACGTTCCGCTCGTGCCGGCCGCGGCGCTCGAGCGGCTCGTGCGGCGCGCTGCCGAAGGCGCGGTCGCGATGTTGACGGCCGAGCTCGACGATCCGACGGGATACGGGCGGGTGCTGCGCGACACGGAGGGGCGCGTCACGCGCGTCGTCGAGCACAAGGACGCGACCGAGGCGGAGCGCAGGGTGCGCGAGATCAACACGGGCCTGCTCGCCGTCGGCGCGCGCGATCTCGGCCGTTGGATCGGCGCCCTCGATAACGACAACGTTCAAGGCGAATACTATTTGACGGACATCGTCGCGGCCGCATTCCGCGACGGCCGCGAGGTCGAAGGCGTGCTCGCCGACCGCGCGTCCGACGTGCTCGGCATCAACGACAGGGCGCAGCTCGCGCTCGCCGAGCGCGCGTATCAGCGCCGCGAAGCCGAGCGCCTCATGACGCTGGGCGCCACGCTCGCCGATCCCGCGAGGCTAGACGTGCGCGGCGAGGTCGAGATCGGAACCGACGTCTTCATCGACGTCGGCGTCGTGCTCGAGGGGCGCGTGCGGCTCGGGGATCGCGCGGTCATCGGGCCCTACTGCGTGATCAAGGACGCCGCGCTCGGCGAAGATTGCGTCGTGCATGCGCACACCGTCATCGAGGGCCTCGTCGCCGCACGCGCATGCGAGATAGGACCCTTCGCGCGGCTCCGGCCCGGAGTCGAGCTAGCCGCTCAAGTCAAAGTCGGCAACTTCGTCGAGATCAAGAAAAGCCGGATCGGCGACGGCTCGAAGGTCAACCATTTGACGTACGTCGGCGACGCGAGCGTCGGCCGCAAGGTCAACGTCGGCGCCGGCACGATCACGTGCAACTACGACGGCGCCAACAAGCACCGGACCGTGATCGGCGACAACGCCTTCATCGGCTCCGGCGCTATGCTCGTCGCGCCGGTCGAGATCGGCAACGACGCCACGATCGGCGCGGGATCCACGATCACGAAGAACGCGCCGCCCGGCGAGCTCACGCTCGCGCGCACGAGGCAGACCAGCGTCGAGGGGTGGAAAAGGCCGCAAAAGAAGTCTTGAGCGGCGGGAGGAGCGAGAACTATGTGCGGCATCGTCGGCGCCATCGCGGAGCGCAACATCGTGCCCGTGCTGCTCGAGGGTCTGCGTAGGCTCGAGTACCGCGGCTACGACTCGGCGGGGCTCGCCGTCGTCGAGGACGGCGGCAAGCTCGCTCTTTGCCGGGCGGTCGGCAAGGTCTCGCAGCTCGAGGAGAAGCTGCGTCTCGCCCCGTGCGCGGGACGTCTCGGCGTGGCTCATACGCGCTGGGCTACGCACGGCGGCGTCACGGAGGCGAACGCGCACCCGCACGTCTCGCGCGAGCGGGTGGCCGTGATCCACAACGGCATCATCGAGAACTACGAGCCGATCAAGGCCGAGCTCATCAAGAAGGGCTACGAGTTCCAATCCGAGACCGATACCGAGGTCGCGGCCCATCTGATTCACGAGCATCTCGAGCACGGCCACGACCTCGTCGAGGCGGTGCGGCTGGCCGTGCGCCGCTTCGTCGGCGCGTATGCGCTGCTCGTGTTCGACGCCGCGGATCCCGATCGCATCGTCGTCACGCGCATCGCGAGCCCGCTCGTCATCGGTCTCGGCATCGGCGAGAACTTCGTCGCGAGCGGCGTGCCCGCGCTGCTGCCCGTGACCCAACGGTTCATGTACCTCGAGCAAGGCGATCTGGCCGAGATCAGGCGCGACAGCGTCCGCGTCTTCGACGCGGAGGGCAACGAGGTCACGCGCGCGGTCCACGAGACGCAATGGAGCCCGGATGCGGCCGAGAAGGGGCCCTACCGGCACTTCATGCTCAAGGAGATCTTCGATCAGCCCGGCGCGCTCGCCGACACGCTCTACGGCCGCGTCGCTAAGGCGGACGTGCTTCCCGAATCGCTCGGCACCCGCGCAAACGAGCTCCTGCCGCGCGTCAAGGGGCTGCACGTCGTCGCGTGCGGCACGAGCTATCACGCGGGGGCCGTGGGCCGATATTGGATCGAATCGCTGACGGGCCTGCCGTGTCAGGTCGAGATCGCGAGCGAGTACCGGTACCGGCGCGTCGTCGTGCCCCCCGACACGCTGTTCGTGACGCTGTCGCAATCCGGCGAGACCGCCGACACGCTCGAGGCGCTCCGGCTCGCGAAGACGGCGGGATACCTCGGCACGCTCACGATCTGCAACAGCCCGCACAGCTCGATGGTGCGCGAGTCGGACCTCGTCATGATGACGCAGGCCGGCCCCGAGATCGGCGTCGCGAGCACGAAGGCGTTCACGACGCAGCTCCTCTCGATGCTGCTCGTGACCATGATGCTCGCGCGCTGCCGCGGCATGTCGAGAGAGCGGCGCGAGGAGCTCGTGCCGCACCTCTACCATGCGGCCGCCGCCGTCGAGCAGGTCCTCGGCATGAACGAGGCGTTGAAGCGGCTCGCCGAGGAGTTCGCCGAGAAGCACCACGCGCTGTTCCTCGGCCGCGGCCCGATGTGGCCCGTGGCCATGGAGGGCGCGCTCAAGCTCAAGGAGATCTCGTACATCCACGCCGAGGCCTACGCGGCCGGCGAGCTCAAGCACGGACCGCTCGCGCTCATCGACGAGGAGATGCCCGTCATCGTCGTGGCCCCGAACAACGACTTGCTCGACAAGCTCAAGTCGAACATGAAAGTCGTGCGCGCGCGCGGCGGTCAGCTCTACGTGTTCGCGGATCGGGAGGCCGGCATCGATGCCGAGCCCGGCGTCAAGGTCATCGGAATGCCGCACGCGGATCGGCTCATCGCGCCGATCGTCTACACGGTGCCGCTGCAGCTGCTGGCCTACCACGTCGCCGTGCTCAAGGGCACGGACGTCGATCAGCCGCGGAATCTCGCGAAGTCGGTCACCGTCGAGTAGAGGCGATCGACGTTCGATATCGCACCAGTGCCGAACGAGCCGCGGCAGCTCCAGGCACGGGCCGGTCATTCAGAGAAACTTCGCCTAGGGTATGCCGGCCCCAGTAGCGCTCGGCTCCGCGGGCACGAGATACCGTTCGAACCACTCGCGCGCCAGCCGTGCCACCTCATCCAGCGCACCGGGCTCTTCGAACAGATGCGTCGCCCCCGGGACGACTACGAGCCGCTTCTCGCAGCGGAGCTGCGCCAGCGCCAAGCGGTTCAGCTCGATGACCTGGAAATCGTTCCCGCCGACGATGAGCAGCGTGGGTGCGCGGACGCGCGGCAAGGCAGGTCCGGCTAGGTCAGGGCGCCCGCCCCGCGAGACGACCGCTCTGGCCACATCGAGCCGCTCGGCCGCAGCAACCAGTGCTGCCGCGGCGCCGGTGCTGGCACCGAAGTACCCGATCCGCAGCTGTCGCGTTTCCGGTCGCTGTGTGAGCCAGTCCGTGGCGGCGACGAGGCGCTCGGCGAGCAGCCCGATGTCGAAGCGGAGATGCGCAGTGCGCAGGTCGATTACCTCTTCCTGCACAGTAAGCAGGTCGACCAGCAGGGTTGCAAGCTTGCCGTCATTGAGCAGCCGCGCCACATGGCGGTTGCGGGGGCTGTGCCGGCCGCTCCCGCTGCCATGCGCGAACAATACGATACCGCGCGCTCCCTCGGGCAGGACCAGGTCGCCTTCGAGCGTGACCGGGCCCGCCGGGAGGCGGACGAGGCGTTCTTCGCGTGTGGTTTCCACGGACGTCCTCCTTGGTTTCTACCTCCCTCCTGGAAAACGTTTTCCGAAGGTGTGACTCCTGTCGGGCCGGACGGGCGCCGCCCCACTCACACCGCGAAGGGGAAGGTCTCGGGCACCTCGCCGGTCTCCCATTCGGCGGTGTACTCGAGCGGTTCGACGGCCCGCGTTTCATCGAAATGGAGCACGGCGTCGAACTGGTCCGTCAGCCGCGCGCCGAAATAGTGGCTTATACGCTCGGTTTCGGGACGGTAGATCACACCGATGGCCCGCTCGAGCCGGGGCCCGCGTAAGACCTCTATCACCCGGTCACCATCGCGCCAGGTGAGCAGGAAGCGGTTCGGCTGTGCGGCATGGAACATCGCCTCGTAGCTGGCGGGGAGCCCCGGCCGCACGCGCTTGCGCTCGGCCACGGCACCCCAGTCGGAAGCAGCCGTAACCGTGCCGTGATACGTGGTGAAGCCGACCAGCACTGCGTCGTTGCTGTATTTCTCGCGCACCAGCTGGCCGACGTTGAGCTCGCCGCGCCGGCTCATGTCGGTCGCGCGCGCATCGCCCAGATGCGAATTGTGCGCCCAGAGAGCAATCTTCGTGCGGCCCCCCTGCCGGCCGAGATGCGCCATCAGCGCTTCGAGCGTCTCGACCATGTGGCGGTCGCGCAGGTTCCACGACGACTCCTCCTCGAGAAACATCGAGCGGTAATACGCTTCCGCATTCTTCGCCACGCGCGCGTTCTGCTCGGCGTTGAAGAGCTCATCGGGATCGTCGTGGCCATCGCCATCGCGCCGCGCCCGGTCCGCCCGGCGGCGCTGAAGCTCGACGAGCTGCTTGATGACTTCCTCCTGGCAGGATTTGGAGGCATCGGTCCCGGCAATTAATCCATAGACTTGCGGCTCGGGGCCGAAACGATCGAAGCAGGAATACCGTTCGCGCGCCCGCCTGGCCGCTTCGGGATCGACCTTTTCCAGATACTGAAGCACCGCCTTCATCGACGCGTGAAGGCTGTAGAGGTCGAGGCCATAAAAGCCGACCTTCGCGGCCCCCGCCGGCAGCGCGTCGTTATGCGCGCGCAGCCATTCGACAAACTCGAGCACCACCGTGTTGCGCCACATCCAGGTCGGGAAGCGCCGAAAGTCGGCGAGCGCCTCCTTCGCGTCGACATCGTCGCTCATGCCGCGCACATAACGGTCGACGCGGAAAGCGTCCGGCCAATCAGCCTCGACCGCGACCGCCACGAAGCCTTTCTCCTGAATGAGCCGCTTCGTGATCTCGGCGCGCTCGCGGTAGAACTCATGCGTGCCGTGTGAGGCCTCGCCGAGCAGTGCGAAGTGCGCATCGCCGATCCGCGCCATGAGCGGGTCGTAGTCTCGCGCGTTACCTCTCAGCTTATGAGCGGCCCCGCATACCGCCTCCGTAAACGTAGTGGGCGCGCTTGGCGTTGTTTCCCGCTCCTCGCGAGGCTGTCGCGGCGCGAGCAGGTCCCGGACCTCCTGGTCCGTGGTCTGCGAGAAATCCTCATACCAACGCCCGACGCCGTAGAACGGAGTCGGGGTGATGGCGCAGATCACCTCGTCCGCTTCGGCCCTCAGCTTCTCGCAGGTATCGGCCGCCGCGGTCGGAACCGCGACGACAATGCGCGCCGGCTGCTGCTGCCGCAGTGCCTTGACCGCCGCGAGCATCGTGGCGCCGGTGGCCAGGCCGTCATCCACGAGGATCACGGTGCGGCCGCGGATGTCGGGAAGCGGGCGACTGCCGCGATAGAGGCGCTCCCGCCGCCGCAATTCCTCCTGCTCCTTTGCCGCGACCGCGTCGATCAGATAATCCGGGATGTCCAGGCCTTTCACGACCTCCTCGTTGAGCACGCGCACGCCGCCCGTCGCGATGGCGCCCATCGCCAGCTCCTCGTAGCCGGGGACCCCAAGCTTGCGCACGAGAAAGACGTCTAACGGGGCCTTGAGCGCGCGGGCCACTTCGAAGGCGACCGGCACGCCGCCGCGCGGCAGCGCGAGCACGAGCACGTCCGGACGATTAGCATAAGCGGTCAGGTGTGCCGCGAGCCGCCGACCGGCTTCCCGGCGATTGCGAAACGCCCCTGTCATCGCGTTCAATCCTCGCTGAAGAACGCGCCGCTCGATCGTCGTTGAAAAGAGTATTCCGCCCGCATCACGGGCGCCGGGGCAGGCGGCGACAAACTGCCGCCGGTCGGGCTAGAAATTTTGGCGTCAGGGGTCCAGCGCTGCCTTGACGACGATCAATTTCCGCGCCTGGAGGCCGGGCTCGCGGCCATTCGAGGATCCGGCGTGCGGACTGCCGTATGCCGGTAGCTCGACATGCCGTCATCCGGTAGCCTAGCAAGAGACCCATCCTCGCAAAGACCCGCCCACATGCGCAGCTCCACGGCGCTCATCGAGCAGTGCCGGCGCGTCGCACGCCGAACGTTCGGGATCGAGCGGCTCCGGCCGGAACAGGAGTCGGCCATGATCGCCGTCCTCGCAGGGCGCGACGTGCTGGCCGTCCTTCCGACCGGCTTTGGCAAGTCGCTGATCTACCAGGTACCTGCGATGCTTCTCGACCGGCCGACGATCGTCGTCTCGCCGCTGATCGCGCTCATGACGGACCAGGCGCATGCGCTCGAGCGCCGCCGTGTGCCTGTCGTGGCGCTCCACAGCCGTCTCGGCGCGTCCACGCGTCGTGCAGCGCTCGACCGCCTCGGGCGGAGCGGACGCATCATCGTGCTCACGACGCCCGAGACGCTCGAGGCGCGCACCACGGCGCCGTTCCTCGAGCGCGCCCGGCCGGCCCTCCTCTGCATCGACGAGGCCCACTGCATCTCGGAATGGGGACACGATTTCCGGCCGTCATACCTGCGCCTCGGGGCCATTCGCGAGCAGCTCGGCAGCCCGACGGCGCTCGCCCTGACGGCGACCGCGACGCCGCGTGTCCGCCAGGACATCGCCGAGCGACTCCGGTTGCGCGCGCCAACCCTCGTCTCTGCCTCGCCGCATCGTGAGAACCTGCGTTTCTCGGTCGAGATCGTGCCTAGCCCGCTCAAGCGCACTGTCGCGGCCCGCCTCATTCGCAGGCTCCGCCGGCCTGGCATCGTGTACTGCGCCACGACCACCGCCGTCGATCAGCTCTTCGGCGCATTGCAGCGGGCGCGAATTCCGGCCGTGCGCTACCACGGGAAGATGCGCGCGGCCGATCGCGAGAACGCACAATCGCAGTTCATGCAGCCGCGGCGCCGGCTGATCATGGTCGCCACGAGCGCCTTCGGCATGGGGATCGACAAGCCGAACATCCGCTATATCGTCCACTACCAGGTGCCCGGCTCGCTGGAGCAGTACGTGCAGGAGGCGGGACGTGCTGGACGCGATGGGCGGCCGGCGCAATGCATTCTCCTGTTCGACGCAGCCGACCTCGAGATCCAGAAGCGGCTCCAGGCTCTGGGCCGCCCGAACGTGCAGCACCTGGCGCGACTCGAACATGCACTCGCTGCGTGGGCGAGCGAGGAGCGAGCCCCGTCAGCGACAGCCCTCGCGCTCTCGGCCGGCGTGCCGGTGCGGATCTGTGAGGCGCTCCTCTCGAATTTCGAGTCGGTCGGCCTCATCGAGCGTGACGAAGAGCACCGGATCGGCATCACGGTGCCGCTCGACCGCTTTCGCGCAGGCGCCCTGGAGCTGGTGGCGAAGCTCAGGCGGTTCCGCTACGAGGGCGAGCGCCGGCTCGCCCTCGTCGCCGAGTACGCCAGGAGCGAGGAGTGTCGAAGCGTGTTCCTGCGAACGTACTTCGGCGAGGAGAACCCGCCGCGCTGTGGAACGTGTGACCGCTGCCGCGCGGCCGCCTCGGCGGGCCGCGGGGCACGCGGGACTGCTCGCGAGGATCGAGGGCGCGCTCATGCTCGGAGAACGACGTCGGCTCTCGCGGCATCACGATCCGGAGCGCGGCACAACTCTCGTTAAGGCGTGTGCTACTCGTCCTCGAGGGTCGCGTGCGTCTCCTTGACCATGACGTCGTGCACGCCGCCTTCGTAAATGGTGACTGTCGAGACTGCCGTGAGGCGTGCGGTGCGCTGAAGCTCTGAAATGCTCAGGGCGCCGCAGTTGCACATCGTCGAGCGCAGCTTTGCCAGCGTTGCGTCGAGATTGTCCTTGAGCGGGCCGACATACGGGACATAGCTGTCCACCCCCTCTTCAAAGGCGAGCCCGTTCTTGTCGGCGCCCCCGTCGTCGTAGCGCTGCCAGTTGCGGGCGCGGTTGCTGCCTTCGCCCCAATACTCTTTGACCATGGTGTGGTTGAGCCGCAGCTTGCGGCCGGGCGCTTCTTCGAATCCGGCGAAATAGCGCCCCATCATCACGAAATCGGCACCCATCGCGAGGGCCAGTGTGATGTGGTAGTCGCGCGTGATGCCGCCGTCGGAGCAGATCGGCACGTAAGTGCCGGTGCTCCGGCAGTACTCATCGCGAGCGCGTGCAACCTCGATCACGGCTGTCGCTTGGCCCCGCCCGATGCCTTTCTGCTCGCGAGTAATGCAGATCGAGCCGCCGCCGATGCCCACCTTCACGAAATCCGCGCCGGCATCAACCAGGTAAAGGAAGCCCTCGCGATCTACCACATTGCCTGCGCCGATCGGTATCTCGGGATAGTGCGCCTTCACGAATGCGATCGTGTCGGCCTGCCATTCCGAATAACCGTCGGAGGAATCGACGCACAGGACGTCGACGCCGGCCTCCGCCAGCGACGGCACGCGCTCGAAGTGATCGTGCGTATTGATGCCTGCGCCGACGACGAGCCGCTTCTTGTCGTCGACCAGCTCCAGCGGAAACTCCTGCGCTGCGTCGTAATCCTTGCGGAACACCATGTAGTGCAGGTGCTGCCGATCGTCGATGACCGGCAAACAGTTGAGCTTGTGCGACCAGATCAGATCGTTGGCCGCTTCGAGGTCGATGCCGACGCGGCCGCATTTGAGGTTCGCGAACGGCGTCATGAGCTCGGCAACGGGCGTGCCGGGCGGCGTTCGTCCGGGCCGATAGTCTCTGCCGGCAATGATGCCGACCAGGCGGCCCGCGGGCGTGCCGTCCTCCGTCACCGCGACCGTCGAGTGTCCGGTCCTGCGCGTCGTCGCAAGCACGTCGGCCAGCGTCGCCGACGGGCGAACGTTGCTGTCGCTGATCACGAAGCCGGCTTTGTGGCTCTTCACGCGCCGTACCATTTCGGCTTGCGACGCGATGGATTGCGAGCCGAAGATGAAGGCGAGCCCGCCGGAGCGCGCGAGTGCGATGGCCAGCTTGTCGTCCGAGACGGCCTGCATCATCGCGGAGGTGATCGGTACGTTGATGCTGAGCGGGGCGGCGCTGCCGCGCGGAAATCTGACCAGCGGAGCGGTCAGGTCGACAGCGGACGGGACGATCCCCTTGCGCGTGAGATTGGGGACCAGCAGGTATTCGCCGAAGGTGCGACTCGGCTCGTCGTATATGTGCGCCATGTGGCGATATACAGCAAAGCGCCCGCTCGATCAACCGCTCCGCGTCGAGCCGCTTCCGTACGGCCGCGTGATGATCTCGAGGTAGTGGCCGTTCGGGTCGTTCCAGTAGACGCCGCGTCCGCCGTCGTTGCGGTTGATCTCGAAGCGCCGCTGATGCGCCGGGTCCGCCCAGAAGTCGAGCCCGCGCTCGCGGATGCGCGCGAAGATTTCATCGAACTCGGTTTCGCTCACGAGGAACGCGTAGTGCTCGATCGGAATCTCCTCGTCCGAGTCTTGAAAGTCGAGCGTTACGCCGTTCGAAAGCGTGACGGTCCAGAAAGGGCCGAAGCGTGCGGGCGGCTCGAGGCCGAGGATCTCCGTCAGGAACCGGGCCGAGGCCGGCGCGTCGCGGGCGGGCACGATCGTATGGTTCAGCTCGATCGCCATCCTCTGCTCCTGTAGTCGGATGTTTCCCCCACTTTCCGCTTCACGGAGACACATGGGAAGCGATGAAGCTGACAGTTGCGTCGCCTCGCGTCGAAAGAGCAGCTTGCCGGCGAGGTAGCCGCCGCCCTTCGTCCGATGCAGACGACGATCGTGCGCTTGAGCGCACGGCGCAAGTTCATGCGCTCCGTCCGCGCAGCTCGCGCTCAATGAGAATCTACGATAAGACCGTCGTCAGCCCCTCGCCGGCTACTTGGCGGCGCCCTCCGTCAGGTTGTTCTCCTGCAGGAACGACTCTAATATCCACGTCCACGTGCCGCAACGCACAGTCGTGCGTCGAAAAATAGGCCGTTACCCGAAGAACAAAGTCGCTTCCTCGACAGCAGTCGTGAACGTGAACGCAACCACCTTCGAGCGCGACGTGCTCGAAGCTTCGAGACACGCACCGGTCGTCGTCGATTTCTGGGCGCCCTGGTGCGCGCCGTGCCGCGCGCTCGGGCCGGTGCTCGATCGCGTTGCGCAGGCGTTCGGCGGAAGTATCAAGCTCGTCAAGATCAACGTCGACGAGAATCCAGCCCTATCCCAAGCGTTCGACATCCGCTCGATCCCGAGAGTCATCGCCTTCAAGGACGGCCGCGCCTTTGCAGAGTTCTTGGGCGCGCTTCCCGAGGCGCAAGTTCGCGATTTCTTCTCGTCGTTGACGCCGTCTGCCGGAGAGGCCGCGCTGCGCGCGGCCGAGGCCGCGGTTGCGGCGGCCGCCGACGAACCGAGCGAGGCCGAGCTGCGAGAGACGCTCACGGTCGACCCGCTCGACCACGCAGCGCGTATGCAGCTTGCAAACGCGCTCGCCCGGCAGCGGCGTTATCGCGAGGCGATGGACGAGCTGATCGAGGTCGTGCGGCTCGGACGGCACGCGCAAAGCATGGCGGCGCGCGAGCGGCTCTCGTTCGTGTTCACGCTGGCCGCGAACGATGCCGCGCTCGTGGCCGAATACGGGCGCAAGCTCGCGAGCGCGCTCGCGTAGCCGCGAACGCCGCATAAGAGAAGCGCGAGGCGCAGCTCCGCGCCCACGCGCCGATGCCGGCGATCGTGCCGATGTCGGGCGCACGCGTTCTAGGCCCGCATCCCGCGTCGATGTCGAGGTGAGCCCCGGCTTCTTGCGAACCTTGTCGATTGCCCCGCGGAGCGGGCGCGACTTCACGGACGCGGACCGCGCCGGCGCGCGTGGCGCCGCTCGAAGCGCTGCGTTACGAGTGAGCGTTGCCGTCGGGGTCGCCTGGGCTGTCGCCTGGGGCCCGCGTCAGTCGTCGCAAAGGATCCTGGCTGTACGGATCGCCTGCTGAAGCGCCTCGTCCGTCTCGGCCGTGAGCATCTTGTCCTTGGCCATCAGACAGGCCTCCGCGTCCTCATTCAGCTCCGTCTGCACCGCCTCCTGAACGTTTGGGCCCTCGCAAAGCGCCATCGAGGCGCGCCGGATGTTCGCAGCGCCCGTCCCGGCGTTTTCGACGGCGACGCAGTCGCCGATTTCGATCTGCGTCTGATCGCTCACGACGATGACTTTGCCGTTGCCCGTGTCGACGGTGTACTGCACTCCTTTCCGGTTGCCCTGCGCGTTGGACGACACGGCGCCGCCGATCGCGCTGCCGATCAGCGCGTCCCGCACCCTTCTCGAGGAGTTGCGGCCGGAAGAAGTCGCGAATCCGGCGAGACCGCCAACGAGCGCGCCGCCGCCCGCCGCTGAGCCCAGCTCGACGCTCTTCGTCTCCACCACCACACCGTGCTGGATGCTGA
>DASTSM010000433.1:0-3725 GCA_035760685.1 Gammaproteobacteria bacterium | reverse complement strand
GCGCTTCCTAGGAGTTGAGGAGTCATGGCTCAAAGCGCTGCGATCAGACAGATTCCGTTCAATTGGGAAGGCAAGGACCGCGCCGGCAAGAGGGTCAAGGGAAAGACCGTTGCAGCGAGCGAGTCCGCCCTCCGCACCGAGCTTCGGCGCCAGGGGGTCGTACCGACCCGCGTGCGCAAAGAGAGTCAGCTCTTCAAGGGCGGCGGCAAGGTTAAGGCGGGCGACATCGCGATCTTCTCCCGCCAGCTCTCGACGATGATGACCGCGGGCATTCCTCTCGTGCAGTCCTTCGACATCGTCGGTGCCGGGCACGAGAACCAGGCGATGCAGAAGCTCATCCTTGCGATCAAAGGCGACGTCGAAGGCGGCGTTTCGCTCGCGCAGGCCCTCGGGAAGCACCCTCTCCATTTCGACGATTTGTACGTGAACCTCGTCGAGGCGGGCGAGCAAGCGGGCGCCCTCGAGACGCTGCTCGACAAGATCGCCACGTACAAGGAAAAGACCGAGGCGATCAAGAAGAAGGTCAAAAAGGCGCTCTTCTACCCCGCTGCGGTCGTCGTCGTCGCCATCGTCGTAACGATCATCCTGCTGATTTACGTGATCCCGCAGTTCCAGTCTTTGTTTCAAGGCTTCGGCGCGGATCTGCCGGCTTTCACTCGCATGGTCATCAATCTCTCGCAGTTCGTCCAACACACGGGCTGGCTGTTGTTGTTGGCCACCGTCGTAGCGGTCGTGGCGTTCATCCAGGCGAAGAAGCGCAGCCGCAGCATGCGGCACTTCCTCGATCGCATGGTTCTCCGTATCCCGATTATCGGGCCGATCCTGAACAAGTCTGCGATCGCGCGTTACGCCCGTACGCTCGCGACGACCTTCGCGGCCGGCGTGCCGCTCGTCGAAGCCCTAGAGTCCGTGGCGGGCGCCACGGGCAACATCGTCTACGAGACCGCGGTGCTCAAGATGCGCGACGAGGTCGCCACCGGTCAGCGGCTGCAACGCGCGATGGAGAATACGAACCTGTTCCCGAACATGGTCAACCAGATGATTGCCGTCGGCGAGGAGTCCGGCTCGCTCGACGAGATGGCGGCGAAAGTCGCCGACTTCTACGAGGAAGAGGTCGACAACGCCGTCGACAGCATGTCGAGCTTGCTCGAGCCGTTGATCATGGCCGTCCTGGGCGTTCTCGTGGGCGGCCTCGTCATCGCGATGTACCTGCCGATCTTCAAGCTCGGCTCCGTCGTCTGACGGTCCGGCGAGGGAAGTTGGTTAACGACGCAGCATCAGCGCTCGCCGCGCGCTGACAGACGACAGCGACGTGGAACTCTTTATCGTCTGGCCCTTCGCGCTTTTCCTCGCCGCCGGCCTCCTCGGCCTCGTCGTCGGCAGCTTCCTCAACGTCGTCGCCTACCGCGTGCCGATCATGATGGAGCGCGCCTGGCGCGAGCAGTGCGCGGAGGTCGCCGGCGAGATTCCCGAGGGCGCCGACGCCCGTGACTCGAACGTCCCGGCCTCAGGGCAAGAGGCGTCGTCGAAAGCCGCGCCCGCCCACTCCGACGCCCAGTCCGACGCCCCCTTCAACCTCCTCTGGCCGCCGTCGGCCTGCCCGAGTTGCGGTCATCGCATCGCGCCCTGGCAGAACATCCCGATCCTGAGCTACGTGCTCCTGCGGGGCCGATGCGCCCACTGCGCAGCGCCGATCTCGAAGCGCTATCCGATCGTCGAGGCCGCCGCCGCGATCTTGAGCCTCGTCGCCGCCTACCGCTTCGGTCCGACGTGGCAGCTCGTCGCCGCGCTGCCGTTCACGTGGACGCTGCTCGCGCTCGCGCTCATCGACATGGATCACAAGCTGCTGCCCGACTCGATCACGCTGCCGCTGCTCTGGGCCGGCCTCGTGCTCGCCCTGTTCTCGGCCGGCGGCACGCCCGTCTTCTTTACGGACTTGCGCTCGAGCGTGATCGGCGCGGCGGCCGGCTACACCGTCCTCTGGGTCGTCTTCCAGCTCTTCAAGCTGCTGACGGGCAAGGAAGGCATGGGCTACGGCGACTTCAAGCTACTCGCCGCGCTCGGAGCCTGGCTCGGCTGGCAGCTCCTGCCGCTCGTGATCCTGCTCTCGGCCGGCGTCGGCGCCGTCGTCGGCTCCGCGCTGCTGTTCGCGTCCGGCAAGTCGCGTCAGACGCCTATTCCCTTCGGGCCGTACCTCGCGGCCGCGGGCTGGATCGCGCTGCTTTGGGGGCGCGAGATCCTCGCCTGGTACGGCGGGTACTTCCACACCTAACGCCCCCGGAGCGCGCCCCGCGAAGCGCGCCCCCGAAGCGCACGGTCGATCCGCATCCGCCGTGCATTGCGCGCGCGTTCGCGCGACACTAGACGCCATGCCGCGGGCGGGCTCTGAAGTCTTGCGCGAACGATGCTGAAGATCGGCTTGACCGGCGGCATCGCGAGCGGCAAATCGACGGTCGCGCGCATGTTCGAGACTCTCGGCGCCGCCGTCATCGATACCGACGTCCTCGCCCGCGAGGTCGTCGAGCCCGGCGAGCCCGCCCTCGCCGAGATCCGAGCGTCATTCGGTCCGGCCGTCATCGACGCGGCGGGCCGCCTCGATCGCGCGGCGCTCCGCAAGCTCGTCTTCGCCGACGCCGAAGCCCGCAAGCGCCTCGAGTCGATCCTCCATCCGCGAATCCGCGCGCGTGTCCTCGCGGCGCTCGAGCGCATCGCGGCGCCGTATGCGATCGTCGTCGTGCCTCTGCTCGTCGAGACCGGATTCGGAGCGATCGTCGATCGCGTGCTGGTCGTCGACTGTCCCGTCGAGACGCAGCGCCGGCGTCTCCTCGCGCGCGAGGGAATCGGCGAGCGCGAAGCGGACGCGATGATCGCGAGCCAGGTCGATCGCAAGACGCGGCTCGACGCGGCCGACGACGTCGTCGACAATAGCGGGGACCTCGCCCATACACGCGAGCAGGTGACGCGTCTTCACGAGCGCTACTTGTCTCTCTCGAGTGACGTTTGCCCACCGGATTCAGGACGCGCAGAATAGCCCCCGATGCAGCAGAACACCGTAGAGACCCTCTCCCCAGATTCCGCGGAAGACGGCTACATTCGGTTCGAGCAGCCGCTCACCGAGCGGATGCGGACCTTCCTCAGAATCGAGTTTCTGTTCGCGCAAGCGCTCTTTCACGCGAAGGACCCGACCGACCACGGGACCCGCGCCGCCGTCGCGAGCCTTCTCGAGATCGTGACCATCGTCGGACGCGGCGACATCCGCAGCGACGTCTTGAAGGAGCTCGAGCGCCACGCGGAGATGCTGGGCCGCTACCGGCGCAAAAGCGGCGTCGACACGCGCCGTCTCGATTCCTTGATCCAGACGCTCGGGGCCCTCAAGACGCAGCTCGCCGAAGCCGGCGCGCAGTTCATGAACCCCCTCAAGGAGTGCGAGTTCCTGAGCACGATCAAGCATCGGAGCGCGATTCCGGGCGGAACGTGCATGTTCGACGTGCCCGACTACGGCTATTGGCTGCACCTGCCGCACAAGGAACGCGAGAAGACGCTCGACGAATGGATCGCCAAGCTGCGGCCCATCTGCGATGCGGTCAACGAGCTGCTCTGGCTGACGCGCGAGACGAGCCGGCCGACGGAAATCGTGGCCGAGGGGGGTCTCTATCAGCACACCCTGCCGCGCACCGAGCAATTCAACCTCGTGAGAATACTGCTGCGCGGGCAGCACGGAATCT
>DASTSM010000432.1:0-6407 GCA_035760685.1 Gammaproteobacteria bacterium | reverse complement strand
TACGCCTTGCGAGAGGCGAGCTTCATGCCGTCGAGAGCCGGATAACGGCTTCCAATTTCCTCCGCGGTCGACGCCTTCGTGTCGTAGAGATAATACGTAGGCGCTCGTTCGGGCCGGTCCACGCCTACGACGATGCGTTTGCGGTCCTCGGACCATGCGAGGATTCGAGGCGACCCGTCCACCCACGTGCGGTCGAGCTGCGCCTGGTACATAGCGAGGCCGGCGTCGAACCAGACCGTCCGATCGGCGGCGTCGGCCCCAACGACGACGTTCGTGTAAGGATCGATTCTCGCGGTCGCAACGTCGGCGCTCGGATGCGCGTAAAGCGATCGGCTGATCTCGCCCGTCTCCGCGGACATGGCATAGAGCCCGTAGCGGCCGACGTCGCGAGGGCGGAAGCCGACGACGATGTCGTCGCGGGCGCCGACGCGGGCGCCGTCGAGACCGTAGACGGCAAGCTCCGGGAGCTCGGCAGTCTCTTGGGCGATCGGGGTCCACTCGTCCCCGCGGCGCGCTAGGAGCCGAAAACGGTCCGCCGCCTCGGTGTATTCGAATCGAAAAATCGGCATGCCTTCGGTGTCGACTACCCAATCGCGAGTGAAACGCGTGCCTCTGTCGATGAGAGTGCTTTCGTCGGTCTTGGCATCCACGGCGTAGAGACTCCGCTCGCCGCCCGTGTCCCACCGCGAAAGCAGCACGCGTCCCGTGCGTCGTTCGTACCCGATGAGACGCACGCTCAACGCCGGGCTGCCGAACAGTACCGGAATTATGCTCTTGTTCAGCTTGTACCGCGGGTGGTCGAGCAGCAGTTGCCGAGTCGCAATTTTCTCGGGCGACGAGAGGTCGATGCTGAACGGCTGAATGGACAGGAGGGGCCCCCCGAACGGGATCACGATCGTCTGTGGAGCGAATAGCAGCAACGTATCGGCGTTAGCCCATGTCAGTCCCGGAAGCGACGTTGCTCGGATAGGTATCCTCGCAGTCACGGAGCCGGTCTCGACGGCCGCAACGAGCACGAATGCGCCTTCCGCATTTTCGCTGATGAACGCGAGCCGCTTGCCGTCGGGAGAGAGGGCCGGCGCGTCCATGGCAGGCAGCGCGCCGAACGATTCGAGAGGCGGCTGCGCACGAGCGGCCGAAACGACGCAAAGCACTAAAGCGACGAGCGGCTGGCCCCTTTGCACGGTGTTCCCCCCATCGGCCACGCGGCAAACGGAATGACACGAGCCTACAACGGCGTCACCGATCCTTCCTCGGCGCCGCGGAAATCACAACGAAGAAGGCGGCGTCAGCGTGAACTTGCCGTCCACGATCGGATTGCGCTCCTCGCCCTCGCAGTCCTCGTAGACCATGCGATTGATGTTCTTCACGCGCTGGTAAACGCGCCGCATGTGCCAGGGCTCGGTCAGATTCGCCGGATCGACGATCGTGATTTGATTCTCGAGATGATCCTCGTCGGTCATCCGGATCCGCTCGACGAAGTGCGCCTCGGGGCTCAAGATGGCGACCGTTTGCGCTTCCTCGATGCCGCCGAACGCCATGACCGCAGTGTTCTCCTTGCCCGGAAAGGCCGGTTTCACGGCGATCGTGTCGATGACGAGCGTGTCGCCCTCCCAGTGGCCGATCGAATCGCCCCACGGCGTCGCCCAAATGTCGTCCTTGCCGGGATGTTCGCGCCCGTCCGTATAGACGTGGCGGATCTCGCGGCTCGAGAAGATCAATGCCGTCTCTTTCGGCGTCGTGAGAATTTCGAACATCAACGGCGACTCCAACATGATCGTCGGATAGCCGAACGTGCAGGCGCGAACGGCGCCGCCCGGATCGATTCCCTTGCGCATGGCCTCGATGGCCTTGCGCTGCACCGCGACGACCTTGTCGACCGCCGCTTGCGTCTCGGGCTTCAGGGGAGGCGACCACTCGAGGTTCGTCAGGACCTCTTCGAGCGACTCGTAGAACCCGCCGTCCGGGCTCGGCGTCGCGCCGACGTTTTCCCACTGGCCGCTCCAGTCGGGAAGATGTGCCGGCGCAGATGCACTCGTGTCGGAACGCTGCGCCCAGGCGCCGGCCGCCGCCCCGCAGCCGAGCAAGAGCGCCGCCGCTTGTGCCGATGCGCGCGGCCTCATGGCGCTCGCCCCTCGAGCGCCGGCCGCGAGCCGATCAAGGGGCCGTCGGGACCGGTCCCCGAAAGATATTGGCCGCCCTTGACGCCCTCGCGCATCGGATGAATGTTCAGCGTCAGCTTATCGCCGGGCTTCAACGTGGAAGGCCGCCAGCCGGCGCGCGCGAGGTGCTCCGGGCTCGTCATCTCGATGCTCCACTCCTCGTCCTCGCCGCTCTCGTTCTTGACGAGCAGCTGGATGAAGACGTGGGGATTGGTCCAACGGAAATCCTTGACGGAGCCGTCGAGCGCGATCGTCTTCGACTGATCGAACATCGCGAACGAATGGTGCGCGAGCGCGGGGATCGCGGTCACCGAGATTGCGATCGCCATGACGGCGGAGTAGAGCCTTTTATTCATCGTCGTCCCCGAAGATGGAGCAGCGCTTGGAACCGGCCGTGTCCTACCGAGAAGGATAACGCACTCGTCCGGTCGTCACTCGTGGCGCTGACGCTTCCATCCGCGGGATGCGTGACGCCCGGCGCGGGCCCGTAGCTTGGCGCAGCGCGACCGCACGTGCACGCCGGAAGCGCCGCGGCCCGCGTGCAGCCGTCGGAACCGGTGAGGTCGTGTGCCCGAGAAAGGACGAGGACCGTCAAGGAGCCGAAGCCGGCATCGTTGTTGCATATGTGCTGCATCCGTAGGCACGAGGTGCGATCGATGCTTAAGTGGGCGCTTATTTTCGCGGTGGCGGCCGTCATCTTGGCCATTCTCGGCTTCAGCAGCCTGGCCGGCGCCGCCTTCGCGATCGCGAAGATCCTTTTCTGGATCGCGATCATCATCGCAGTGCTGCTGTTCATCCTCGGTCTCACCGTTTACAAGAAGGTGACCTGAGGTCGAATGGAGGCGACGCCCTGCGTGCGCGCGCGGCGTGTACTCGGCAGCTCACGCGAGCGTCGGCCTGCGCCCCCGCCAATCCGCCGCCTGCTCGTACGCCGCCGCGAGCGCGTAGACGCGCGCCTCGCCGAGCAACGGGCCGCTGATCTGAAGGCCAACGGGTAAGCCGGCGCGCGTGAAGCCGCAGGGCACGCTGATCGTCGGGAGGCCCAGCACGTCGAACGGCAGCGTGTTCCTTATCATGACCGACTCGTCGGGCGGGCTCGCGAGCGACGCCGCGATCGTCGGCGGCGGCCGCATGAACGTCGGCGTCACGATGACGTCGGCCCGCTCGAACACGGCGCCGATCGTGTTGCGCGCGATGACCATGCGGCGCCGCGCCGCGATGTAGTCGACGGCCGTGACGTTCGCGCCGCTCATGATGCGCTCGAGCGTGATCGGATCGTAGAGCGCGCGCTTCGCGGGATCCGCGACGAGCGGCGCGTGGTACGCGTAGATCTCGGCGCCGAGCACCGGGAACGAGTCGATGGACGGGAGCTCGATCTCGACCGTCCCCGCGCGCCCGCCCGTGCTCGTGCCCGTGCCCTTCGCGATTCCGGCGAGCACCTCGATTGCATCGGCGACGGCGGACGCGACCTCGGCATCGAGGCCCTCGAAGAACGGCTTTCGCGCGACGCCGATGCGCAGAGCCGCGGCCGCGGACACGTCGGCCGCCTCAGGCGGCGCCTCCGCGCGAATGCAGACGGGATCCTGCGGATCGTAGCCCGCGATCGCGCGCATTATGAGCGCGCAGTCCGCGACGCTGCGGGCGATCGGCCCCACGTGATCGTGCATCTCGGAGAGCGGCACGATGCCGCGGATGCTCGCGAGGCCGTGAGTCGCCTTGAGCCCCGTGACGCCGCAGCACGCGGCCGGATAGCGGATCGACGCGGCCGTGTCCGTGCCGAGCGCGCCCGCGCAGAGCCGCGCGGCGACGGCGGCCGCCGATCCGCCCGACGAACCGCCGGGCGTGTAGTCGAGGTTCCAGGGATTGTGCACGGGGCCGTAGTGGGTGACGACGCACGTGCCGCCGTACGCGAACTCGTGCATGTTGAGCTTGCCGAGGAGCACGGCGCCCGCGTCGCGCAGCTTCGTAACGACGGGCGCGTCCTCGGCCGGCACGCGATCGGCGTACACGGCGCTCGCGGCCGTCGTGCGGATGCCGGCCGTGTCGATGTTGTCCTTGAGCGCGATCGGGATCCCGTGCAGCGGGCCGCGCGAGCGGCCGCTCGCGAGCTCGGCCTCGAGCGCGCGCGCCTGCGCGAGCGCCTGCTCGGCCGTCACCGTGATGTACGCGTTCACGCGGGGATTCAGCCGCTCGATGCGCTCGAGGTATGCACGGGTGAGCTCGACGGGCGAGAGGTCGCGGCGCGCGATTCGCTCTCCGGCTTCCGCGATCGTGAGATCGGTGACGTCGCTCGACTGCCCTCGAGCGCCGCTCCCGCCGAGCGCCGCGCCGACGGCGGCCGCCGCCGCGATGACCTCGCGCCGCGTGATGGAATCGGTCATGGCTCTCCCCTTCGATTCTTGCCGGCTGTCTTGCCGCCCGACCCGATCGAGCCGATCGAGCCGGGTCTCAAACCGGCTTGCGTTTTCGAATCATAGTACGAGGGCGGGCGGGCCGCAGGCGTGTTCGATCCGGCGCCGGAGAGGACGGCGTTGGCGTTTCCTGCGCGCCGGCCCGACGAGCCGTAGAGCCGATCGACGACGGCTCAAAAGCGGATCACGACCTTCCCCATCGGGTCTCCGTGCGCGAACTCGAATGCCTCGGGCGCGTGCTCGAACTCGAATACGCGCGCGATGAGCGGATGTATCTGGTGCTCTACGCAGAACGCGCTCATGGCCTCGAAGTCCTCCCTTGAGCCGACCAATACGAAGGTCAAGGACGCCCCGGGACCGAGCCGGTTGGGAATTTCCGGCAGATCTCCGGAGAGGTCGCCGATGAGGGCGATGTGGCCGCCGAACGCGAGCGCTTGCATCGCCCGAGGAAGAGTGTCTTTGCCGCCGACGTCGAGCACGTGATCGACGCCCGCGCCTCCGGTCAGCGCGCGGACGTTCTCTTGCCAGTCGGGATTCGTCCGATAGTTCGCGGTGCCGACGGCGCCGAGCGCGCGGGCGCGCTCGAGCTTCGAGTCGCTCGAGCTGGTGACGATCGGCATCGCTCCCGCGGCTTTCGCGAACAGCAGCCCGAAGGTCGAAACGCCGCCGGTCCCTTCGAGCAGCACGTATTGCCCGGGCTGCACGCGACCGTACTTGAACAAGGCGCTCCACGCCGTGACGCCGGAGGTCGGGAGCGTCGCGGCTTCCTCGTACGAGAGGTAGTCCGGTACTCGCACCAGACCCTCCTCGTTCGCAGCGACGACCTCCGACAGCATGCCGTAAGGACCGCGTCGAGGGGACCGTAGAGCCTCGCGGGTGGGCTTGCCGCGTATCCAGGTGGGGAAGTAGATGCCGACCACGCGGTCGCCGATCTTGAATCGAGTGACGTCCTTCCCGAGCGCGATAACTTCGCCCGCGCCGTCCGTGAGCGGGATGCCGCCCGTGAAATCGCGCCCCGTCCCAGGTTTCGCGTCGAGCATCCGGAGGTCGTCGGCGCCGTTCAGCCCAGCGGCGTGCATGCGCACGAGCACTTCATGAGGCCCCGCCGTCGGCCGCGGCACCTCTTTCATCGCCAGCTGATAGGCCTGGCCGTCGGCGCGCGGCTCGAACACGTACTGGCGAACCGTTTGCGCTTGCGCGCCGGCAGCGAGCAGCGCCGTCAGACCGGCCGCGAGATAGAGAACCCGGGACGCGTGCGGTCTCATCTCACTTCTCCTCGTCGAGCGTGGTCAACGGCGCCCCGTCGGGAACGATCATGACGGCGATCGCACGAGCCGGCTCGGTCGCGCTCGCGCTCTCGCCGATGATGTGATGCGCGCCGACCGGCTCGAAGAAGCTCTCGCCCGCGTGCACGACCTGCACGGGCTGCCCCTCGAGGCCGAGTCGGACCGCTCCTTGCGTCACGTAGACGTACACGGAGCCCGGATGCCGATGCCCGCGCCGATGATGCTCGGGCGTCGACGGCGCCTCGGGATGCGGCGGCGGGTTGAGCTCGACGACCACGAGATTCTTGCCCGGCGCGTCCGCGAGCGGCGCCTGGAACAGCACACGCGGACCGCTCGGCTTGTCGTCCGCGCGAGCGACGCCCGTCGCCGCGGCGACGCAGAGCGCGGCCGCGCACGCGAGGGAAAGCCGAGACAAACGAGCGCAAATGCCGAAGGTTCGCGTCATGACGATGACTCCGTGATGTATGTGTTCGTGGACGAACATCGATCCGCCGCGCGTCTTGTTGATTGTCGTGCGGCGCTCCTTCAAGGCAGGGCAACGAATGTGC
>DASTSM010000431.1:0-9909 GCA_035760685.1 Gammaproteobacteria bacterium | reverse complement strand
ATGGAAAATGTTCGCGGGGCCGCGAAAGCGCAGCGTCCGCTCGCCCGTGCCGCCGAGCCGCACGATGCCGCCGCCCGGCAAGAGGCTCCCGCGCAGGATGTTGATCGACGGGCGCCGCGAGAGCGGCGCGTCGACGGTGCGGATCACTCGCTCGTCCGCAACCGTCACGTCCTTCAAGATCTCGCCCATCGTGCGGCCCGCGACCGTGCGCGCGCCGAGATCGAGGAACCGCTCGAGGCGCTTCAGCACGGCACGCACGCCGCCGGCCTCCTCGAGGTCCTCGATGCGCCCGTCGCCGTTCGGGCGAATCGCGGCGAGCAGCGGCACCTTGTCCGCGTAGTCGGCGAAGATTTCGTACACGTCGGCGTCCGCCTCGGCCTCGGTCGCGATCGCCTGCAGGTGCTTCACGCAATTGATCGAGCCGCTCAGCGCGAGCACGACGAGCGAGGCGTTCTTGACGGCCCCCGGCGTGATGACATCGCGCGGCTTCAAGTCCTGCCACACCATCTCGACGATGCGCCGGCCCGCCGCGCCGGCCTGCGCCCACATCTTCGGGCTATTCGCCGCGACGGGCGCGCTGCCGGGCAGCGCCATGCCGAGCGCCTCGCAGACGACGTGCATCGAATTCGCCGTGCCCATCCCTGCGCAGACGCCGGGGCTCTGCACGGCCGCGTCCGCCATGCCCGAGAGATCCTCGAGCGTCATGCGGCCGGAAGCCACGTGGCCCGATCGCAAGAACACCTCTTCGATGTCGACGCGCTCGCCCTTGTACTCGCCGCTGCGCTGATAGCCGCAGACGACCACGATCGTCGGAATGTTCAGGCGCCCGGCCGCCATGAGCTGGCCCGGAGTGGTCTTGTCGCACGAGGCGAGGCAGATCATGCCGTCGAGCAGCGCGCCCTCGACCTGAACCTCGATATCGGCGGCGATGAGGTCGCGGCTCGGAAGAATGTACGCCCCGCGGCGCGCCGCGCTCGTGATGAAATCGCTGGGCGCCGCGGTCCGCACCTCGAAAGGCAAACCGCCGGCCGCGCTGACGGCCTTCTTGAGCTCGGCGGCGATCGGGTCGAGGTGACTGAAGCAGCTCGAGAGCTCGGACGAAGAATTCACGATCGCGATCTTCGGCTTCTCCATATCCTCGTCGGAGATGCCGAGCGCGCGCCATTGCGCGCGGCGACCCGCCCAGAGCGCGGTGCCGGGCTCTAAGTTGCTGCGAAGCTTCCTGGCCATTCGGGCCGTCGCAGAAGCGCAAGCGCCTCTACGGAACGATCGGGCTCGTGCGGTCTACGGACGTCGCCTTCTCGCCGACCATGAGCTCGGTCGCGTAGTTCGCCTCTTGGCAGATGTACTCGTAGAGCTCCGTGCCGTCTTCCCAGCCGAGATTGAAGTCGGTCGTCCACGGCTCCGTGTACGCGCCCGGATCGTCGACCGTGATCTGGTACTTCATCGTCTCCGAATCCGTGCGCGTGATCCGCTCGACCGTGTGGAGACGATCCGTGGTCGGCAGGCCGCGCCGATCCATCCAGAAGCCTTCGTTGTAGCCGACGGTGTCGATGACGAGCGTGTCCCCTTCCCACCATCCGATCGAGTGGCCGTAGTAGGTCGGCACGAGATCGCGCGGATGCGAGCGGCCGTCCATGTAGACCGTGCGGAAGGTGTGCGGCCCGCCGATGTCGAAGATGTAGAGGCGCTTGATCGCAGGCGCTTCGACGAACTCGACGCCGTAGGGGGTCAGGAACTCGCGCGCCGCGCCCGAAGGCTTGCAGCGCGTGTGGGGCTCGAGCTGCGCGGACTGGCGCGCGATGAAGAGCGCCTTGGCCCAAGGCTGAAACGGCAGCTCGTCGACGGGCTTGATCGGGTCCGTGATGCCGAAGAGCGGCGTCCAGACCCCCTTGTCCGCTTGTGTCGCGCCTTGGAGCAGCGCGCGCCCCTCGGCCGAGCGCGGCGCGGGCCCGGGCGGAGGCGCCTTCGGGTTGCGAGGCCGCTTCTGCGCCTCGGCGGAGGTCGAGAGGGCAAGGGAAAGCGCGAGCAGCAGCGCGCCGAGCGTCCTGATTCTCATCGGCAAAGCTCGATCAGTTGACGGCCGTCGGATTGTTCTCTTGGTCTTTGCTCGAGCCCGCGTCGAGCGTCTGCCCCGGCCGCGCGCCCGTTGCCGTCAGCGTGACTTCCCGAGCGCTGACCTTGGTGCTGCCGTTTCGAGCCCGGAAGCCGTCCACGGTGACCTCCGTCCCGATCTGCAGCGACTCGCGCCGCCATCCGCGCCTCTGCAGCAGGTGCGGCGCGCCCATCTCGGCGCCCCAGTTCGCGACCTCTCCGGTCTGCGGATCTTTGACGTTCATGTAGAACCAAACGTGCGGATTGCTCCACTGCACTTTCGTCACGATGCCCGTCAGCTTGATAGGCTGGTTCGCGTCGAACTCGGCCGAAAACGAATGGTGCGCCAACGCCTGCGCCGCGACGAGCAGGCAGGCGGCCGCACCGGCCACACAACTCGCCAGACTCCGTATCCTCATGTCTCTTTCCTCGGTTTCAGTATCGATTCACTCGAGGCGCGGCTCGCCCGCTGCATCGTATCCGCTCTAGGGCTCGCGCGGGCGTGCCTCTGCGCCGAATTATGGCCTATTGTCCTGACAAAAGAAGGTCGGTAGCTCTTCCCCGCCGACCCAGCGCAAGTCCCAGCTGCTCGTCCACGGCTTCGTGTACGCGCCCGGATCATCGATCGTGACCTCGTAGTGCAGCGTGTCGAAGTCGGGTCTCGAGAATCGCTCCGTCAGATGCAGCAGGCTCGTATGCGGCAAGCCGCCGTTCGAGAACCAGAACGCCTCGTTGAAGCCGATGGTATCGACTACGAGCGTGTCGCCTTCCCACTTGCCGACCGAGCGGCCGTAGAACAAAGGATTGTCGTCGTCGCCGCCGACCTGCCCGACTTGC
Source organism: Gammaproteobacteria bacterium (assembly GCA_035760685.1). GTDB lineage: Bacteria > Pseudomonadota > Gammaproteobacteria > Steroidobacterales > Rariloculaceae > ZC4RG20. The sequence goes on along the minus strand of DASTSM010000431.1, from coordinate 6,978 downwards.
TGCCGCCCGTCGAGGTAAATGATGCGGTAATTGCGGTCGCCGCTGCCCATGAGCACAAAGATGCGCTGACGCTCGCGGTCCTCGACGAACTGGACTCCGAGCGCCGACTGAAACTGCCGCGGCCCCCCGGGCGGACGGCAATCGGTGAACAGCGGATCGTCCTGCAGGTGCCGGCGCTGCCGGTTCTCGTAGAGAGCGAGGGCCCAGGGCTGAAACGGCGCCACCTTCTTCGCGTCGGCGATGTTTGCGAGCACGCCGTTCGCATCGACCGCGACGCTTGCGCCCTGCTGCACGAGCGACGTCGCCGTCGGGAAGCCCCAATACCCGTCCGTCGAGTCGTTGGCGCCGAGAATCGGCACGCCGTCCGGCCAACGCGGCGCGGGCCGCCTCGCGTCGGGCGCCACCGGCTTCAAATCCGCCGTGTAGAGGATCTTGCGGCCCGATGCGGCTATTTTGACCGACTCGCCCCAGAGCTGCCGCGTGCCGTCGCGCGCGAAAATGCCGTCGACGGCGAGGGCATCGCCGGGCTTCACGCTGTCGGGCCTCCAGCCGCTCCTTTCGAGCTCGACGGCGCTCGCAAGCTCGACGGCCCAGTTCTGCACGGCGCCGTCAGGCCCTTTCGCGTTGAGGAAGACGTGGACGTGCGGATTGCGCCAGTCGACGAGCGTGACGATGCCGTTCAAAGTGCCCGGTTTCGTGTCGTCGAACTTCGCGCCGATGGCGTGATGGGCCGATGCCGCCGCGGCGAACAACGCAGCCGCGGCGCCGACGATGGGCAGCGTTCGCTTCATGAATGCCATGATAAACCGCTCCTCCGGCCGGAGCCCGCTATTGCCGGCTCACGTCGAAGGCGCCGTTGCCGCGCTCGCTCTTCCACGTGCCGATGATCGAGCGGTTCGGCAGCTCGAGATGCTCGATGTGTCCGTCGATGACGTAGTGAAGCGGCTGACCCGACTTATCCTTTGCGTCGGCCTCGATGTGCACCTTCCAGCCGTCGGGATCGAGCGCGGCCTGCTTGACGGCAATGTCGTCCGTGCCCGGGTTGATGACGCCCGAGATCGTCTTGCCGTCCCAGTCGAGCGTGAGGAAGACGCTTTCGCCTTGGACCTGATTGCCTTGCCAGGTGCCGAGCCAAGTGCCCTTGAGCGGAAAACCCTCCTGCGCGCCCGCCGGCCACGACCACGCGAGCGCCGCGAGGACGACGGCCGCAGCGACGCCTGCGCAGCTTCTCGCTCGGTTCGCAGGTACCCGACTCGATCCCATTTGCATCGAAACACTCCTCCCCGAAAATCCGACGACAACGGTTGCGCGCGGCGCGGAGCCTCGCGGCCTCGTTGATCGTTTGCGCCGGATAAAGACTATCGGACGCGGCGCGTCCTTTATCCAGGCCAGCGTCAATAGTATTAGCGGGAGCACCAGCAGCGCCATCCTTCCCGGAGCTTCCGCGTCTTAAAGCCGCGTACGGCGCGGTTCGACTCGGGTGGTTTTTGTACCCGCAGAAAGAATTCCTGTACAGGCCGCCGCCATTTTTCTACTTTCTCTACCGGGAGCGAAAGTCGCGGAAACCCATGGCCACGCGCAGAGATCAAGTCAAGGAATTCTTAAAAAGCTGCAGGGCCCGCCTGACGCCGGCCGACGTGGGCCTGCGAGGTCCGAGCCGGCGCAGGACGCCGGGCCTGCGGCGCGAGGACGTCGCCGCGCTCGCCGGCGTCAGCGTCACCTGGTACACGTGGCTCGAGCAAGGCCGCGACATCAACGTCTCGGCCGAGGTGCTCGAGAGAATATCGTCCTCGCTCCGGCTCTCCCAAGACGAGCGCGACTACCTGTTCTCGCTCGTGCACGGCCGCCCGGCGCCCCGCCTGTCCGAGCCCGACAAGCAGCTGTCGGAAACGCTGTGGCGCACGATTCAATATCTGCCCGTTCCGGCGCTCGTCATGACGCTGCGCTGGGACATCCTCGCCTGGAACTGCCTCGTCACGAAGGTCTTCCGCGACTACGGACAGATTCCGCCCTCGCAGCGGAACCTGCTGCGCATCCTGCTCTCCGATCCGAAGTATCAGCGCAACGAAGAGAGCTTCGCCGTTCTCGCGAAGAAGCTTCTCGCGAAGTTTCGCGTCGACTTCAGTCAATACGCCGGCGACGCGGCCTTCGAGGAGCTCATCGCGGAGCTCCGAAGAGTGACTCCGGACTTCGACGCCTATTGGCGCGACGCGCAAATCAGCAGCGCCATGCGCGGCAGCGGCGTGATTCAGAACGACGCATGGGGCGATTTGACGTTCGAATACTCGTCGTACATTCCGGAAGGGAGCTCCTTCCTGCGCCTGCTCATGTTCGTCCCGGCCGACGCGAAGACGGCGGAGATCCTCGCGGGGATCAGCACGCAGACCGCGTGCGTCGAGCCTCCGGAGCCGGCCAGACGCATACGCTCCCGCTCCCCTTCGGGTCGCCGGGGCGACGCGGCTTGACCGTCCTTCACGCCCCCTTCGTCGCACAGAGCACAAACGTCAACACGTCCATCCGGCTCTTCTCGTTCGCGAACAACGGGCTCAGGCCGGATTCGAGGCGCGCTCGGCCTTGCGTGGTCGTCAGCGGCGTGATCGTCACGTTCGTCCATCCCCTGCGCTCGAACGCATGCTGGTACTGAAACGGACGAACCCTGTTCGGGCTGCCGCGGAAATGAAAGAAATCGTAAACACGGGGCGAGTACCGGTAGATATTGTTCGGGTCCTTGTCTCGTATCCAACGGCTGTGGGTCATGAGGTCGATTTCCGCCACGATCCTTGCGCGCGGCCGGCAGACTTGGTCGAGCTGCTCGACCGTTTTCTCGACGTCGTCGAAGTGCTCGAAGGCCGCCTGGCTCACGACGAGGTCGATCGATGACTTCCCGAAAGTCTCCACGAGATCGAAGTCTTTGCGAACGACGTAGTGCAGCCGCGACGGCATACCCCTGCGCGCCGCCGCGACCTCCCTCTCGAGGTCTCTCAAGTCCGCGACGCCGTCGCCGTCCTCGAGCCGCTCGAACAATCGCTCGTAGAACACGTCGGACGCGGATGCCGCGAGGTCGTGCACGTCGCAGGCATTGTATGTAGAGCAGCCCCGGGCAAGCAGAACTATTCCCGTTCCGATATCGGAGCCCGGCCCGAGCTCGAGCACGTCCTTGCCGTCGATGCCCTCGCTCGAATACCTCCGAAGATGATCGAGCCACCCGGCGACGACCCTGAGGTCGTACTCGACGCATCGATCGACTTCCGAGGCGCCGATGGTCTTCGGCGTCGAATAGCCGTGCACGAGGTGCTTGGCCTTCGCCAATGCGAGGAAGCCCAAGCCCGCCACATAGTAGAAGCGATCGCGTCCGCGCATCTTCGCTGTCTTTCTCCAGATCGCCGCTCGGCTTTCGAGCCGACGCGACGCGCGCGCCAGCGCTCGAAGATCTCCGCCGGCACATTTCATGAATCATAAATGCGGAGAGCCTGGAGCTTATCGCGTTCGCAAGGACTTTCGCGCCTCGGATGCTACCCCATGACCCCTCGCGGCCCGCGGGCCGCTCGATGGGGAGCCGATCAGTTCACAATGCTCGAGACCGAACGCCTGCCTGTGACCCAGTTCGTTGTGCGCGCGCGCTGCCCCCTCTAGCTTCGCCGAATGGGCCGTGCCTCATGCGTCGGCTCTCTAGGAATCGGCATGACGACACTCGGCTGCCACCGCGTCCTCGTCGTAGAGGACCACGAAGACACGCGCGAGAGCCTGACTCTCCTGCTCGAGGCGAAGGGCTACACCGTGGACTCGGCGCAGGACGGCCGCGAAGCGTTGACGAAGCTCAGGGACGGCGGCGCCCCGTGTCTCGTCCTGCTCGACCTGCACATGCCGGGAATGAGCGGCTGGCAGCTCCGCAGAGAGCTGCTCGAGGACGAGGCGCTCGCGTCGCTGCCCGTCATCCTCCTCTCGGGCGAGGCAGACCTCGAGGACAGCGCGGCAAAGCTCAACGTCACGGCGCATCTGAAAAAGCCCGTGGCGCTCGACAAGCTGTATCGCCTCCTCGAGAAGTATTGCTGAGACGCGCGCCACGGGGCCGCGCGCCGCCGGGGCCGCGTGCGCCGCGCCCGACCCTCTAGCGTCGGTGCACCGAGACGTCGTCCGGATTGATGAGATCCGGAACGGTCCAGCCATTCAGGTCGTACTCCTCCATGCACTGCTCCGCGAAGCCCTTGAACCTTTCCGCGTTGCCGTTGCCGAGCGCGCTGAAGAGGCAGTAGCGGCGGATCTCCTCCGTGCTGCCGCCGTAGTTGATCTCGTAGAGCTCGTGCCGCGCGCCGAATTCCGTGCCGAGGCAGTCCCAGAGCAGCTTCATGAGCTTGATGCGCTGCTCCGCCGTGTAGCCGTTCGAGCCGCGCATGTAGCGGTCGATGTACGGCCGGATCTCGGGATTCGCGAAGTCGCGCGCGTGCGAGTTCAGATAGATGAGGCCCGAGGCGACGGTCTGCTCGATGATGTACTTGATCTTCGTGTAGGCGATCGTGGCGAGGATCTGGTAGGCGTTGCCCGGGTCCATGTTCGGCAGCAGATAGTCGCCCTTCCACGGCTGAGGATTGCGCACCATCGCGTCGGTGAGCGCCCAGAACATGTTGCGCCACGCGAGGACCTCGCCGACGTTCGCCTGCACGCCGCGAAAATCCTTCGTGCCCGCGGCTTCGACGGCCTTGAGCAGGAGCCCCGCGATGAAATCGAGCTTGACGGCGAGGCGCGTGCAGCCGTGCACGACGAAGCGCGGCAGGAATCCCGTGCGGGGGAAAAAATTGTTGGCCTTCTCGACGTCGCCGTAGACGAAGAGGTTTTCCCACGGGATGAAAACGTTGTCCATGATGAAGACCGCGTCGTTCTCGTCGAGGCGCGAGGAGAGCGGCTGATCGAACGGGCTCGACATCGCGGCCGAGGTCATCTCGTAGGAGGTCCGGCAGAGAAATTTCACGCCTTCCGCATTCGTCGGCACCATGAACACGAGCGCGAAGTTCTTGTCCTGCAGCGGGATCAAGCCGTGGTGGGCGATGAAGGTGTAGTTCGTGAGCACGGAGCCCGTCGCGACCACCTTGGCCCCCGACACGATGATTCCGGCGTCCGTCTCCTTCTCGACGTGCACGCAAACGTCGGCGACCTGGTCGGGCGGCCGATCGCGATCGACGGGCGGGTGGATGATCGCGTGATTCACGAAAGGCACGCGCTCCTGCGAGAACGTGTACCAGCGGCGCGCGTTGTCCTGAAATGGCTCGTAGAAATCGGCGTTGCCGCCGAGAGTGCCGAGGAACGACGCCTTGTAGTCGGGTGAGCGGCCCATCCAGCCGTAGGTGATGCGCTGCCACTCGGCGATGGCGTCGCGGCCCGCGATGGATTCCTCGATCGTCTTCGGTGCCTTGAAGAAGGCGTGGGTCCGGCCCCGACCGTCCGTGTCCGTCGGCAGCAAAATCTTCGCGCTGCGCTCGGGATCGTGCAGCGCGTCGAAGAGCCGCGCCGTCATGCGCGCCGTGTTCCTGAAGGCGGGATGGGTCGTAACGTCCTTGACGCGCTCGCCGTAAATGTAGACCTCGCGCCCGTCGCGCAGCGATTCGATGTATTCCTCTCCGGTCTGGGGACGATCTTGCCTTACGGCGCCGATCGTCTCGTCCGTGACGGCCGTGTTGCGTTTGACTGCCATTCGTCTTTCCTTTCGTGCGCGCGAGCGCTGGATATCGTTGCAGCCGAATATAGCCGGGCTCGCCGCGTAGGTCGAAGCCCACTTGGCCCAGGACGAAGGGCCCGGCCTAGGTAATCGCACCTAGCGGCGCGAAGCGCGCTCGTTCGTGTCTATAGAGTAGCGCCGGCCCAACGGGCGGCGCATACGTGGGTGACCTACCTCACTTCCGCGTCGCGCGGAAAACACGGAAGGTCGTAGTTGCATATCCGCAAGGAAGGGGCGATGGCACTGCGCGAGATCGAGCTCGAGAACCGCCTGCAAGTATTCGCGATGGAGGCGCGTGCCTGCGCGTCCTTTGCGTACACGGAGCTGGCCTTTCGCCACGAGCTTCGAGCGGACCGCGACCTCCGCAAGCAGGTCGACGCCCACCGAACCTTTTGGCGGCAAGTGCGGGCGGCGCTTCGAACCGCGCTCTTCTCGAGCCTCGCTCGGCTTTACGACGAGAGCCGCAACAGCAACAGCGCCGGGCAATTGCTCCGCCCTTGCGAGCGGCACCTCGAGCTCTTTTCGCGGGCCGCCCATTCCGCGCGCCAGATCGAGGCGGGCGTGCCGCACGTGCTGACCGCAGAGCGCGCGGGAACGATCTTCGAGCCCCATCCCGGCGACCTTCAGCCCCTATTCGTCGAGCTCGACCGGATGCGGCGCTTCTACCATCGAATCGTGCAGCCCGCCCAGGCCCGGTTCTTACGAAGCGGCAGCGAAGCCGCCGACTACGCGGACGACGCGTCGGACGACGACCTCGCGGGCAGCGAATTCGAGGAGCTCGCGCTGTTTCCGCTTCGGCTCCATCGCGCGCTGGACGGCCTCTACCGCGAAGGCCGCCCTCCGGTGCTGCCCGAGGTCCCGCTCGAGATCGAGGAGGTGCTGAGCGGCCGCGGAGCGGGCTGGGAGCACGTGGGCGCGGCGCGAAGCGCGGCGGCGTTTCTGCGCTTGCAAACCTTCCCCGCGGCGGCGCCTGCGATCGCGCCGGGCGCGGGATACTCGCCCGAGTCCGCCGCGGTTGCGGCCCGGGCAGGCGCGGGTCCGGCCTAGAGCCCGAGCGACGGCGCCGATTTCGGCGAGCGCGCTTAGCGCCGGCCGCGGTCCGGCGAGCGCGTTCTGTCAAACTCGGGTTTCGCGCCGGGCGGCAGCGCTCGTCGCGATTTGGTGAACCACTTCACGGAACGGAAGGCGCCCCAGAGCCACCATTCTCTCGCCAATCCTTGCTTTCTTCTGTTCGAACGCCCTCCCTCACGGCAGGGCGTTTTTTTTGG
>DASTSM010000430.1:0-10821 GCA_035760685.1 Gammaproteobacteria bacterium | reverse complement strand
GACAGGCGCGCTTCCGGGACCGTCTGCGGGCAGGGATGCCCGCAGACGAGCCGCAGGGATGCACTTCCGGCGTGTCCCGGAAGCGCGCCTGTCGATCCGCTTCCCCCTGCGCGGACCTTCACGCTGCCATCTTCAGCGTCGCCTTGTTTGGCTGGCTGCGATTCCACGCGTTACAGCCGGCATTCCGGCTGCTCAAGCGGCGCGGGAACGCCGGCCTTAGCTAGCGGATGCCGTGCTCCATGCGCACGTCGAGCAGCGCTTGGCGTCCGCCGCGCACGGCGTCGAGCGCCGCGCGCAGCGCGTTCGGCAGCTCGCGCGGATCGTCGACCCGGCGCGCGAATGCGTCCGAAGCCTCCGCGACCTTCGTGAACTCGGGCGACGGCTGCAGCTCGACGAGGGGCATGACCTCCGCCTGCGCCGCGAGCCCGTCGGGATAGACCGCGCGCGCCGCCGAATCGACCGCCTGCCAGCGCCCGTTGTTGCAGACGATGGTCAGCACCGGCAGGTTCGCCGCGCGCGCGACGAGATGGAACGGCGTCGGGTTGCCGAACATGTAGCTGCCGTCGCCGATCGTCGAGACGACCGTGCGCTCGGGTGCCGCGATCTTCGCGCCGAGCGACGCGCCGAGCCCGAAGCCTAACCCCCCGCCGATGCCGACCCCGATGAGGCTCCCGGGCTCCTCGAGGCCGAGCTGATCGAGCGAGACGCCGAGCTCGGTCACGACGATGGCGCCCGCGGGCAGCGCCTGCCGCACGCACTCGCCCACGTAGTCGTACGCGATCGGCGTTTGCGTCCGTGCCTTCGCGAGCGCCGCCTCGCGCTTCGCGCGCCGCTCCGCCTGAAGGCGCGCGATCGCGTCGCGGCGCGCGGCGAGCCCGGCGCGGTCGATGCGCTGCTCGGCCATCGCGCCCGCGAGGAGCCGGAGCGCCGTGCGCGGATTCCCCGCGATCGCGAGGTCTGCGGGAAACGTGCGGATCGGATAGCGCGTCCAGAGCGGGTCGACGCCGAGATGCACGATCTTGACGCCGGGCGCCGGCGTGAACGAGCGCGGGAACCACGGCACCTCGGCCTCGACGACGAGGATCGCGTCCGCCTTCGAGAGCAGCTCCGCGTTGCCGCCGCCGACGTTCATCGCGTGGCTCGCGGCGAGGTTCACGCACGTCGCGCCCGGCTGCGCGACGGGAATCGAGAAGCTCTCGGCGAGCTCCGCGAGCGCGGCCGCCGCCGCAGCGTCGCGCCCGAGGTGCGTCGTCAAGATCACGGGCCGCTCGGCCGCCGCGAGCCATTCGGCCGCGGCCGCGACGTGGCTCGGGCTCGGCTGCGGCTCCGCGATGACCGTGCGCGGCAGCTCGATGCTCGGCGCGCGGTCCTCATCGGCGAGCACCTCGCGCGGCAAGGTCAGATACGCGGGCCCGCGCGGCTCGGACAGCATCGCGTCGAGCGCGCGCCCGACGATCTCGTCGACGGGCTGCCCGGCCCGAAGCTCGTAGTCCCACTTCGTGTACTCGCGCACGATACCGGCCTGGTCGAAGTGCTCCTGGCCCCAATGGATCGGCGCGTTGCGCGACGCGATGTGTCCGCTCTGCGTGTGCGGCGTGCGCCCGGCCATGAGCAGGACCGGCACGTCGTCGCGGTACGCGTTCATGAGCGCGCAGACGGTGTTGCCCGTGCCGACGGTCACGTGAACCATGACGGCGGCCGGCCGGCCCGAGGTCAGGTAATAGCCGTGCGCCATCGCGACGGCGAGGTTCTCGTGCGGCACGGTGACGAAGCGCGGCGCGGCGTCCGGCTCGCCGCGCAGCTTCACGAGCGCCTCGATGATCGGGGCGAAGTCCGTGCCCGCGTTTGCGAACACGTAGTCGATGCCGCGCCGCTTCAGGGATCGCAGCAGCGTCTCGGCGACCGACACGGGGGAGTGTTTGGCTTGGGGCATCGGCTCAGCTCGCGTCGAATGGGCGGTCCAAGGCTCATCGAGCGCCCGGTCGGGCCGGCCGAGCGATCAATGGGTCATCGAATAGACGGCGTAGTTTACCGCGAACCGGTAGCCGAGCGTCGTGTAGTGCTCGGGATAGATCGGATCGTCGGCGAGCTCCCACGAGTCGCCCAAGTCCATGTTGTGATCGATGATGACCATGAGCCGGCCGTCGTCGTCGTAGACGCCGCGCCAGTGCGGCACCTTGCCGCCGTACTCGTACGTGACGCCCATGAGCAGCGGCCGGATGCCCGGGATCTGCACGGTCGTGTCCATGTCGAAGACGACGTGGAGGATCGGATCATCGGCGGGGATGTCGACGACGGGCCGGTCCGGGAAGACGCGCGTCATCGAATCCATGAAGACTTGCCACTCCTCGGGGCCGTGGAAGTCGTCGACCATGAGGAACCCGCCGCGCAGCAGGTACTCGCGAAGGCGCTTCGCCTCCTCGTCGCTCAAGTACCAGTGGCCGACCTCGACGGCGTAGAGCCACGGGTAGTTGAAGAGCGCGTCGTCCTTGAGGCTCAGCATGCGCGCGTCGTCGTCGATGTTGATGTTGCTGAGCCTCCTCACGCCTTGAGTGAAGTGATACTCGGCATCGGGATAGTCGACGAGCCAGTGCCCGAAGCCGCGGCCGGGAAAGCCGCCGAAGCCGCCGGCGTCCGTGTACTCGAGGCGCACGAAATGGAATTCCGACGTCGGAAGCTCCGGATCGGGGGTCCCTTCGTCGCCGGCAGCGGCCAGTGCGGCCGCGAGGATGACGAGGCCCGCGAGGCCGTGGATGCCTCGCGCGAGCTTCCGTCTACTCGTTTCGTTCATCGGGTCCCTGATCGTCCGCGCCGATTCCGCCAGCGCATGTTCCGCCCACGCCCGGGAGCACTGCAAGCCGCGTGCCGCCTGGCGAGCGCGCTCGTCGTCGAGCCGTTGTCAAAAGAATCTTCAGCGGCACGATACCGGGACCGCCGGCATGCCGCCATCGAGAGGGCCGGGCGCCGCGGCCGCCTCAAGTGAACCAATCGTCGAGCGTCTCGGTTTCGAGCTCCGTCAGCGCGTGCTCGTTGAAGCGCCGGTAGGCCGACCAATCGCGGATTTTCTCGCGGAGCTCGCCCGCGCGCGGCCCGGCGGCCGTGCGCAACTCCTCGCGGTAAGCTGCGAGCTTCTCATCCGCGTAGCGATTGCAGCGCGCAAGAAAATCGCCGACGAGCGCCTTTTTTTCGGCGAGCGTCATGTCGAGCCGGCCTCCGTGTTCGGGCGCGAATCGGATCATAGCGAGGCGATCGGCCGCTGTCGCGGCCGGGCTAGGCGGAACGGCATCGCAAAGGGTAAGCTCGGAGCTAGGTCGAAAATACGCCAACGAAGGTCGGTCCGTGTTCGAGTTCCTATTCAAATACTCCCGCGAGACCTTCGAGCGCGCCGAGTTCCTGTTCGCTAGCGGATGGCCCGTATGGCTGCTCGTCTTGCTCGCTGTCCTCGCCGCGATCGGAGTTGCCGTCAGCCTCAGGCGTACGCACGAGGGGTTGGAGCTGCCGAAGCTCGTGACGCTCGGCGTGCTTCAGACGGCCGTGCTCGTGCTCGCGCTCGTGCTGCTCTGGCGGCCCGCGTTGCTGAGCCAGACGCTCAAGCCGCAGCAGAACTCCGTCGCCGTCGTGCTCGATACGTCGGCGAGCATGGGCTACGGACAGGGCGATCAATCGCGGCTCCAGCGCGCGACCGCGGCGCTCGGCCGAACCGCGCTGCCTGCGCTCGCGAAAGACTTCAGCGTGAACCTGTATGCATTCGCGGCCGACACGGTCGAAATCCCTTCGCTCGACAAGGTGCCGGCGCCCGGAGCGAAGACGCGCATCGGCGACGCGCTGCTGTCGGTGCTGCGCGGCGCGCGCTCGGGCGCCCTCGGCGCGATCGTGCTCGTCAGCGACGGCGACGACAACTCGAACGAGCTCGACGCTTCGCGCATCGCGGAGATCGCGAGCTACGGCGTGCCCGTGCACACGGTCGGCGTCGGGCGCGAGCAGATCCCCGAGGACGTCGAGCTCGAGGACGTGGACATCGCCGAGCAGGGCCTGCCCGGGTCGACGTTGACGGCCCAGGTCAGCATCCGGCACGTGCAGGGCGGAAACGTGAACCTCAAGGTCTACGACGGCGACGCGATCCTCGCCTCGAAGACCATCTCGCTGCCGAACCAGCCCGGCGTCACGACGCGCTCCGTCGATCTAGAGATCCGCGAGCCGGGCCTCAAGGACCTGCGCTTCACGCTCGACGCGCTGCCCGGCGAGCGCAACCTCGTCAACAACACGCAGCTGCGGCCCCTCGAGGTGCCCGACCAGCGCCGGCACATCTTATATATAGAGGGCGAGCCGCGCTGGGAGTACAAGTTCATCCGGCGCGCGCTCGACGAGAAGGCGCCGATCCGGGTCGCGAGCATGCTGCGGACGACCCCGAACAAGTTTTACCGCCAGGGCATCGAAAAGCCCGACGAGCTCGAGAACGGCTTCCCGACGGACGAGGAGACGCTGTTCAAGTACGACGCGCTCATCATCGGCAGCTACGAGGCTGCGGCCCTGACGCCCGAGCAGCAGCAGCTGATTCGGGACTTCGTCGGCCGGCGCGGCGGCACGCTGCTCATGCTCGGCGGGCGGCGAGGCCTCGCGGACGGCGGCTGGGGCTCCACCGTCGTCGCCGACGTGCTGCCCGCACGGCTCCCGAACGTTGACAAAGGCCCGAGCTTCGAGCGCGTCCCGGCCAAGGCCGTGCTGACCGAGGAGGGGGCTCGCTCGCCGATCACGCGTCTCGACGCGGACGAGGCTGCGAACCGCAGCGCGTGGGCCGAGATGCCCGACATCGCCGACTTCGAGCACCTCGACGCGCTGAAGCCCGGCGCGATCACGCTGCTCGAGGCGGACTTCCAGGGCAAGCGCGAGCCGCTGCTCGTCAGCCAGCACTACGGGCTCGGCAACGCCTATATCCTCGCGACGGGCGGGACGTGGCGGTGGCAGATGCAGCTGCCGCACGAGGACCTGCGCCACGAGACGTTCTGGCGCCAGCTCCTCCAGACGATCGCGACGAGCGCCCCGGCGCCCGTCACGCTGACGTCGGATCGAGTGTTTTACGGCGACGAGTCGCGGGTCGCGCTGCGCGCGGAGATCAAGGACAAGCATTTCCAGCCGGCCGGAAACGCCAAGGTGACCCTCGCCGTCGACGGCCCGAGCGGGCCCAGCACGCTCGACATGACGCAGGTGCCGGGCCAGCCCGGGGTCTACCGGGCGACCTACGATGCCGAGCCGTCGGGCGCCTATCGCTTCGAGGTCAACGCCCAGAACGGCGAGGACGACCTCGGCACGGCCGAGGTCGCCGTGCGCCGCCAGGACGACGTCGCCGAGCACTTCCACGTCGAGCAGAATCGCGCGCTGCTCCAGCGGCTCGCCGCGGCGACGGGCGGCAAGTACTTCGCGCTCGCCGACGTCGACAAGATTCCCGAGGCCGTGCGCTTCTCGGAGGCCGGCGTCGTCGAGCGCCAGATTTTGGACCTATGGAACATGCCGATCGCGTTTCTGCTGTTGCTGCTCATGAAGGGCGGAGAGTGGCTGCTGAGGCTCCGCTGGGGGCGCCTATGATCCGCGCGCCGCGAAAATGGGGTCCGCGAAAATGGGGTCTGACCCCAATTTTGCTGGCGGCCGCGGTCGCGGCGCCGGCGGCGCTCGCCGAGCCTTACTACCTCATCGTGGCCGGGCTCGGCGGCGAGCAGAGCTACGCGGCGGAGTTCGCGCAGCAGGCCGACGCGCTCGCGACCGCCGCGCGCCGCAGCGTCGGCGACGAGTCGCGGGTCGTCGTGCTGACGGGCAAGGCCGTCTCGCGCGAAGCGCTCGAGAAGGCCTTCAAGACCATGGCTCAGAAGGTCGGCAAGACCGACAGCGTCATCGTGTTCCTGCTCGGCCACGGCAGCTACGACGGGCAGCACTACAAGTTCAACATCCCGGGTCCCGACGTCGACGGCGAGGAGATCGGGCAGTGGCTTTCCGCCGTCCCGTCCCGCTCCCAGCTCATCATGGATGCGACGAGCGCGAGCGGCGCCGCGCTCGAGCAGTGGGCCGCGGACGGCCGCATCGTGATCACGGCGACGCGGAGCGGCGCCGAGCGCAACGCGACGCGCTTCGGCGCGCAGTGGGCCGAGGCGCTGTCGAGCCCCGAGGCCGACACGGACAAGGACGAGGTCATCACGGCCCAGGAGGCGTTCGACTTCGCCTCGCGCAAGGTCAAGGACAGCTACACGACCGAGGGCACGCTCGCGACCGAGCACCCGCAGATCAAGGGCGACGCCGCCGCGCATCTGACGGTCGCGCGCCTGACGGAGCGCAAGGCGCGAACGCCCGCCGTCGAGGCCCTTTACTCGCGGCTCGGCGATCTCGAGGGCCAGATCGAGCAGCTCAGGCAGCGCCGCGATCAGCTCGACAGCGCGACGTATTTGAATCAGCTCCAGCCGCTGCTCGTCGAGCTCGCGGAGGTGCAGCAGAAGATCGACACTGCCGAGGGGCGCGCCGGCTCGAGCGACGCGGGGTCGAGCGACGCGGGCTCGAGCGTGACCGAGCGCGCGTCTCCGCCGAGCCCGACGGCCCCGAACGGCGGCGTCGATCGGCAGAGCTTGCCCGGCCCGGGTCAAGGCCCGCCCGCCGGGCAGAACGGCGAGACGCCGGAACCGTAAACGGCGAGGCACCAGGACGGTGAAAGGGATCATCCGCACGAAGGCCAAACATTCGCTACGCATCGCGGTGCTGCTCCTCGGCCTCGGCGCCGCAGCCGCAGCCTCCGCCTTCTCGATCGAGTACGGCAGCGATCGGCCGGCCGAGCTCGCGAAGTGCGACCGCATGCGCTACACCGGGCAGGGCGAGCAGGCGAGCACCTGCTACGCCGCGCTGCTGAACCAGAGCGCGGACGAGCGCATCCAGGCCGAAGCCGCGCGCGCGCTCGGCGACTACAAGACCGCAAACGCCCGCTTCAAGACCGCCGTCGAGAAGTTCCCCGAGGACGCCGGCGTGCGCACGCGCTGGGGCTGGCTCTTCCTCGACACGCATCAGGCCCAGGACGCGGTGCAGCTCTTCCTCGAGGCGCTCAAGATCGATCCCGAGTACGCGCCGGCGAAGCTCGGGCTCGCGTCGGTCTCGGCCGACCGCTTCGAGGACAAGGCGCGCCAGTGGGTCGCCGAGGTGCTCGACAAGGATCCCGAGAACGTCCTCGCGTTGCTGCTGGTCGGCCGCATGGACCTCGAGGAAGGCGAGCTCGACAAGGCCCACGAGTCGCTCGCGAAGGCGCAGAAGGTCATCGAGCGCGACATGCTGCCGCCGCTCGAGCTCTACTCGCTGCTCGCGTCCGAGGACCTGCTGCGGCGCAAGCCCGAGCCGAGCCCGTACGTGCAGCGCGCGCTCGACTACAACAAGAATTACGGGCAGATCTACGAGACGCAGGCCCACTTCTACATCATCACGCGCCGCTACCGTGAAGCCATCGCGCTGCTCGAGCGCGCCGTCGAGCTCCAGCCGGATCTCTACTCCGCGCACGCCGAGCTCGGCGTGAACCTGCTGCGCGAGAATCGCGTCGACGAGGCGCAGCAGCATCTCGCGCTCGCCTATCGCGGCGATCCGTACAGCCCGCAGATCGTGAATACGCTGAGGCTCATCGACAGCTTCGACAACTTCGACGTCGCGCGGAACGCGCCGAAGCCGGGCGACGCAGGCCCCACGATCATCACGCGGCTCCGCAAGGACGAGGAGCCGGTCCTCGAGCCTTACGTCCTCGATCTCGCGCGGCGCGCGATCGCGACGTACACGAAGAGCTTCGAGTTCGACCTCGCGGAGCCCGTCGTCGTCGAGCTCTATCCGAACCACGACGACTTCGCCGTGCGCACGTCCGGCCTGCCGGGCATCGGCCTGCTCGGCGTGACCTTCGGCTACCTCGTCGCGATGGACAGCCCGTCGGGACGCCCGAAGGGCGAGTTCCACTGGGGCACGACGCTCTGGCACGAGCTCGCGCACGTGTTCACGCTCGAGAAGACCTCGCATCTCGTCCCGCGCTGGTTCAGCGAGGGCGTATCGGTCTACGAGGAGTGGAGCACGGGGCCGCTCAAGGGCCGGCATCTGCCGATCTCGTGGTTCCAGGCGCTCAAGGAGAACAAGCTTCTGCCGGTCGCCGACCTCGACGGCGGCTTCATCCGTCCGACGTACCAGAGCCAGGTCATCGTCTCGTACATGCAAGCCGGTCTCATCTGCGAGTACATCTCGGGGCGCTGGGGCGAGGACGGAATCCGCGGCATGCTGACGGCGTTCGCGGACGGCCTCGATACGCCGGGCGCGATCAAGCGGGCGCTCGGCGTCACGGCCGAGGAGTTCGACAAGACGTTCGATGCATACATCAAGGACCAATTCGGCGGCGTCGTCGCGAGTCTCGACGGGTGGCAGAAGAGCCTCGGCGACGCGCATCAGGCCTTCGAGAAGAAGGACTGGGCCGCGGCCGAAGCGAAGGCGAAACGCTCGATCGAGCTCTTTCCGGACTTCGTCGAGGAGGGCAGCGGCTACCTCGTCGAAGCGCGCGCGGCCGAGGAGCAGGGCGACAAGGCCGGCATGCTCGGCGCGCTCGAGGAGTACCGCACGCGCGGCGGCTACGATCCGGACGCGCTGCGCAAGCTTGCCGACACGCTCCATGCGGACGGCAAGCGCGACGAGGCCATCGCCGTCGGCGAGGACCTGCTGCTCGTCGCGCCCCTCGACGAAGAGCTGCACGCGAGCTTGGGCGACTGGCTGCTCGAAGCGAAGCGCCCGAAGGACGCGCTCGCGGAGTATCAGGCGTATGCCGCCATGAAGCCGCACGATCAGGCCGCCGTGCACTACCGCCTGGCCCGGGCGTACTTGGGGCTCGACGACCGCGAACGGGGCAGAGAAGAGTTGCTGTATGCTCTCGAGATTGCCCCGCACTATCGCGACGCCCAGAAACTGCTGTTGGAGATCGTCAAGTGAGCGCTGAACCGAATACGCTAGAAACCGAAGAGACCCGCGCCCTGATCGAGAGCTTTCGCAGCTCCTTCGATCGCATACGAAGCGAGGTGCGCAAGGTCATCGTCGGCCAGGACGAGGTCGTCGACCATCTGCTGCTGACCTTGCTCGTCGGCGGCCACTGCCTCATCACGGGCATGCCGGGCACCGCGAAGACGCTGCTCGTGCGCACGCTCGCGTCCGCGCTCGGCCTCACGTTCAAGCGCATCCAGTTCACGCCCGACCTCATGCCGACGGACGTCACGGGCACGGACATCATCGAGGAGGACATCACGACGGGGCACCGCACGTGGACCTTCGTGCCGGGCCCGATCTTCGCGAACGTGCTGCTCGCGGACGAGATCAACCGCACGCCGCCGAAGACGCAGTCCGCGTTGCTCGAGGCCATGCAGGAATTCTCGGTCACGGTGCGCGGCCACCATCACAAGATCGATCGGCCGTTCTTCGTGCTCGCCACGCAGAACCCGATCGAGCTCGAAGGCACGTACCCGCTGCCCGAGGCGCAGCTCGACCGGTTCCTCTTCAACGTCGTGCTCGATTACCTCTCGAGCGACGACGAGCTCGAGGTCGTGAACCGGAATACGACGCGCATGGAGCTGCCCGAGGTGTCGGCCTGCACGACGCCGGACGAGATCTTGAAGTATCAGTGGCTCGTGCGGCAGGTGCCGGTCGCCGAGTCCGTGAACCGCTTCGCCGTCGACTTCGTGCGCGCGACGCGCCCGACCGACCCGCTCGCACCCGACGTCGTGCGCCGCTACATCCAGTACGGCGCGAGCGTCCGTGCGACGCAGTTCTTGACGCTCGCCGCGAAGGCGCGCGCGCTCATGGCCGGCCGCTACCACGTGACGCGCGATGACATCGCGGCGCTCGTGCTGCCCGTGCTGCGCCACCGCGTGCTCACGAACTACTTCGCCGAATCCGACGGCATGGACGTCGACAAGTGCCTGAAGCAGCTGCTCGAGCACACCATGAGCGGCGAGAAGCGGCAGGCGGCCGTCGGCTGATGAGCGCGACGCCGGCCCGCACCCCGATGCATCTCCTCCGGCCCGAGGTGCTCGCGGGCCTGTCGAATCTCGATCTCGTGGCGCGGACCGTCGTCGAGGGCTTCCTCACGGGCATGCACCGCTCGCCGTTCTTCGGCTTCAGCCAGGAGTTCGCCGAATACCGCGCGTACTCCGAGGGCGACGATCCGCGCTTCGTCGACTGGAACGTCTACGCGCGCACCGAGCGCACCTACATCAAGCGCTATATCGGCGAGACGAACACGCATCTCGTCGTGCTGCTCGATACGAGCGGCTCGATGAACTTCGGCTCGGGGCCGGTCACGAAGCTGCAATACGCGAAGTGGCTTGCGGCGACGCTCGTCTACCTCGCGTCGCGGCAGCACGATGCGGTCGGCCTCATCGTGTTCGACGAGGAGGTGCGGGCCCATCGGCCGCCGTCGACGCGCGCGGGGCAGCTGCACGGCGTCCTACACGCGATCGATCACGCGGAGGCCGGCAGCGGCACGGACCTCAAGGTGCCGTTCGAGCGCTTCCGCGAGTTCCAGAAAGGCCGCGGCCTCGTCGCCGTGATCTCGGACTTCTACTGCGATCCCGACGCGCTGCTGAAGGGCGTGCAGCCGCTCGCCTATCAGGGGCAGGACGTCGTGCTGTTCCAGGTCCTCGACCGGCACGAGCTCGATCCCGAGCTCAAGGAGTCGGCGCTGCTCGAGGACATCGAGACGGGTGAGACCATGGAGGTATCGCCGATCTTCATGCGCTCGCGCTACCGTGAGCGCATCCGGGAGCACATCGAGGCCCTGCGTCAGGC
>DASTSM010000429.1:0-12256 GCA_035760685.1 Gammaproteobacteria bacterium | reverse complement strand
TCGAGACCTCGGGCGCCGGCCGCTCGAGAGGGCGTGGGCCGACATGCGCCGGTTCACCGAAGAGCGGGGGCCTTCGACGCCGGACGAGGTCTGGTTTCTCGAGCACCCTCCTGTCTTCACGCTCGGCCTCAACGGGGACTCCGCCCATGTCCTTGCGCCCGGCACGATTCCCGTCGTGCAGATCGATCGAGGCGGACAGGTCACTTACCACGGGCCGGGCCAGCTGGTCGTCTATGTCCTGCTCGACGTCAAACGCCGCGGTTTATCGATTCGAGGGCTCGTCGAAGCGCTCGAGAATGCCGTGATCCGCACGATCGCGGACTACGGGGTCGAGGCGTATTCGCGCCGCGAGGCGCCCGGCGTCTACGTCGAAGGCCGCAAGCTCGCCGCGATCGGCTTGCGCATCCGCCGCAACGGCTCCTACCACGGCATCGCGATCAACGTGGATATGGACTTAAGCCCTTTCCGGGCAATTCATCCGTGCGGCTACGCGGATCTCGAGGTCACGCAGCTCGCCGATCTCTGCGGCGTCCGCGACCTCGCTCGCTTGAGGCACGATCTCGAGCCGCGCCTTCGGGAGGCCCTGGAGGAGGCGTCTCCGGCGCAGCGTCACGCCGCGCCGAGGCTCGCGAGATAGCTGCCGTACGTGAAGGCGAAGCCGACCACGAGAAAGACGAGCCAGACGAAGCGGTCGATGCCGGGCATCGAGCTCCGGCGCGCATACCAGTAGGACAGCGCCGGCACCGAGCAGACGGCCGCGGTGACCGCGAGAAGCTCGGCACCCTGCACGACGACGGTTGCGGCAGGCACGTCGGCGAGGCGGCTGCCGCGGAGCACCGCGTTCAAGACGCCGACGGCGAGGCTCGCCGTGACGAGGGAGATCCATTGCGGCACGCCGAGCCACAGGGCTTCGCGGCGCGGTCCGGGCTCGACGCCTTCCTTGGATTCGACGTAGATCGACCTCGCGTTCGCATAGGCCCAGCGGGTGGCGATCGACGTGCGCCACAGCAGCGCCACGAGCGCGGCGAGCAGCAGCACCGAGACGCCGTGCGCGATGCCGAGCGGCGCGCCCTCGAGTCCCGCGACACCGAGCGTAACGGCGGCGCCGACGACGGCCGCCAAGCCGAGCGCGACCATCCACGGCGCTTGCCGATAGTAGATGCATGCGTGGATCACGAGCAGAATCGCGACGTGCGGCACGACGGCAAGCGGCAGCACGGGGCTCGGCGACGCGAGCTCGCTGTCGAGAACCGCGGCGACGATCAAGGCGGCCAGGAGTCCCGACGTGTAGAGCCCGTAGTCGCGCGCGCCGCGATTGGGGCTGATGACGAGGAATCGGCGGGCCGCGACGAACGCGAGCGCGGTCACGGCGGCGTTGAGGAGCAGGAAGACGTAGGCGACGCCGAGGTCCGCGGGACCGAGAGCATGAGCGGCGAGCCCGCCCGGCCACGACGAAGCGAGCGCCGAAGTCGCGAGCTCGCGCACGGCGCCGCCTATTTCTCGGCGAGCTGCTTGTAAGCGGCAGGCGCCTGATTCGCGCGCAGCATCGCTCGCAGCTGCTCGTTCTCCCGCTTCAGCGTATCGACGAGGTTCTGACTCTTGTCGGTCAGCGCCTTGAGACGCAGGGTCTCGGTCTCGGTGCCGCGAAGCTTCGCGAGCTTGCGCTGCTGCTCATCCGCCTCCTTCTGGAGCTGCGTGATGATCTCGTTCTTCGCTTGGATCTCTTCGATGAGGCGATCGACGTCGGCGGCCCGCGAGGTCTCGGCCTGCTTCGCGACCTTGGCCGCTTTGAGCTCGTCCTCGAGATTCTGAATGATCTCGATCTGGGCATTGACTCGGGTCTCGAGGCCGGCGGCGCGCGCCTCCGTTTCGGCCAGTTTCGCTTGGGAAATCGCGAGCTGCTCCTTCGCTTGCATCGCGCCCTGATGGCGCGCGACGGTCTCCTCGTACTCCTTGAGCTTCGCCTTCAGCGAATCGATGCGGCCGAGCAGCTTGTGCTGCTTGGCCTCCGCCGTCGCCTTGTACGTGCGCAGGCCGTCGAGGCCGGCCTTGAGGGCGACGTTGGCCTTGCTCTTCTCGCGAATGCGGTCGATCAGCGCGCGGATCAGGGCCTTGCGGCGGCGGACGAGGCGTTCGAAGTGCTGCGCCTGCCCGAGGCGCCACTTGGCCTCTTCGTAGCGCTCCTCGGCTTCGGCGAGGCGATCTTCGAGCGTGCGGATGATCTCGCGGCGTTCGTTCGCGGCCTCGTTGACGTTGGCGGAGCATTCCCGCTCTTCGGCGAGCTCGGTCTCGAGCGCCGATACTTTGCCTCGGAGCTCGGCCGCTTGGCTCTCCGCTTCCGCGATCCGACTTTGGGCGCGGATAGCCTGCGTTTCGATCTCGTTGCGCGTTTCCGCGAGCTCGCTCTGTGCTTCGGCGAGCTGGTTGGAGGTGCGGTCGAGCTCGCTGCGCGCGCCTTCGAGTCCCGCGTGCGCCTCGGCGAGCTCCTTGCGGGCGGCGTCGAGAGCGTTTCGCGTTTCGGCGCGCTCTTTGCGTGCCGCGTCGAGCTCGCCCACGAGCGCCGCGATGCGATGCTCGCGCTCCCTCGCGGCCTCCTCGAGTCGACCGATTGCCGCGCTCGCTTCCTCGATCTCGCGTCGGCGCGCCTCGGCCTCGGTCGAGAGCGCCGCGCGCTCGCGCGACAGCGTCTCGCGTTCGCGCTCGAAATCGGCTTGCGCCTTCGCGGCGTCGCCGCGGACCTTCTCGAGATCGGCGCGCGCTTTCTCGAGCTCGGTCGAGTGCCGCGCGAGCCGTTCGTCACGTTCCTGAATCGAGGCTTCGAGCGCCGATCCGGCCGCTCGCGCCTCTTCGAGGTCGCGCCGGGCGCGATCCTTGTCGCTCGCGATCTGCTCGCGCTCGGCGGCGATCTCGGCCCGCAGCCGCGCGATCTCCGCGCGGGCAGCGTGTTCCTCGGCGCGATGCCGCTCCGTTTCGGCGCGCGCCGCATCGAGCTCGCCCGCGAGCTTCTCGGCCTGCTTCTCGACGCGCGCATTGTCGGCGGAGAGCCGGTCGCGCTCGGCTTCGGCGCGCTCGGCCTCCTCGCGGACGGCCTCGCCCTCGCTACGAACCCGTTCGAGCTCGACGCGGGTCTTCTCGAGCTCCGCCGACCTTTCGACGAGCTGGCCGTCGCGCTCCTTGACGACCTCGGTCAGCCGCTCGTTCGCGGCCCGCGCTTCCTCGAGGTCGCGCTCGACTCCGCTTTCCGCCGCGCGCCGCTCGAGCTCCTCGACCGAGCGCTTAGCCTCCTCGAGCTGAACGCGCAGCGCGTCGAGCTCGCGGACGGCGCTCGATTGAGCTTGTGCCGCCGCCTCCCACGAGCTCTTCAATTGATCGATGTCGGAGTCTCGTGCCGCGATCTCGTTGCGCAGCTGCATTACGCGATCGCGGTGCTCCTTCGTCATGCGGTCGAAGTCTTCGGCCTTGGCGCGCCAGAAGTTGACTTCTTTCTTCGTGAGCTTGTTCGGCCCGGACTCGGCGACGTCGAGCTTCTTCTTGAGCTGCTCGACGCGCGCTTTCTCGGCGGCGATCATTTCCTCGAGCTGACCCGCGTCGCGCTTGAAGCGGTCGCGCTCGGTCTCCGCGGCCTCGAGACGCTGCATGAGGGTCTCGATCTGCGCGGCGAGCTCGCTCTGAGGAGCGTCCCGGCGCTGCAGCCGCTCGGAGAGCTCCGCCGCGCGGGCCTCTGAGTCCTTCAGCGCCTCCTGCATGAGCGCGAAGGCTTGTTCGGCTATGTCCCTCGGATCAGCCATCGAGCTTCGGACTTTTAGCGTGCATGGAGAGCCAAGAGCCTAGCCCTTTTGACAAGATGCGAGGCGGTACTCAGTCACGTTTTGACATAAAGAATCGTGGCATACTCGGTTCGGCTTTCAGGGGATGAGAAAGCATTGACCGGATATGGAACCATCGCGGCCGCCGTGGCGGCGGGAGACGCCGCGCTCGTGCGGCGGCTGTCGGCGGGTCTCCTGAAGCCGCTCAAGAACAACTTCGTCGAGCGGCCCTGGGGCGGAATGCGCCTCAGGACCTTCAAACGGCTCTATCCGTTGCCGGATCAGCATTCCCTGACGGGGCTCGGGCTCGGCGAGTGCTTCGAGGTTTCCGCCTGCGAGGAGGACGACGAGGCGCGAGAGCACCCGAGCCGTCTGCGCTTCGACGACGGATCGGAGATCGCGCTGCCCGCGCTGCTCGAGCGGCATGCGCCGTCGCTCTTCGGCGCGGACTTCGCCGCGCGCTACGGCTCGAGCTTCCCGTTGCTGCCGAAGATCCTGGACATCAAAGAGCTCTTGTCCGTCCAGGGACATCCGAGCGGGAACACGGAGGTCTACGTCGTCATCGACGCGGATCCCGGCGCTACGCTCCGGCTCGGCTTCAATCGCGATCTCGATCCGGATGCGTTCGCGGCCGAGCTCGCCGAGGGCCGAGCGTGCCAGCAGGCACTGCTCGACGGGCTCGGGCCTCGCGCCGACGGACATCGGCTGCAGGCCCGGCTCCGGCCGTGGCTCGCGGACCGAGAGGCCGGCGCCGCGGCGGCAATGGAGGCGCTCGAGGAGTTTCGCCCCTTCGCGGGCGGCGACGGCGTCATCGAGAGCCTGCTCGAGCGGCTCAAGTCGCTCTATTGGCGCGTGCTCGACGTCATGAACGAGATCCCGATCGCGGCCGGCGACGTCATTTACAACGCGAATCCGCCGCGCGTAGCGCCGGCGCCCTCGGCCTCCGCGGAGGTTCATGCGCTCGGCGATCCCGCGGGCCGCGAGAGCCTCGTGCTCGAGATCCGGCGGCCCGGGCCGACGTTCCGGGCCTGGGACAACGTGCGCTTTCCCATGCGGCCCGTCGACGTGCGCGCCGCCGTCGCGTCGTTGAACGTCGAGCGCACGTCCCCGGAGGAGTTTCGCGTCGAGCCTGAGCCCGTGCCGGGCCGTCCCGGCGCGTTCGCGTCCGTGCGCGCGCCGCTGTTCGCGCTCGAGCACCTGCGGCCAGCGGCGGGCCGCCCGTTGCTTGTGCCCGCAGAGGGGCCGCATTGCCTGCATGCGATCGCGGGCCGAGTCGTGCTTCACTCCGAGGACGGCCGTCGTCTCGGCACGCTCGATCGAGGCGAGTCCGCCGTCGTGCCGATCGGCGTCGGCGCCTATTACGTCGACGCCGATGATGAGGCTGACGCCGAGGTCGTCCGGGTCTCGCTGCGGGACGAGAGGACGCGGCGATGACGGCGACGCGCGGAGAAGCCGCGGCTCGTCCGGCCGAATCCGGCGCCTCGGACCCGAAGCCGACCGCGGTGCTCGTCGTCGATCTCGACGCGCTCGCTCGCAACTACGCCAAGCTTCGAGGCCTCGCGGCCCCGGCCGAGTGCGCCGCCGTCGTGAAGGCCGACGCCTACGGCTTGGGGCTCGGCCCCGTCGCGCTGCGGCTGTTCCGAGAGGGCTGCCGGCGCTTCTTCGTCGCGACGGAAGCGGAGGGGCTCGCGTTGCGAGGCCTCCTGCCCGACGCGCGAACTCGGATCTACGTCTTCGGAGGCCCGGACGACGGCGCCGAGCGCGCGTTCCGCGAAGCGGGGCTCGTTCCCGTCCTCAACTCTCTCGCGCAAATCGAGCGCTGGGTCCGCGCGGGCCCGAGCAGGGCCGTGCTGCACGTCGACACGGGCATGTCGCGCCTCGGCCTCAGCGCCGCCGACGTCGGCGCGCTCGCGGCCCGGCGCGATCTCGTCCGCGGCCTCGACATCGAGTACGTCATGACGCATCTCGCGTGCGCCGACGAGCCTGCGCATGCCTTGAACGGGCGCCAGATCGAGGCGTTCGATCGGCTGCGTCGGGCGTTGCCGGCCGCGAAGACCTCGATCGGCAATTCGGCGGGCATCCTGCTCGGCGGCCGGCACTGCGGCGATCTCGTGCGGCCGGGCATCGGTCTATACGGCGGTAACCCGCTCTCTGCAGGCCCGAATCCCATGGAGCCCGTCGTGAGGCTCGAGGGCAGAGTCCTGCAGATCCGGGAAGTCACCGAAACGACGACGGTCGGCTACGGCGCGACCTACTCGGCCGAGCCGCCGTCCCGGCTCGCGGTGGTCGGCGTGGGATACGCCGACGGCTATCCGCGCTGCCTCGGCAATCGTTGTGCCGCGGCCTACGCGGGCACGCGTCTTCCGGTCGTCGGAAGGGTCTCGATGGATCTGCTCTGCCTCGACGCGTCGGCCCTGCCGCCCGAGCAGCTCGGGGTCGGCGACTACGTCGAGCTGCTGGGCCCGACGGTGGGTCTCGACGAGGTGGCGGCCGCGGCCGGCACGATCAGCTACGAGGTGCTGACCGGGCTCGGGAGACGAATCGCGCGCCGCTACGTCGGCAGCGCCGATGCGAGGCGCCCGTGAGCTTCGCGAGCATGACGAGCGTCGACGGCGTCGTCTCGCGCACCGAGGACGCCAAGATCTCCGTGCTCGATCGCGGCTTCCTCTACGGCGACTCGATTTACGAGGTGTTTCGGACCTACTCGGGCGTGCCGCTCTTCTACGACGCGCATTGGGCCCGGTTCGAGAACTCCGCGTCTTTGATCCGCCTCGAGATCGGGATGTCGAGCGCGGCCATGCGGGAGCGCATCCGGGCGACGGTCGAGGCGACGGGCGCGCCGAAGTCGCGTACCGACGTCTACGTCCGCTATTCGATCACGCGCGGCGCGGGGCCCATCGATCTCGCGCCGTCCTCAGCGCTGATCCCGACCTGCGTCGTCATCGTCAAGGACGCCCCGCGGTGGCCCGACGTCTGCTATTCGCGCGGCGTGACGGCCGCCGTGCCGGAAACGCGGCGCAACTCCGGCAGCGCGCTCGACCCGAACATCAAGGGCGGCAACTACTTGAACAACGTGCTCGCCCTCATGGAAGCGCGCGCGCTCGGCGCCGACGATTGCATCATGCTCGACGGCGCCGGTCTCGTGACCGAAGCTTCGAACAGCAACGTATTCTTCGTGCTCGACGGCGAGCTCGTGACGCCCTCACAGAAGGCCAAGAACCTCCGCGGGCTCACGAAGGCGGCCATTCACGAAGCCTGCCGCCGGGAAGGTTTTGCCCCGCGCGAGGCCGAGATCCCCGGCGAAGACTTGCGCCGAGCGACCGAATGCTTCTTGACGAGCGCGACGCGCGAGGTCATGCCGGTCGCGAGCATCCGCCTGTCCGACGGAACCGTGCGCGAGCTCCCCGAGGGCGGCGGCGAGGTCACGCGCCGAGTTTCTGCGCTCTACAAGGAGTACGTCGCCGAGTACGTGCGGGAGCACGCGGCCGAGTCGTTCTTCTGAACGAGCGGTGCAGGCGGCTCGACGGAACCCGGCGGCGATCTATCGGCGGATTTTTACGGTCGCCGTGTCGTAGGGGTTGATCCCGCGGTCGCGCTCGTCCGCGTCGTCCTCGAGCCGAAGCCCGTCGAGATCGAGGCACTTGAGCAGGTCGACCGTCGGATCGTCCTCGCGCCGGCGCGGAACCTTGACACGCCATTCGAAGACCGGATCGCCCTTGGCATCGTAGGCCACCTTGCCGAAGCCTCGCGTCTGCAATGTAGTCACGTGGAGGTCTTCGTCGGGACGCGCCGACGCACGGTTCGCCGCGCGGCGCATCGAGGCACGGCGTTCGCCGCTTTCCGTGCCCGGGCGTTCGAGCTTCGACTCGGCATCTTGCTCGTCGTCAGCGTAGAGCCGTGCCTCCGGGGCCCGTTCCTCGGCGTCGCCGCCCAGCCGCGGAAGGTCATCGGGACGGCGAAAAATGCCGGTCGTCTCTTCGTCCGACTCGAGCCGAAGGGCCTTGTGCTTTGCCGTATCCATGGCGCTCGGGACAAGCCGCAGTAGATTGGCCGAGTTCATGCAAGCGCGGGGCCAAAAGAACTTTTCCTTTGAGCTCAGATTCTTGGCCGTCGTTCGCCGAACGTCGTCGCCGACCTTGTAAGCCTTCTCGACAGTCGACCTCAGAGAGCACCGTCGCCCCCGAAGGCCTGCAACGATCGGCGCGCCGCAGAGTCAGAGAAGACTGCCGCTCGAGAAAAGCGCTCCAAAAACGTAAGGTGGTTCCATGAAGGCTTTGGTCCTCAGCGTCCTCGCTCTCGGCTTATTCTCCGCCAGGCTCTCGGCAGCGCCGGACAGCCCGCCCGAGACGGCACTCTCGGACTACGTCCACGCGAAGGACTCGACGTACGCGTGGCAGAAGCGCGCGTCGTATTCCGTGCCGGGCGCGCAGATCGTCGCGCTCGAGCTTCACTCGCAGACGTGGCAGGACATCCTCTGGAAGCATCAGCTCTACGTGATCCGTCCGGACGGGGTGCAGGCAGACTCCGACCGCGCGATGCTGATCATCGCGGGAGGCCGTTGGCGCGAGAGCTTCGAAACGGCCCCGCCTCCCGAGCAGTTGCCCCCCGAGTCGGCCATCTTCACGGAGCTCGCGAAGCGCCTCGGCACGGTCGTCGCCGTGATCGGTCAGGTGCCGTTTCAGCCCATGTTCGGCCTCAAGGAAGACGAGCTCATCGCGTACACGTTCGACCAGTACCTGAAGACGGGCGATGCCGATTGGCCGTTGCTGCTGCCGATGGTCAAGGCCGCGGTCAAGGGCATGGACGCGGTCCAGGCCTTCACGGCGCAAGAGTGGCAGATGTCTCTATCGCGGTTCGCGGTGCTCGGCGGCTCGAAGCGCGGCTGGACGACCTGGCTAACGGGCGCCGTCGACTCGCGCGTCGATACGCTCGTGCCGATCGTCATCGACGTGCTGAATTTCGAGGCGCAGATGCCGCATCAGAGCGAGTTCTGGGGCTCGCCCTCCGTGGCGCTCGCGCCGTACACGAACCGCAACCTGCTCGAAGTGCTCGGCTCCGACCGCGGCGCGGCCCTTCGGCGCATCGTCGATCCCTACAGCTATCGCGAGCACCTCACGCAGCCCAAGCTCATCGTCAACGCGACGAACGACGTCTTTTTCCCGATCGACGATCTGAATCTCTATTGGAACGGCCTGTCGCGACCGAAGTACGTGCTCTACGTGCCGAACAACGGGCACAACGTCAACGACTTCGGGCGCCTGATCCCGACCGTCGTCGCGTTCGCGGGTGCGGGCGCGGGCGCGGGTGCGGGTGCGGGTGCGGGCTCGGGCGAGGGCGCGGGCGCGGGCCGAGGCGCGGCGTTGCCCGATCTCGAGTGGCAGTACGACGATTCCGGCGCGACGGTCCGCCTCTGCGTGCGTTCCGATCCGGCGCCGAGCGGGGTCGCGCTCTGGAGCGCCGTCTCGGAGGACAGCGACTTCCGCGACGACGTCTTCGCCTCGGAGCCGCTCTCGGAGACGAAGGGCACCTACGTCGCGCCGATTTCGGCGCCCGCGAGCGGCTACAAAGCCGCGTTCGCCGAGGTGGCCTTCGGCGAGGGGGAGGCGCGCTACACGCTGTCGACGAACGTGCGGGTCATCGATTCGACGGGCCGGCCCGCGAAATTCTCGGCGGCGATCGACGGCACGCCCGGGGTCTGTCCGCGCTGAGGCGGGGGCGGGCGGTCGGGGCGGAGCGCTCGTCCCAGCACCCGTCCTTCCACCGGGGAGCGGGGGTGGACGAGAGACGCTCCCGCGGGCGTAGAATCAGCGGAAGCAGAACAACTATCCGGCAGGGGTCGGGAGGAAGCCATGATTCGAGCGACGTTCTCCGCCGGCGCTGCCGCCGCGGCCTTCTTGTGCATGTCCGCGGCGATGGCGCATCACTCCGTCGCCGCCGAGTTCGACACGGCCAAGCAGGGCACGCTCGAAGGCACGATTACCCACGTATGGTTCGCGAACCCGCACGTGCGGTATCAGCTCAGCCTGACCAAGCCGGACGGCTCGAGCGAGCAGTGGGAGCTCCAGGCGGGCAACGTCACGAACCTCCTCAAGCAAAACTGGAACGCCGATTCCGTGCGCGTCGGCGACGTCGTCAAGGTCTCGGGCGACTTGGGCCGGAACGGCGCGCACAAGCTCAATATCCACCAGATCATCACAAGCGACGGCCGGACTCTGCCGCCGCGCGATCGCCCGGCGGTCAATCGCAACGTCGTCGACGCAGATCCGTCCAGCCACTACGGCTACGGGCCGGCGCGCAAGGACTATCCAGTCGACATCACCGGGCCCTGGCGCAACGACTACAAGTGGCACGTGACGGTCGACGACCTCGATCCGAAGCCGACGCCCTTCACCCCGGAGGCCAAGCGGATCTTCGACGAGACCCAGCCGTGGCAGGACTATTCCTTGCGGTGCGTCGCCCCGGGCCTGCCGCGCATCTTCGGCGCGCCCTACAACATGGACATCATCGACGCGGGCAACTTCTATCTCATGATCTACATCGAGCACAACACGCCGCGGCGGGTCTGGATGGACGGCCGGCAGCCGAGCGCGAATACGCCGCCGACGCCCATGGGATTCTCGGTCGGGCACTGGGAAGGCGACGCGCTCGTCATCGAGACGACGCACCTGTCGCCGGGCTGGCTCGACGGGTCGGGCCTGCCCATGTCGGGCGACGGCACGCGCATCGTGGAGCGCTACGAGCTCAGCAAGGACCGCCTCACCATGGATCGCACGATGACGATCTACGATCCTTACTACACGCAGCCGCTCGTGCGTCACCGGTACTCGGCGCGCGGCGAGCACATCGACCTCACCGAGCAGCTGCCGTGCGACCCGGACAGCTATTATCGGGATCTCGAGACGAGCGGCAGGCTGGACGCGCATTTCGCTCGCTGAGCTCGCTGAGGCGCGGATGAGACCAACGCCGAGCGCTCCGGAGCCGAACCTGAGGACGGTGTCTTGAAGCCCGCGCTGCTGAGCGCGCTCGTCGCGGCCGTCGTCGCCGCGATCGTGACCGGCGCCGTGCTCAAGCTCGCGCCGCCGCGCGCGGCGTCCGCCGAGGCGCCGGCCGTCGACATCGACGCGCTCGCCGAGCGCCTCGCGAATCACCCGGCGCTCGCGGGCAAAGCGAAACCGCTCATGCTGAGCTATACGGCCGAGCCGAGCGAGGATGGATGGGTCGACGGCTCCCGAGGCACGGCCGGCGCTGATCATCGCTCGCTCGCGCCCGCCGCGAGCTCGATCTGCTATCTCACGAAAGTCGAGATCACGGGCATCCGTTCGCCCGAGGATTCGAACTCGTGCCGAATCGATGTCGACGACTTCACGGGCTACTGGCAGCTCACGGCCGAGGTCGGCGAGGGGGGCAAGTCGCAGGTGCGATGCAACGCTCGGTGCCTCGTGTGGCAGTAGCGAAACGCACGCGAAGAATCGGGCGAGGAATCCGGCAAGGAATCGGGCAAGAAATCGGGGAGACTCGAATAGGGGAGACGCGATGGGTCTCAAGATCGTGAGTCTTCGAAAGGGACTAGCGGCCTTCGGCGCAGGGATTGCCGTGCTGCTCGGCGGCGGGACTGCGCTCGCGCACCACAACAGCGAGGCGGAGTACGGAGCGTTCGCGACCCCGACCGTCTACGTCGAGGGCAAGATCGTCGCGATCAACTGGGGCAATCCGCACGTCGGCATCGACATCCTGACGACGGGCGGCGAGGTGCCCGCCGGCCAGCACCTCCGGCTCGAAAGCCACCCTACGCGGATCATGGAGCAGTACGGCTTCAAGCAGTCCGACTTCAAGGTCGGCGACCGCGTGAGCCTTTACGGCTGGAAAAACGTGCGCAAGCAGCCGCTCATGTGGCCGCGCGCGATCCAGGTCAACGACGGGCCCATGCGCTCGAATCTGCGCTTCCGCGACATGCAGGACATCGCGAACGGCATCTTCGAGTCCGAGCACATCGTCCCGGCCGCGAACTTGAGCGGCTCGCCGCCCGAGCGCGCGGGCAGGGAGACGGTCGAGAAGCTCAGGGCCATGGGGCTCATCGACGCGAAGGGCCTCATGATCTGGCCGCCGCCGCAGCGCGCGCCCGATCACTGAACGCGCCGCGGGCGCGCGCCCGGCCACTGATTCTGGTAGGATCGCGACCCGCTACCCGGCCGGAAAAGAGGCCGCCGCCGGCGACCTCATGTAAAATGGCCGTTCTCAAGCACGGTGTCGCCGCCCGCGGGCATGAGATCCGCGGCGTGAGCCGTTTTTCGCTGCCACGCGCCCGTAGCTCAGCTGGATAGAGCATCGGCCTACGAAGCCGGGGGTCGGGAGTTCGAATCTCTCCGGGCGCGCCAATTTGCTTTTGGAGCTTTTGAGATCCGCCAACACCTTGAAGGGTAAGGCGAGATCCGGGGTTCTAAATCCCTCGT
>DASTSM010000428.1:0-13076 GCA_035760685.1 Gammaproteobacteria bacterium | reverse complement strand
GAGACCACGGCCGAGGTGGCCGCGATCCTCGCGTACGCGCACCGCGAAGGCGTCAAGGTGGTGCCGCGTGGCGCCGGCACGTCGCTGTCCGGCGGTGCGATTCCGGCCGAGGACGCGATCGTCGTGGGACTCGGCAAGTTCAACCGCATCCTCGAGATCGATTACGCGAACCGCTGCGTGGTCGCGCAATGCGGCGTCACGAATCTCGCGATCACGCACGCGGTCGCCGCGCGCGGCTTCTACTACGCGCCGGATCCTTCGAGCCAGATCGCGTGCACGATCGGCGGCAACGTCGCGGAGAACTCCGGCGGCGTTCACTGCCTCAAGTACGGGCTCACGACGAACAACGTGCTCGGCGTCGAGCTCGTGACGCCGGAGGGCGAGATCCTGCGTTTGGGCGGCCGCCATCTCGACAGCGGCCGCTACGATCTGCTCGGGCTCACGATCGGCTCGGAGGGCCTCATCGGCGTCGTCACGGAGGCGACCGTGCGCATCCTCAGGCGCCCGCAAACGGCGCGCGCGCTGCTCGTCGGCTTCTCGTCGCTCGAGGACGCGGGCGGCTGCGTTGCCGCGATCATCGGCGAAGGCATCGTGCCGGCCGGCATGGAGCTCATGGATCGGCCCGCGATCCATGCGGCAGAGGCCTTCGTCCGCGTCGGCTATCCGCTCGACGTCGAGGCGCTGCTCATCGTCGAGGTCGACGGGCCGGTCGCGGAAGTCGATCTGCTCGTCGACCGGCTCCGCGAGATCGCCGCGCGCCACGCCGCGACGAGCTGCCGCGCGTCGGCGAGCGAGCAAGAGCGGCTCGCGTTCTGGGCCGGCCGCAAGGCCGCGTTCCCGGCCGTCGGGCGCCTCTCGCCCGACTACTATTGCATGGACGGGACCATCCCGCGCCGCGAGCTGCCGCGCGTGCTGCGCGCGATCGCCGACCTATCGGCGCGCTACGGGCTCGGCGTCGCGAACGTATTTCACGCCGGCGACGGCAACCTTCACCCGCTGATCCTCTACGATGCCAATGCGCCGGGGCAGCTCGAGCTCGCGGAGCGGTTCGGCAACGAGATCCTCAGGCTGTGCGTCGACGCGGGCGGCGTCTTGACGGGCGAGCACGGCGTCGGCCTCGAGAAGCGCGATCTCATGACCTATCAGTTCACCGACGACGACCTCGAGGTCCAGCACCGCGTCAAGCTCGCTTTCGATCCGGACCTTAGGTTCAACCCGGGGAAGGTCTTCCCGACGCTGCACCGCTGCGCGGAGGGCGGCCGGGAGCACGTGAACGCCGCCAAGACGCGCTTCCCCGAGCTGCCCCGTTTCTGATGGCGCTGCAAGCGAGCCAACGCGCGGTGCTCGAGCCTCGCGACGCCGCGGACGTCGCGGAGATCCTGCGGACCCATGCCCGCGCCCTCGAGCCGCTCGGCGCAGGCTCGAAGCGGGCCATCGGCGCTCCGGTCGACGCGGACGCGCTCGATCTTTCCGCGCTGCGCGGCATCGTCGACTACGAGCCCGCCGAGCTCGTGCTCATCGCGCGCCAGGCGACGCCGCTCGCCGAGATCGAGAGCGCGCTCGACTCGTGCGGCCAGCGCCTTGCGTTCGAGCCGCCCGACTTCGGACGGCTGCTCGGTGTCGATGCGCCGCAGACGCAGGGCGGCGTGCTCGCCGCGAATCTCGCGGGCTCGCGCCGCCTGACGGCGGGCGCGGCCCGCGATCACTTCCTCGGCTTCGAAGCCGTGACGGGCGACGGCGTCCGCTTCAAGGCCGGCGGCAAGGTCGTCAAGAACGTGACCGGATACGACTTGCCGAAGCTCATCGCGGGCTCGTGGGGCACGCTCGCGGTCCTGACTTCCGTGACCGTGCGCGTCGTCCCGCAGGCGGAGACGGAGGCGACGCTCTTCGTGCCCGTGAGCGGCGCGGACCGAGCGGAGGAGGGCGCCGAGCGCGCGGTCGCGATGCTCGAGCGCGCGCTCGCCTCGCCCAACGACGTGTCAGCGGCCGGCTACGATCCCGCCCGCGGCGCGGCGCTCCGCATCGAGGGCTTCGACGCGTCCGTCGCCGCGCGCGTCGCGGGCGTGCTCGACGCGCTCGGGCGCCCCGATGCCGAGCGGCTCGACGGGGAAGACTCCCGGCGCTTCTGGCACGCGCACGCCTCGGCCCACGCCCTCGCCGCCGCGCCCTTCGTTTGGCGCATCTCGGTCCCGCCGGACGACGCGCCGCGCGTCGTCGCGGCGCTCGAGCCCGAGCGCTATCTGCTCGACTGGGCCGGAGGCCTCGTCTCCGCCGCGTTCAACTCGCTCGATGTGCAGCGCGTGCGCGGCGCCATCCGCGACGGACACGCGACGCTCCTCAAGGCGCCGCGGGAGGCGCGCGCCGCCGTGGACGTGTTTCAGCCGCAGCGGGGCGCGGCGGCGCTCGCGGCCGCGCGCATCAAGGCGGCGTTCGATCCCGCCGGGCGGCTCAACCCCGGGCGATTCGGACGCGAGCCGCCTCCCTGTCCCGAGACGGAGACGGGCTGACATGCAAACGCGCTTCACGAAGGATCAGCTCGCCGATCCCGAGGTCGCCGAGGCCGAAAAGATCTTGCGCCGCTGCGTGCATTGCGGGTTCTGCACGGCCACGTGTCCGACGTACGTGCTGCTCGGCGACGAGCTCGACGGGCCGCGCGGCCGGATCTATCTCATCAAGGAGATGCTCGAGAACGGCCGGCCGGCGACGGCGGAAGTCGTGCGCCATCTCGATCGGTGCCTATCGTGCCTCGCCTGCGTCACGACGTGCCCGTCGGGCGTCGACTATCAGCATCTGATCGACCACGCGCGCGTCCACGTCGAGCGGACGTATCGCCGGCCGTGGCCCGATCGCGCGCTGCGCGCCGTGCTCGCGGCCGTGCTGCCGCATCCGGAGAGGTTCCGCGCGGCCCTCGGGCTCGCCGCGCTGCTACGGCCCGCCGCGAAGCTCGCGCCGCGAAGGCTGCGGCACATGGCGGATATCGCGATCCGGGCGCGCGGGACGACGGCCGGCCGCGGTGCGGCCGCCGATACAAGCACCCATACAAGCACCGATACGAGCACCGATCCGGCGCCGCCTTCCTCGACGGAAGCGGCGCGTGAGCCCCGCGCGCGCGTGGCTCTGCTCGCGGGATGCGTGCAGTCGGTGCTTGCGCCGCAGATCGACGCGGCGGCCGCGAGACTCTTGCGCCTCGCGGGTGCGGACGTCGTGCACGTGCCCGGGTGCTGCGGTGCGATCGTCCATCATCTCGGCCGGGCCGCGGACAACCGCGCGCTCGGGGGCGCGCTGATCGAGCGCATCGCGGCCGAGATCGACGGCCGCGGTATCGATGCGATCGCCGCGACGGCGTCGGGCTGCGGAACCCACGTCAAGGATTTCGGCCGCCTGTTCGCCCTCGACGAGCGGCTCGGACGAAAGGCGGAGGCGATCGCCGCGCGCGCGCGCGACGTCACCGAGGTGCTGGCCGAGCTCGGGCTCCCGAAGGCCGTCGCGCCGCGGGCGCTCGCAGTCGCGTATCACTCGGCATGCTCGCTGCAGCACGGCCAGCGCGTCGAGCGTCCGCCGCGCGCGCTGCTCGAGCACGCCGGCTACACGGTCGTCGAGATTCCGGAAGGCCACCTCTGCTGCGGCTCGGCCGGAACCTACAACCTGCTCCAGCCCGACATCTCGGAGCGGCTCAAGGCGCGAAAGATCGAGAACATCGGCCGCACGGGTGCGGACGTCGTCGCGGCGGGCAACATCGGCTGCATGACGCAGCTCGGCGGCGGGGACGTCCCCGTCGTGCACACGGTCGAGCTTCTCGACTGGGCCATGGGGGGGGCCCGGCCCGCGGCGCTCCCGCCGTCGTTCGAGCGGCCGCTCGTCAAGGCCGAGGGGCGACGAGAGCCGTGAGCTCCTCGAAGGATTCGATGCGCACATCTTGTTGCGCGGGGCGGCCGTAGCCGTAGGCGGCCCAGACGAACGACCAGCCGGCGGCCTTCGCGGCGGCGCAATCGTTCTCGGAGTCGCCGACGAGCAGCGCCGCGGCGGGCGCGACGCGGAATCGCTCGGCGGAGTGGCGTAGCTGCGCGGGGCTCGGCTTCTTTTCGGGCAAGCTGTCGCCGCCGACGACGAGCTCGAATCGGTCCCGGATTCGCGCCTCCTCGA
Source organism: Gammaproteobacteria bacterium (assembly GCA_035760685.1). Taxonomy (GTDB): domain Bacteria; phylum Pseudomonadota; class Gammaproteobacteria; order Steroidobacterales; family Rariloculaceae; genus ZC4RG20. The sequence goes on along the minus strand of DASTSM010000428.1, from coordinate 8,933 downwards.
GCACGGCTTCCGCGAAGCGCACGCGCTTGTTCGTCACGCAGCAGAGGCGGATGCCGCGGTCTCGCAGCGCGTCGAGCGTCTCCTCGACTTGCGGGTAGAGGCGCGTGCGGACGTAAAGATTCCGCTCGTAGCAGCGCAGGAACTCGGCGTAAGCCGCTTCGTAATCGGCCGCCGAGCCTCTCGGCTCTTGCGGAGATGCCGGGTCGGCTCCCCGCCGAGGCGGCGTGCGCTCGCGATCGCGCCGCGCTTCCATGTGCTCGACGCCGCGGCGCACGAGCTGCTCGACGCCGTCGCCGATCCAAGAGCGCGTCTCGTCCTCGGTCGGCCTCGCGAGGCCGACCGAGTCGAGAGCGCAACCTAGGCAGTGGCTGAGATCCGGAGCCGAATCGACGAGCGTGCCGTCGAGATCGAACGCGGCGAGCTCGACGCCTTCGAGGCGCCGCCCTTCAAGGTGCTGCGTCAAAACACGCGGATGGCGATTTCGGCGGGCGCCGCGAGCAGCTTCTCGAGCTCGGAGTCGAGCCGAAGCAGCGTCAGCGACGCGCCGGCCATCTCGAGCGACGTGCAGTAGTTGCCGACGTAGTTGCGAGCGATCGTGAGCCCGGCCTGCTTGCAGCGCTGCGCGGCCCTGCGGTACAGGATGTAGAGCTCGCTGACCGGCGTGCCGCCGAGGCCGTTGATCATGAGCGCGACGCGGTCGCCGGATTTGAACGGCAGATCGGACGAGACGGCGTCGAAGATCTCGTCGACGATGGCATCCGCGGGCTTGAGCTTGTCGCGCCGCCGCCCAGGCTCGCCGTGAATGCCGACGCCGACCTCCATCTCGTCGTCGCCGATCGAGAAGATCGGCGTGCCCTTCGCGGGCGGCGTGCACGACGTCAGCGCGACGCCCATCGTGCGGACTTGCGAGTTGACCTTCTTCGCGAGCGCGAGCAGCTCGTCGAGGCTCGCGCCGCGCTCGGCGGCGGCGGCGCAGGCCTTGATCACGAAGAAGTTGCCGGCGACGCCGCGGCGGCCGACCGTGTGAGTCGAGTCCTGCACTGCGACGTCGTCGTCGATGACGAAGCTCTTGACGGTGATGCCTTCGGCCTGCGCCATCTCGACGGCCATGTCCCAGTTCATGCGGTCGCCCTGATAGTTGTTGATCAGGACGAGGACGCCTTTCGGAGACTGCATGCGCTTGATGCACTCGTAGCAGAACTCCATGGGCGGCGCCGAGAACACGCCGCCCGGGGAGGCCGCGTCGAGCATGCCGGGGCCGACCGCCATGACGTGCGCCGGCTCGTGTCCGCTGCCCGAGCCCTGGATGACCGACACCTTGTCCTTCGCGGGCCGATCGGCGCGATGGATGATGTTGTACTCGGGGACGTAGCGCAGCATGTCGGGATTCGCGAGCGCGATGCCTTCGAGCATCTCGGGAACGAAGTTTGCGGGATCGTTGACGAACTTTTTCATGTTATGGCTCCCCGGATCGTTTCTATCGCTTCTACTCTTCGGTCTAGCGGGCGGCCTTCGCGCTCGCGGGCTCGACGCCGACCTCTTTGCAGAGGTCGTTCAGCATCGTGGCGACGGCGACGATGCCGGGATCGAGGGTTCCCTTGCTGCGCTCGCCCGTGAAGGACTGGCGGCCGCGCCTGGCGACCCAATCGCGCGTCTTCTCGATCGCGTCGGTCGCGACTTCCGCCGCCTCGCGCAACACCGCCTGCGGTTCCGCGTCGGGGTTGCCGGCGTATTTCTTGATCGTGTCTCGGACGGGGATCAGCGCGTCGAGCAGCGTCTTGTCGCCCGCGACCGCACCGCCGCGCTGCTGGATGCCCTCGATGCTCGCCGTCAACATCTTCTCGAGATCATCGAGCGTGATCGACGCCTTGTCCTTGGACAGCATGCCGGCGCGCATGAAGCCCGTGCCCCAAATGGGACCCGAGCATCCGCCGACGTTGCGGCTGATGATCATGCTGATCTTGAGCAGCAAGGTGCCGATCGAGCTCTTGTCGAGCTGCTCCCAGTCTTTCTTGATGGCCTTGAAGCCCGAAGCGAGCGAGACTCCGAAATCGGCGTCGCCCGCCGCGGAGTCGAGCTCGGAGAAGTACTTCTCGTTGCGGAGGGCAGTGTCGGCAATCGTTTGGATCGCAAGCTCCACGTCTTTCAGCGTGATTTCTTTCATCGACTCTTCTCCCGTGAAGGCCGGCGTCAAGCGCGACCGGACGCGGTCAACGACTCGAGGTCTGCGAGGCTGACCAGCACGTTCGGCGGATCGCCGAGCTCGGGCACGACCCTCGCGGCGCCCTCGAAATCTTCATCGATCGTATACGTGCTCGTCGTGATCAAGCATCGCATGCCGGCCCCGAGCGCGGCGAGGAGGCCGTTGCGGCTGTCCTCGATGACGACGCAATCGGAGCCCGGCAGGCCGAGCCGGTTGCGTGCGAGCACGTAGATCTCGGGATCCGGCTTCTTTTTTGACACGACGTCGCCGGCGAGCACGAACTCGAACTTGTTCTTGCGCGCCGCGCCCATGAGGTCCAGCACGCCGGCCACGGATTTCGCGTTCGAGGTCGTGCAGACGCCGAGCCGCACGCCGGCCGCGCTCGCTTCGTCGACGAGACGCAGGATGCCGGAGCGCAGCGGCAGCTGACCGCTTGCGATGATGTCCATGAAGATCTCGGTCTTGCGCTTGTGCAGGTCGGCGACGAACGCGTCGACGTTGCTCGCGCTCTTCGGCCAGCCGGCCGTCTCGAAGTAGGCGCGGATGCGCTCCTTGCCGCCGGCGACCTTGAGCAGCTCGCCGTAAAGCTCGACGTCCCAGAAGGTGTCGAGGCCGAATTCCGAGAACGCGCGGTTGAACGAGACGCGGTGGCCGTCCCTCTCGGTGTCGACGAGGACGCCGTCGCAGTCGAAGATAAGCGCCTTCATCTCTTGCCGCGCGTCACGCCACTTTCGCCAGCACTTCCGCGCTGCGGTCCGTGCCCCCGAACTGCGCGATCTTCTCTTTGAAGAGCTGCTTCATCGCGTCGTACTGGGCGCCGAGCACGCGCAGCGGCTCGTAGTCCTTCGGGTTCTTCGTGTGGTATTCGACGAAGCTGTCCACGAAAACGTGCTTCAAGTTGGTCGAGATATTGATCTTGGAGCACCCGAGCTTGATGCAGCGCTGGATCACGTCGTCGGACAGTCCGGTGCCGCCGTGCAGCGCCATCGGCACTCCCGTGCGGCGGTTGATCTCCTCGATGCGGTCGAACGCGACCTTGGGCTCGCCCTTGTAATAGCCGTGCGCGGTGCCGATCGCCGCCGCGAAGGCCCCGAGGTGTTTGAGCTCGCGGCAGAAGCGCTCCGCCTCGTTCGGGTCCGTGAGGTGGGATTCCTCCTCGCTGACGACCATGTCGTCCTCGACGCCGAGGATCTGCCCGATCTCGGCTTCGACGGCGACGCCGGCCTTCGTTGCGACGTCGACGACGCGGCGCGAGAGCTCGAGGTTCTTCTCGAACGGCTGGTCGGAAGCATCGATCATGACCGAGGTCCAGCCGGTCTCGACGCACTTGCGGATCATCTCGAAGTCCTTGCAGTGATCGAGATGCAGAACGACCGGAACCGGCGACTCGGACCCGAGCTGACGGACCCAGCTGACGAGCGCGTCGTGTCCGTAATATTTGATCGTCTTCGCGGACGTCTGCACGATGACGGGCGCCTTGAGCTCCTCGGCCGCGGCGATCATGGCCTTCGTCGAGGCGTAGTCGACCGTGTTGAAGGCGGCAACGGCGTAGCCTTTCGACTTCGCCTCGGCCAGCACGGGTTTCATGTTGACGAGCGGCATTGCTTCAATCTCCTTCGCCGCAGGGGCAATTCAAGACCTGTAGTTTCGCGGAATTCGCGAGTCTCGATCCGGCTCGACAATATACGTGATCGAGCGCTCGGTGTCGCCGTCGGCGAGCGCGCGCGGAGTCGTTCGGCCGGCCGCTGCAAACGAAAAAGGCATGCAGAAAAACAAACTCCCGGTTCGAACCGCGGCGCGGTCCGAGACCGGGAGTCCTTCGCCCGCTACGAGCGCGCGGGCGATTCGAGGCTTACTGCTGGCCCCCTTCGCTGTCGGGAACTTCGCCTTCCTGCGTCTGCCGCGTGGAGCCGAAGAACATCTTCTTGCCGCCCGGGAAGACGATGTCCTGTGCGTTCGCGCGGAAGGATCCGTCCTTGGCCTGGAAGCCCTGCACGACGACCTCCTGGCCGGGCACGAGCGTGTTCTTCGTCCAGCCGCGGCGGAGCAGCGGGCTCGGCGCGCCGCCCTCGACCTTCCAGTGCTGGACCTGTCCGTCCGGCCCCTTCACGTCGATGTGCAGCCACGAGTGCGGGTTCGCCCACTCGAAGTTCGTGACCGTGCCTTTAAGCTCGACGGGCTTGTTTCTGTCAAATTCGGCCGCAAACGAGTGGTGCGCCCACGCCGGAGCTGTGGCCGCCAGCAATCCGGCACTTGCGACAACACTGAGAAGCTTGGTTCGCATCGATTGAATCTCCTGTCTGCTATTTTCGGTCATCGCTTGCGCTCGGGCCCTTCGGCTGCGCGTCGCTTCGCTTCCGATTCCTGCTGTGTTTAGATCGACGCCGAGGCGCACGGTTCCGGTGCGCCGTCACTGCCCGTCCGACGACTTCTGCTGCTGATTCTGGCTCGTAAGCAGGTCATGGTAGAGGAATTTGTCCGCGAAGGGCACGCACTTGAACTCGAGAAGCCGCGCATTCGGCTCGATGTGCCGGTAGAGCGGCATCTCGATGGTCCATGCCTTCGAGAAAACTTCGGGATTCTCGATGGTCGCCTGGTACTGAATGTGATCCGGACCCACGAGCGTGAACCTCTCGGTCACGTGCGCGGCGGGCCCCGCGAAGTTGCCGGACCGATCGAGCCACGTGCGGTCATTGAAGCCGTGGGTCTCGACGACGAGCGTGTCTCCGTCCCAGTGGCCGTTCGATTGGCCCATCCAGGTGTCGACGGGGGGCTCTATGGGCGCGCCCATATTAATGAGTCGGTTGATCGTCGCGTACGCGTACACCATGAGGATGTCGCCGTCGCCCTGGAAGATCTGGAACGGATAGGGCATGTACGTCGCACGCGGAATGCCGGGCAGATAGCACGACGTCTCGGGATCGGATGCCGGCCAGCCGGCGCGGTTCTTGTTGCGCTGCTCGAGCGCCGCCGGGAGGTACGGGATCTCGCCTTCCTTGACGACGCTCTGGCCCGCGGGAATCGCGGCGAGCGCGCCGAGTTGCCAGAACTCCTTGAGGTCCGTCGCCGAATGCGCCTCGAGGTTCCAATTGGCCGTGTTCATGGCCTGCCAGATGCCGTTGAGGTTCGGATGGCCCAGCAGCCGCTCGGGGCGGTTGCTCTTCTGGGCGTGAGCGCCCGGCGCGACCGCCAGCATTGCCGCCGCGAGAAGGGCGGCCGTCAATCGATACTGCATGTCATGACTCTCCTAAGTTCCGGAAATCTCTAAGTCGGCGCCGCGTCCCGCAAGCCCGACGCCTCCGCGCTCACAGCGTGAATACGTCTACCGTATCACCCGCCACGATCGCGACGTACTGTTTGCCCGTGTGCCCCTCGTAGCTCATCGGATTCGCATTCGCATTCTTCTCGATGGTCGCGGACCAGAGCTCGGTGCCCGTGCGCGCATCGAACGCCCGGAAGCGCCGATCGTTCGTGGCGCCGACGAAGACGAGGCCGCCGCCCGTGACGGTCGGTCCCGCGCTGCCGGCGTTGCCGACGAGCCGCTTGCCTTCCGGCAGCCGGTCGTCGAGGCCGAGCACGGACTCCCAAGCGATCTCGCCCGTGTTCGCGTCGACGGCCACGAGCTTCGCCCAGGGCGGCCGCTGACACGGCAGCGAAGGGCCGACGGGCCGGCCGTTCTCGTCGTACTTGCCGCTCAGCGGAGCCGTGAAGCTGAAGAACGGGCCGACGCCGTTGATGCTCGCGCGGTCGTAGGGCTGCTTGGAGCCGACGGCCTCGAAGCTGTAGGTCACGTCCTTTTTCTTCTCGACCCAGCCGACGAGCGAGGTGTCGTGCGCGTTCACGTAAATGTAGCCGGTGTTCGGATCGACCGCCATGCCGCCCCAGTTGACGCCGCCGGTTCCGCCCGGGAACTGAATCGTCGATTTCGGCGGCGCGCCGTCCTCATGGTACATGAACGGCGTGAAGGGCCCGGCGTTGTAGAGGCCGCCGCTCTTCTCCATGAACTCGCGGCAGGCCTTCGCGTGCTCGGGCGTCGTGTCTTCCGGCGTCACGATGTCGTCGACCGTGAAGCTCACGCGCGAGAGCGGCGGCGGCTTGACGGGGAAGGGCTGCGTCGGCGAGTAGTACTCGGTCGGCACGTCGCCCTTCGGCACCGGCCGCTCCTCGACCTTGTGGAACGGCACGCCGTCCGTTCGGTTCAGCACGAAGAGCCAGCTCGTCTTGCCGACTTGCGCGATGACCGGGACGCGCTGACCGTCCTTCACGACGTCGAATAGCGCGCCGCCCGACGGCATGTCCGAGTCCCAGAGGTCGTGGTGCACTGTCTGGAAATGCCAGAGATAGCGGCCGGTCGCCGCGTCGACGGCGACGATCGAGTTCGCGAAGACGTCGGCGCCCGGGCGGTCGCCGCCGTAGTAGTTGGCCGCGGGGCCCGCGATCGGCAGATAGACGATGCCGCGCGATGCGTCGATGGGCGCGTTGAAGGCCCACATGTTCGTGCCCGAGCGGTTCTTCCAACCGTCGCCCCAGGTCTCGTTGAAGGGCTGGCCGGGCTGCGGCACCGTCTGGAACTCCCAGAGCTTCTTGCCGGTCCGCACGTCGAACGCACGCGGATTGCCGGGCGGCCCTTCGGGCACCTCGTTGACCGAGGCGCCGATGACGGCGATGTCGCGATAGATCGTCGGCACGCCGCGATAGGGCACGCCGACGTCGACGGCGCCGTTCTCGCCGAAACCGGCGGCGAGCTGGCCCGTCGCCGCGTCGAGCGCGACGAGCTCGGAGCCGGCCGTGAACAGAATGCGAGCGCCGTTCTGATCGTCGCCGGGCCAGTACGCGACGCCGCGCGTCGAAGTCTGAAGCCCGCGTCCGTTCGCGCCGCTCGCCTGCTTCGGCAGCACGTATTCCCAAACCGGCTTGCCGCTGTCGCCGTCGAGCGCGACGACGCGATCGCCGCTCGTGATGTACATCGTGCCCGCGATCACGATCGGCACGGCCTCGGAGCCGCCGCCGAGGTGGAACGACCATGCGGACCGCAGCTTCGATACATTCGTGCCGTTGATCTGGTTCAAAGGCGAGTAGCGGGTGGCCGCGAGATCGCGGTTGATGGTGCGCCAATCCCCCGCGGGCATCGCGCTGTTGTCGCCGACCGGTTTTGCATCGCTCGCGCTCTGCGCGAACGCCGCCGGAAGCAAGGACGTTGCCGCTGCTGCGACGAGGCCGCGGGCGACGATTTTATGTGTCAAATTCATGTTGTTTTCCGCCTGCGATAGAACGGTCGGGCGGTAAGATACACCGCATCCAACCTCAAGCAACCTTTAGTTTTTATAGCTCGACCGTCTCTCCGAGACGCGCGTATACTCGAACATTAGATCGGGGCGGACCCCCGGATCAACCCATTGAGACGGAGGCATTCCATGAGCGAGCGAATTTTCGGCGCCGTGGCGGCGGGCATTGCCCTCGCGGCGCTCGCGACCGCGTTGCCCGCGGCGGCGCAAAGCGACAAAGCGCAGTCCGCCAAGGCGTCGAGCTACAAGATGCCGAAGACGCCGTGGGGCGAGCCGGATCTTCAAGGGCTCTGGCCGATCGGCCACATGGCCGGCACGCCGCTCGTCCGTCCGAAGGAGTTCGGTACACGCCGATTCTTCACGGAGGAAGAATTCAAGCAGCGTCAGCAGCGCGACGAGCAGCTCGCCGAGCGTTATGACAACGAGAACAAAGAAAACAAGATCGGCATGGGCCACTGGGACGAGAGCGGCCAGGCGCAGCGCATCACGTCCTTCATCGTCGAGCCCGAGGACGGCCAGTTCCCCGAGCTCACCGATTGGGCCAAGGAGCAGGCGAAGACGATGGGCAGCAGCTGGTTCCGCACGACGTGGGATCGGCCCGAGGACTTCGACACGTGGGACCGCTGCATCACGCGCGGCTTGCCTGCATCGATGTTCCCGATGCACTACAACAACGGCATCCAGATCGTGCAGTCGCCGGGCTACGTCGTCATACGGCTCGAGATGATTCACGAAGCGCGCATCATTCCGACGACGAACCAACCGCTCGATCCCGCCGTCAAGCAGTGGCTCGGGTCGTCGCAAGGTCACTGGGAGGGCAACACGCTCGTCGTCGAGACGACGCATTTCAACGGCATCCCGGCGATGACGAACATCGGCACGATCGGCTCTCCGCGCGGCAACGTTCCGGAGAGCACCGAGCTGCATCTCACGGAGCGCTTCACGCGCATCAGCGACGACGAGATGGAGTACTCGATTCACGTCGACGATCCGAAGGTGCTCAAGCAGCCCTGGACGGCCGCCTACAACTGGAAGCGCGATCCGGAGTACGGCATGTACGAGTACGCGTGCGCCGAGGGCGACGAGCAGGTGCGCAACTACATCGTGACCTCGCGCTACGACCGCGCGCACCCGGACGAGAAGAGCCAGCAGCAGGCGCCGCGGCAACAGTAAGTTCTGCGCGACGCGAGCCATCTAGAACACTTGGCTCGCGTCGCGTCCCGCGCCTCATACACGGCGCGCGCGTCCCGCGCACGTCACATACCACGCACCTCGTACGCCTCGTTCATGAACGTTTGACTTGCGCGGTGCCGCGGAGTCCGCCGGCCATGGGCGTTTTCGCGAACGCCGTAAATACGTCCCTGTAGGCTCCGTACGCGGCATCCCTGCCGCGTACGGTCGCGAAAACGCCCATGGCCGACAGACTCCGCTCGTCATCGGCGTGC
>DASTSM010000427.1:0-3865 GCA_035760685.1 Gammaproteobacteria bacterium | reverse complement strand
TCGACCGCAAGCGCAAGCACGAGATCGAGGCCGTCGTCGACCGCATCAAGGTGCGGCCCGGGATCGAGCAGCGGCTCGCCGAATCGTTCGAGACGGCGCTCGCGCTCGGCGACGGCGTGGCGATGATCGCCGACATGGACGGCGAGTCGAAGGCCCCGCTCGTCTTCTCGAACAAGTTCGCGTGCCCCGAGTGCGGCTACAGCATCGCGGCGCTCGAGCCCCGGCTCTTCTCGTTCAACAATCCGTTCGGGGCGTGCGCGGACTGCGACGGCCTCGGCGTGCGGCGCTTCTTCGACCCCCAGCGCATCGTGCGGCACGGCCACCTCTCGCTCTCGGGCGGCGCGATCCGCGGCTGGGATCACCGGAACCCTTACTACTTCAACCTCATCAAGTCGCTCGCCGAGCACTACTCGTTCGACATCGAGAAGCCGTTCGATGAGCTGCCCGAGCGCGTGCGCGAGGTGCTGCTCTACGGCAGCGGCGGCGAGCGCATCCGCTTCAAGCACGTCGACGCGCGCGGCCACGAGAACCACTGGCTGCACCCGTGGGAGGGCATCGTCCCGAACATGGAGCGGCGCTACCGCGAGACCGAGTCGAACGCCGTGCGCGAGGAGCTCGGCAAGTATCAGAGCGTGCAGCCGTGCACGAGCTGCGGCGGCACGCGGCTCAACGCCGCGGCGCGCAACGTCTTCGTCGAGGAGCGAACGCTGCCCGAGATCAGCGCGCTCGGCGTCACGGCCGCGCTCGAATTCTTCAAGGGCCTGAAGCTCGCGGGCTGGCGCGGCGAGATCGCCGACAAGATCGTCGCCGAGATCAACAACCGGCTGCGCTTCCTCGTCGACGTCGGGCTCGGCTACCTCACGCTCGATCGCAGCGCCGATACGCTCTCGGGCGGCGAGGCGCAGCGCATCCGGCTCGCGAGCCAGATCGGCTCGGGGCTCGTCGGGGTCATGTACATCTTGGACGAGCCTTCGATCGGCCTGCACCAGCGCGACCACCAGCGCCTGCTCGACACGCTCGTGAACCTGCGCGACCTCGGCAACACCGTGCTCATGGTCGAGCACGACCGCGAGTCGATCCTCGCGGCCGACTACGTCGTCGATCTCGGACCCGGCGCGGGCGTGCACGGCGGGCAGATCGTCGCCCGCGGCACGCCGGACGAGATCCGCGCGGACCCGGCCTCTCTGACGGGCCAATACCTGAGCGGCCGGCGCAAGATTCCGCTGCCCGCGACGCGCCGCGATTTCGATCCGCAAACCGTGATCCGCATCGTCGGGGCGCGCGGCAACAACTTGAAGGACGTCGAGGTCGAGATCCCGCTCGGGCTCATGACCTGCGTCACGGGCGTCTCGGGCTCCGGCAAGAGCACGCTCATCAACGACACGCTCTACCGGGCCGCGGCCGAGCGCATCAACAAGTCCTCGTACGATCCGGCGCCGTTCGACCGCATCGACGGGCTCGAGCAAATCGACCGCGTCATCGACATCAGCCAAGCGCCGATCGGGCGCACGCCGCGCTCGAATCCGGCCACGTACACGGGCCTCTTCACGCCGATCCGCGAGCTCTTCGCGGCGACGCAGGAGGCACGGTCGCGCGGCTACACCGCCGGCCGCTTCAGCTTCAACGTCAAAGGCGGGCGCTGCGAGGCGTGCCAGGGCGACGGCCTCATCAAGGTCGAGATGCATTTCCTGCCCGACATCTACGTGCCTTGCGACGCGTGCGGCGGCAAGCGCTACAACCGCGAGACGCTCGACGTGCGCTACAAGGGCAAGAACATCTACGAGGTGCTCGAGCTCACGGTCGAGGACGCGCTCGCGTTCTTCAGGAACGTGCCGCAGATCGCGGGCAAGCTCGAGACGCTCATGGACGTCGGACTCTCCTACGTCAAGCTCGGCCAGAACGGCACGACGCTCTCGGGCGGCGAGGCGCAGCGCGTCAAGCTCGCGAAGGAGCTATCGAAGCGCAGCACGGGCTCGACGCTCTACGTGCTCGACGAGCCGACCACGGGGCTGCACTTCCAGGACATCGCGCAGCTGCTCGAGGTGCTCTATCGGCTGCGCGATCAGGGCAACACGATCGTGATCATCGAGCACAACCTCGAGGTCATCAAAACGGCCGACTGGATCGTCGACCTGGGGCCCGAGGGCGGCGCCGGCGGCGGCGAGGTCATCGCGACGGGCACGCCGGAGGAGATCGCCGAGCATCCGCGCTCCCACACGGGGTCGTGCTTGAGGCCGCTGCTCGAGCAAGACGCGGCGCCCGCGAGACCCAAGAAGCGGCGTGCAAGCACGGAGAGAGAGCTAGCATCGAGCTGACCCGTCCGCCGCAGCGAGATCGTCGACGGAGCGGCGGGCGGATTCCTTCGCCCGGCGGACGCTCAGTGCGCGCCGGTCTCCCAGAGCACGCCGAAGGAGGGAATCAGCGGCAGCCAATCGCGGGGCTCGGGGCGAATAACGACGGGACGCCCGGCCGCGTCGAGGTCGAGCGCGTAATCGAAGGTATAGCGGTTGTTTCGATCGAGCGCGTTTTGCAGCTCGAGAGTCCATGTCAGACGGCCCCGCGCGAGCGCGACCTTGTGCTCGGCCTTGACGTCGAGCGTCGCGAACGTCGGCAGGCGTTCCGCGTTGAGGCGGCCCGCGACGAGCCGTCCGTCCTCGAGCTCGAGCGCCGTCGTCGGCCAGCCCGCGTGCGCGGTCGCGGCGACCGTCGCCGTCCAGCGCGGCCCGCTCCAGCGGCCGCCGGCCTTGACGGACCACGGCTCGTCCCAGCTGCGCGGCACGCGCTCGCCGCCGAGGCGGTCGGCCGCCGAGGAGCGCGTCACCGCGAGCCACCACGACCACGGGGCCGTCTCCCCGTCGAGCGCGACCTCGATGCCGCTCGCCTCGCCGCTCGTCGGCGCGAGCATGATCCGGTCGGGCAGGAGCTCGGGCAGCAGGCTCACGCGCTGGTAGAGATTCTCGAAGCGCGGCCGGAGCCGCTCGAACTCCTTGCGATAGGCCTCGACCCTGAGCGTGACGTCCTGACCGACCGGACGCTCGTATCCGACCACGGTGTGCTCGGCCTGCTGCGCGGGGAACAGCCGCGTGACGCCGTCGGCGATCTGAAGCTCGCCGACGTCCTGCGCCTGATAGAAGCGGCCCCAGGCCGCGCGCAGCGTTCCGTTGCGGCCGAGGTCGAGCGAGAGGTTGAGCCGCGGGCTCAGCTGACTGTCGTCGAGGTAGGTCTGGCGGTCCCAGCGCAGCCCGACCTCGGCGGTCAGGCGGGCGATCGGTTGCACGCGGTACGCGAGATAGACGGCTTGCTGCTGCCCGTCGAGGGCCGCGCGCGCGCTGCGCGCGCCCGTCCCCGACGCGACCGACGCCGCGGCGGCTCCCTGCTCGAGCGCGGCGAGATCGATCGGCACGGCTGGCAGGCCGGTGGCATCGAAGCGATAGCGGGCGGACATGTCCTCGAGCTCCGCTCCGAAGCGCAGCGCTTGACGAGCGGAGACCGCGAACGTGGCGTCGGCCTTCACGAGGGAGCTTTCGAAGCGCCGCTTCTCGAGGAGCGTGCCCGCGCCGAGATCGGGGTCGTTCATGACGCCGTCGCGCCCGTCGTCGAGCAGCGTGTGAGACAGCAGATAGCGAACGGCCAGCCTGCCGCCGCGTTCGTCGTCGACGGCGAGCCATAGATAACCGTCGTCGTAGTCGGCGCCCGCCGTTGCGCTGCCGGGATCGCGCAGCGAGATCCGATCGTTGACGAGCAGCGAGCCCGCCGTGGCCGTGACGCCTGAATCGAACGTATAGCCGATCTTTCCGAACAGATCGCCGTATGTCGGGCGGCCGAAGTCGTTCTCCGCGGCGTTCGCGATGAGATCGAGATTGCC
>DASTSM010000426.1:0-16790 GCA_035760685.1 Gammaproteobacteria bacterium | reverse complement strand
GCCGCGAACCGCGCGTTCGCCGTCGCCCAGCGCGTGCTCGAGGGCGAGAGCAGCTAGCGAATCGGGGTTTTCCCCCGACGCGCGACCGAAGGCAAACTTATACCTACTATTGCGGTGGCAAATGCGATCACCGCACCTGCGGCTGCTCCCGGGTTCGAGTCGACGGAGGCGATCCTCCGGCTCGACGGCGTGCGCCTCGGCTACGCGATCGGCTCGATCAAGAGCCGGCCCGCATCGTGGAAGGACCTCTTCTTTGCCGAGATTCACGCCGCCCCGGGAAGCTGAGCGTGCCGGAACGCGAGGCGGAACGATGACCGGAGGCGAGCGCAACGACCCGCTCCTCAGCGTCCAAGGCGTCACGCTCCGTTACCGCACGCGCGATCGCCTCGTGACCGCGACCTACCGCGTGAGCTTCGACGTCCTCGGCGCGGACCGATTCGTCGTGCTCGGGCCGTCGGGCTGCGGCAAGTCGACGCTGCTGAAGGCGGTGGCCGGCTTTCTCGAGCCTGCGGAGGGCCGGATCCTGCTCTCGGGGCGCGCGATCGCGAAGCCGGGTCCCGATCGCGTCGTCGTCTTTCAAGAGTTCGATCAGCTGCTGCCCTGGAAGAGCGTGCGCGACAACGTGACGTTCGCCTTGACCGCGAGCGGCAAGCTGCGCCCGCGCGAGGCGCGCGAGCGCGCGGACCACTACCTCCGGAAGGTCGGTCTCGAGAGCTTCGCCGAGAGCTTCCCCCACACGCTGTCGGGCGGCATGAAGCAGCGAGCCGCGATCGCTCGCGCGCTGGCCATGGAGCCCGAGATCCTGCTTATGGACGAGCCGTTCGCCGCGCTCGATGCGTTGACGCGCGAGAAGATGCAGGACGAGCTGCTCGAGCTCTGGGCGGAGACGCGCTTCACCGTGCTGTTCGTGACTCACTCGATCGCCGAAGCCATCCGCATCGGCAACCGGATCCTGCTGCTCGGCCCGCATCCCGGACGCGTCAGGGCCGAGGTCGCGTGCCGAGGCGAAGACGAGGCGGACGCCGCCGGCCGCAAGCTGTCGGCGCGCATCGCGGAGATTTTGTTCGGCGCGGCGCCGGCGCCGATCGCGCAAGACGGAGAGGTCGCGGATGGAGAAGTCGCGGATGTTCGATAGCGACGCGCGCGCCGCAAGGCCCGAGATTCGATACGAGGCCGAGGCCGCGTCCGTCGAGGTCGCCGAGGAGCCGATCCGAGGCTGGCGGCGCCTCTACGCGCACGGCGCCTTCCGCAAGGCCGTCGTGCTGCTCGCGCTGGCCGCGCTCTGGGAAATCTATGCCCGCCTGCTCGGCAACCCGCTCGTCTTTCCGACGCTGAGCGCGACCGTTGCCGCGCTCGCCGCGGGGACCGCGAGCGGAGAGTTGCCGCGCGCCGCGCTCTACACGATCTCGCTGCTGCTCGAGGGCTACGCCGCCGGCCTCGCCGTCGCCGCGCTGCTGACGGCGCTCGCCGCCGCGACGCGGATCGGCGCGGACCTGCTCGAGACGCTGACCGCGATGTTCAACCCGCTGCCTTCGATCGCGCTGCTGCCGCTCGCGCTGATCTGGTTCGGCTTGGGCTCCGGCAGCGTCGTCTTCGTGCTGATCCACGCCGTGCTCTGGTCCGTCGCGCTCGCGACCTTGACGGGCTTTCGAAGCGTCGGGCCGACGCTGCGCATGGTAGGGCGCAACTACGGGCTCTCGGGTCTAAGCTACATCGCGCGCCTGCTCGTGCCGGCCGCGTTTCCGAGCATCTTGACGGGGCTCAAGGTCGGCTGGGCCTTCGCGTGGCGCACGCTGATCGCGGCCGAGCTCGTGTTCGGCGTGAGCTCGGGCTCGGGCGGCCTCGGCTGGTACGTCTTCGAGAAGAAGAATCAGCTGCTGATTCCCGAAGTCTTCGCGGGGCTGCTCACGGTGATCCTGTTCGGGCTGCTCGTCGAGAATGTTGTGTTCCGCGTCATCGAGCATCGCACGGTCAAACGTTGGGGAATGCAGGCGTAGCGCGCGTCTGCCAGGACGGAGGAATCCTCATGCCGAAGATCGAAATCGACAAGGCGCCGGCGCGATTCGGGACCGCCTATCCGCCGCCGCACGATGCACGCTGCAAGGACCGCAAGCGCTGGAAGCTCGGCGACGCCGCGGGCCTCACGCAGTTCGGCGTCAACCTCATGCGCTTGCCGCCCGGTGCCTGGAGCAGCCAGCGGCACTGGCACAGTCACGAGGACGAGCTCGTCTGGGTGCTCGAGGGCGAGGTCGTGCTCGTGGAGAACGAAGGGGAAACCGTGCTGCGCGCGGGAGACTGCGCGGGCTTCAAGGCCGGCGTTCCGAACGGCCATCACTTGCAGAACCGGTCCGGTCGGGAAGCCGTGCTGCTCGAGATCGGCACGCGCGTGCCCGGCAAGGACGGGACGGACTACCCCGATCTCGACATGATCGTCGGCCCCGACGACGTCTATCGGCATCGGGACGGAACGCCGTACGGCGGGGAGCGAGCGCGCTGATCCGCACGGCCGCCGGAAGGCTGGCTCACTCCTTCCGGCGCTCGCGGCGTTTCGAGGCGCGGACGATCTCGTCGTAGTTCGATACGAGCCGGAAGGTGCGCGCGAGGTTCGCGACGAACGCCGGCTGACCGATGAGTATCGGGCCGGGCCGATTGATGATCGCGTTGTTGATCGTCGAGAGCACGACCTGCAGCGCGAACCGCACGTCCATTTCCTCGGCGGCCGTCAGCCGACGGCCTGCCTGCCGGCTGATCCTTTCGATGACGCGGTCCGCGAGCTCGTGTCCGTGCTGTCGCAGCGGTTCCCAGAAGTCCGGGTCGCGGATGCTGCGGATTAGCGCCGCGCGCCAAAAACGGCGTCTCTTCCAGTAGTACGCGACGAGATCGTCGAAGACGCTCGCCATCCAGGTGTCGTCGGGCAACGACGCGAACAAGCTGTCGCGCTGTTTGCTCCGCTGCTCCATGTGGTGCGCGATCATCGCGTCGAAGAACTCGCTCTTGCTGCGGAATCGCGCATAGAACGCGCCCACCGAGTAGCCGCCCTTGGCGGCGATCTCCGCGATCGTGATCTCGTCGAACTCGCGCTTCTCGAGCAGCTTGAAAGCCGTGGAGATCAGCGCGTCATAGGTCCTGCGCCCGCGCTTCTGTTTGATCTTGCGACCGTGAAAGACCGTGTCGGCCGTTTGACCCATAAATTGGAATGCCGCGCAGAAGATTCGGTGGGCGCACATGGTCGCATTGCCCACCCGGAAAATGAAGGTCGTCGCGTTGCCGCCAGCGCACGAATAGCGCGCGCTCGCCGTCGCCCGGGTCATGCCTTGACTACAAAACACAGAATCTCTATTCTGATTTTGGACCGTGCATCGAGAAGCCGACCGCGCCGCTTCACGGCGCGCGTTTTCCGTGGCAATTCCAAGAAGGGGGGAGCGGGTCGATTCCAATGGCCCGTCGCAAGAAAAAATGAAGTCACTACGCTGGAACGCTTCGTCTCTACGGAACCACCTATCTGAAGATTCGCGTCGCGGACAGTCGGGCTCGGTCTGGGGCAGCCGCCGCTATCCCGCCCTCCATCCGCTCAGCGCCGCCTGCATGCTCGCGCTGGGACTCGGCGGCAGCTTCGCGAGCGCGCAGGAGGGGAGCGCACCCGAAGAGGTGGTCGTCACGGGGTCTCGCATCACGAACACGAACGGCATGGAGACGCCGGTTCCCGTCACCGTCGTGACTCCTACGGAGCTGTCCGTTCTCGCGCCTACGAACATCATCGAAGGCCTCGCGGAGCTGCCGCAGTTTTACGGGTCCGCTACGACCCAGACGCCTTCGCCGTTTTTCACGAGCACGGGTGCGGGGTCGCTGAACCTGCGCGGCCTACAGGACAAACGCACGCTGCAGCTGCTCGACGGCCGCCGCGTCGTCCCCTCGACGATTTTCGGCGGGCCGGACATCAACTTGTTTCCGGAGAACATCTTGCGCTCGGTGGAGACCGTGACGGGCGGCGCGTCCGCCGCTTACGGGACCGATGCGGTTGCCGGGGTCGTGAACTTCATCCTCGACAAGGATTTCGAGGGCGTGAAGGCCAACTTTCAAGTCGGCGAAAACGGCAAAGGCGACAACCAGACCTATAAAGCCTCCGTCGGAGGCGGCTTCCGGGCAGGAGGACGAACTCACGTCCTGTTCAACGTGGAGAAGGAGCGGCAGGATCCGATCTGGGGAACGGACGTCCTCGACTACGATTGGTACAAGTCGCGCGCCTTGATCGACAACCCGGCGCCCGGCGCCGGCAGCTCTCCCGACAACCCGTTCTACATCGCCGTCAACGACGTGCGGGCGCGCGGCTTCGATATCGATGGAATCTTCTATCTGCCCGCGGCGGCCGGCGGTCCGCAGATTCTCGACTCGAGCGGCAATCCGTCGCCGTTCGTGCTCGGAAGCCCGTGCAATGCGAGCGGTTGCTCGACGACCAACGGCGGCTCCGGTCACGACAGCCAATTGGCGTCGATCAACATGACGCCGGAGTCGGGACGGGAGAACGTGTTCGCCTACCTGACGCACGACTTCACGGACAAGTTCACGGCGTACGGCCAGGTGATTCACGGCAAGGCCGACTTCACGCAGCTGAACTTCGGCGGCCTATTCCCCTACCCCTCGGTCCCGCCCTTCCGCAGGAACTTCACGATCTACAGCGGGAACCCGTTCCTGCCGCCCGCGATCCAGGCCGCCATGACGGCCAACGGCGTGGCGTCGGTGCCGTTCAGCCGAATCGGCGCGCCGGAAGATATCGCGGCCAACGCGGCGACGACGCAGACCACGACGACGGACTCCTACACGGGCGGGTTCGACTACTCGTTCGAAGGCAGCTGGCACGTCAAGGGCTACTACCAGTCGGGCGAAACCGACGTGAAGGCCATTCAAAAGGGCGGCATCCGTCTCGACCGGATCTATCTCGCGGCCGACGTCGTCGTCGATCCGAACACCGGGCAGCCGGCCTGCAACGTGACCGTAGTTTCCGGGCTGTATCCGGACTGCGTGCCTCTCGATCTGTTCGGCCGCGGCCGCGCATCGGCCGCCGCCATCGACTGGGTCACGGGCTTCGAGCCCGGCGTGCCCATCCATGCAAACGGATTCTTGTCGGCGACCGAGTCCATTCCGTACGACTACATCAGCGGCGAAAACAAGCAGAGAGTCATCACGATCGACCAGGACGTCTGGGAAGTCTCGGCCGACGGACAGATCGCCGAGGGCTGGGCCGGTCCGATCACGATGGCCGCGGGCTACGGCGGACGCAAGGAGTCCTTCGTGCAGGTCGTCGAAGTCGGGCCCGGCGGCAACATCAACGCCGACCCCACCTTCCGGCCCGTCATGGCGAACAACGCGGCGCTCGGCATTCGCGGCGTTCCCGGCGGCAACGCCGCATCGGGCAACAGCGTCGAGATTCAGTTCTCGAACGTCCCCTTCGCGCGCGGCTCGCAGGACGTCACGGAGACCTTCACAGAGTTCCTGGTGCCTCTCGTCCACGACCAAGGCATCGTCCAGCAGCTGAACTTCTCCGCGGCCTATCGGTACGCGGACTATTCCGGCGTCGGCGGCGTGGACTCGTGGAAAGGCGGGTTCGACTGGACCGTCAACGATCAGCTTCGCTTGCGGGCGACCGTGTCGCAAGACGTACGCGCGGCGACGATGGGCGAGAAGTTCGACCGCACGGGCGGAGTCGCCAACGTGACGGACTACCTGCTCGATCCGGGCGGCGGCGTGTCGTACGGCATCACCACTTTCTCGAACGGCACGCCGGACATTCGTCCGGAAAACGCGAGGACGAAGGTGTTCGGCTTCGTCTATCAGCCGCATTGGGCCGACGGCATCAGCGCTTCCGTGGATGCGTACTCCATAGAGGTGTCGGATAACATCAATCAGGTCACGGCGGCCCAAGTCGTGAGCGGGTGCTACGTCGACAACGACGTCGATCTCTGCAAGTTCATCACCCGAACCGGACCGCCCAGCACTCAAGACCCGTCGGTCAATTACATCTCTCTCGTCGGCGTCCCGTATTTCAACCAAGCGTCGGTAAGAGCCGAGGGCGTGGACGTCGAGATCAACTACCGCAAGGACGTCGACTGGTTCGGCGGCGGCGCGGTCAGCGTCCGGTTCTTCGGGACGCATCTCCGCGAGCGCTCGAACACGGACAGCGCGGGCAACAAGACCGAGGTGCAGGGCCGCTTCGGCTTCCCCAAGACGACGGGCTTGGTCTCCGGGACGTTCCTCAAAGGGCCGCTGTCCGTGGGCTTGACGGCCCGCTACACGGGCGAGCAGCTCATCAATCCGAACTGGAACTTCAACGGCACGAGCACGCGATGGGACGTGGCCGACAACACGCTCGAAAGCGAGGTGCTCGTGGACGGCACGGTCCGGTACCGCTTCGGCAAGGGAGACAACCGGATGAGCGTCTTCGCAACGATCAACAACCTGTTCGACAAGGATCCGCAGGAGTACCTCGCTCTGCCCTTCAGCGACACCTTCAGCACGGGTCCCGGGCTCGGCGTGACGGGCGACGAGCGCGGCCGGCGCTACGCGCTCGGCCTGGCCCTCGACTTTTAGGAGCCTAGGCGCGGCGACGCGGCCGCTCTCCCTCTCCCCCAAAGGCCGCGTCGCCGCGTCGTAGTCTCGTGCTCCGAGTCACGCGGGCCGGCTCGACCGGCCCTTTCTTTTCGCCCGGGAGCATTGCCGCGCGGCCAAGCGCCGCGCCTATACTCGGCCGTCGTCGCCGAGCCGAAAGGCTAGCCGTGCTTCGCGAGGCGCGGCGCGGACCGATGCATGGCGACATTCGCACGACGAGGGACAGGGGGAGCGGCGGACGGCCGGTCCGCGCGGAGCCAATGGCTCTCGCCGGGCATCACGGGCAGCAACACGTCGGCCGGCTGGGTGTTCGGGCCGTATTACGTCGACTACGTCAAGGAGGACGGCGAGTGGCGCATCTTGCACTCGAACCTCGCGCCGATCGTGCGGACGACCTTCGACGTGAGCTGGGCGAAAGCGACGGACAACGGCACGGTGCGCGGCGTGCTGCCCGTCGAGCCGGACGGGCCGTCGACGCTCTACCGTCCCTACGCCGAACGCAAGCAGGAGGCCGACATGTTCAAGGACTTTCCGGACCTGCCGAAGCCGTATTGAAGGAGCGACGTCGAACGTACGCCCAAGTTCGGGATCGAGGCTTCAAGCGGCTGAAAAGACTAGAATTCTTAAGACCGCAGCCGGACTCGCCCCGAAGCCGTGGCTTGATTCTTGCTCCGACGGACCGGTTCAGTGGACACGGCCGCGAGAGTTGCTAAGCTGGTCTGCCGAAGGCGCTCGCGCCAGCACCCCGTGGAATCTATCGAACGGAGAGTGACCGGATGTTCTTGACGAAGAAAAACCTGCCACGTCGAACCTTCTTGCGCGGCATGGGCGCAACCCTCGCCCTGCCCTTGCTCGATGCCATGGTTCCGGCCTTCGCGAGCAACGTGAAGCAGGGCCCCCGGCTCGGCTACGTCTACGTGCCGCACGGCGCGATCATGAGCGAGTTCACGCCGGATACGGTCGGCAGGGATTTCAAGTTCAAGTCCATCCTCGAGCCGCTCGAGCCGTTCCGCGACCGCCTCGCGATCGTGAGCGGTCTCCACCACCGCGCCGCGGATTCCTCGGCCGTGCATTCGCTGAGCCCGACGACCTGGCTCAGCGGCGTGCGTCCGAAGCCGACCCAAGGCGTCGACGCGTACGCCGGCATCACGGCCGATCAGTACGCCGCGATGGCGATCGGGCAGGACACGATGCTGCCGTCGATGGAGCTCGCGACCGAGGACCACTCTTCGCTGATCGGGGCGTGCGATCGCGATTACGGCTGCATTTATATGAACACGCTGTCGTGGCGCACGCACACGACGCCGATGCCGATGGAGATCAATCCGCGCAAGGTCTTCGAGCGCATGTTCGGCCAGGGCGGCACCGTCGAGGAGCAGCTCGCGCGCCGCCGCCAGGACCGCAGCATTCTCGACGCCGTCTCCGCGCAAGCGACGTCGCTGAAGCTCAATCTCGGCGCGCACGACCAGGAGAAGCTCGACCAGTACCTCGAGAGCGTGCGCGAGATCGAGCGGCGCCTTCAGAAGGCCGAGTCGCAGGTCGCGGCGAACCCGGACCTCGTGATCCCGGAGGCGCCTCCGGGCATTCCGTTCGCGTACGAGGATCACGTCGATCTCATGTACGACCTCATGACGCTCGCGTACCAGGCGAACATCACGCGCGTGATCTCGTTCATGATGGCGCGCGAGATCAGCAACCGGACGTATCCTCAGGTCAACGTCACCGAGGGCCATCACGCCGTCTCGCACCATCAAAATCGTCCGGACAAGATGGCCATGAACGCGCGTATTCAGCGCTATCACGTGAGCCTCTTCGCCAAATGGCTCAAGAAGCTCGACTCGATTCAGGACGGCGAGGGCACGATGCTCGACAACGTCGTCCTTCTCTACGGCAGCAACATGAGCAACAGCAACGCGCACGATCACTTCCCGCTGCCCGCGGTCGCCGTCGGCGGCGGCATGGGGCGCATGCGCGGCGGCCAGCACATCAAGTGCGAGGACCACACGCCGATGACCAACCTCGTGTTGACGCTGCTGCAGAAGGGCGACGTGCCGCTCGAGAGCCTCGGCGACAGCACCGGCACGATCGCCGAGCTGTAGCCGAGCACTACACGCTTTAGGGGAGCTCAGCATGCGGTCGATTTGCCTTCTGGGCCCGGCCCTCGCGGCGCTGACGGCGCTCGCCGCGGCCGGCGCCACTGCGGCGGAACAGCTGCCGCGCCTCGTGGCGGCCGCGAAATCCGGCGACCACGGGGCGGCCATGGCGCTCATCGACGAGAAATCCGACGTCGGCGCCGCGGAGCCGGACGGCACAACGGCCCTGCACTGGGCCGCGCGTTACGACGACCTCGAGCTCGCCGCGCGGCTCATCAAGGCCGGCGCAAGCCCGAAGGCGCGCAACCGCTACGGCGTCACGCCGATGTACCTGGCCGCGCAGAACGGCAGCGCCGGCATGCTGAAGCTGCTGCTCGACGCGGGCGCTGACGCGAACGAGGTCGGCAACGAAGGCGAGACCGTGCTCATGACGGCCTCGCGCACCGGCAATCCCGACGCCGTGCGCCTGCTGCTCGAGCGCGGCGCGAACGTGCACGCGCGCGAAAACTGGCATGGGCAGACGGCGCTCATGTGGGCCGCGGCGCAGTGTCATCCCGCGGTCGTGCAGGAGCTCGTCAAGCACGGAGCCGACGTCAACGAGCGGTCGACCGAGGAGCAGTGGCAGCGTCAGGTCACGGCCGAGCCGCGCGAGAAGTGGCTCCCGCCGGGCGGCATGACGCCGCTCCTGTTCGCCGCGCGAGAAGGCTGCCTCGACAGCGTCAAGACGCTGATGCAGCTCGGCGCCGACGTGAACATGACGACGCCCGACGGCATCAGCCCCACGCTCTCCGCGCTGATCAACGGCCACTACGACGTCGCGGCGGCGCTCGTCGAGGCGGGCGCGAATCCGAACATCGCCGACGAGACGGGCCGGTCGCCGCTCTACGCGGCCATCGACTTCAACACGATGCCCGCGTCCAATCGTCCCGCGCCCTACGTGCTCGATAACCAGCACACGGCGCTCGACGTCGCCCGCATGCTGATCGAGCACGGCGCCGACGTGAACGTGCAGCTCAAGACGATGGCGCCCTATCGCGCCAAGCTCGACCGCGGCAACGACATGATGCTGACGACGGGCACGACGCCGATGCTGCGCGCGGCGAAGGCCGGCGACGTCCCGGCGATCAAGCTGCTGATCGAGCACGGCGCGGACCCGAAGATCGCGACGAAGCAAGGCATCAATCCGCTCATGGCCGCGGCGGGGCTCGGCAGCGCCGAGCCCGACGCCGCGGGCCGCTACAAGACGCAGGCGCAGGCGATCGAAACCATCCGCCTCCTGCTCGGCCAGGGCCTCGACATCAACGCGACGGACAGGCAGGGCCGCACGGCGCTCCACGGCGCCGCGCTCCAGGGCTACGACGACGTCGTGAAGTTCCTGGCGGACAACGGCGCTCGCTTGGACGTCAAGGACAGCAAGGGCTTCACGCCGCTCGACACCGCGCTCGGCCTGGCCGGCGGCTTCGGCTTCGCGGGCAAGGAAGGCGTGGTCCACGAGAGCACGGCCGCCCTGCTCCGCGACCTCATGGGCAAGCAGCCGTCGGGCGACGGCGCGACGACGGCGCGCGCGCCGTAAGCCTGCGCTCTAGGCGCGTGCGAGCGGTCCAGTCGCGGCGCGTGCGAGCGGTCCAGCCGCGTGCGTGCGAGCCCGCTCTAGCCGCGTACGAGCGTAGGCGTTGCGCGGAGCTCAACCCAGCTCGTATTCCGGATAGTCCGGGTCCCAACGCTCGGCCGCGACGAGCCGCTCGAGGTCCGCGGTTTGCACGCGGGCGACGCCCTCCTCGATCGCCTGGCGGGCGACGGCGAGCGCGATGCGCTCCGATACGGCCCGGAGCCGAGACACGGCGGGGAACAAGAGACCCTCGTCGCGCTCCTCCTGCGTGACCTGCGCCGCCAGGGCCTTCGACGCGGCGGTCGTCATGCCTTCCGTCACCCGCGTAACTCTTGCGGCCAACGCGCCGAGGCCGAGGCCGGGGAAGATGAAGACGTTGTTGCCCTGGCCGATGCGAAAGCGCCGCCCGCCCCAGTCGACGTCCCGGAACGGGCTGCCGGCGGCGACGAGGCAGCGCGCTTCCGTCCAGGCGATGAGATCCGCGGGCTTCGCCTCGGAGTTCGAGCTCGGATTGGATGACGGGAAGATGATCGGGCGACTCACGTAGGACGCCATCTCGCGCACGACGCGCTCGTCGAAAGCCCCGCAGACGCCCGAGACGCCGATCAGGATCGTGGGCCGGAAACGGCGCACGACATCGTGCAGCGAGCGCTCGCGCGGATCCGCGAGCCCGTGGTGCGCGGCGAGCTCGGCCGGCCAGGCCAGCTCCCGCTTGTACGGGTCCATGATCTTCGCGTCGTTGACGAGCAGGCCGTTCCGGTCGAGCACGGCGACCGTCGCCGTACGCTCCTCGCTCGCGAAGCCCTCCTCGGCCAGCTGGGCCTTGATCTGGCGCGACACGCCGAGACCGGCGGCGCCGGCGCCGAGAATCAGGACGCGTTGGGCGGCCAGCGTCTCGTTCTTGATCGCGAGGGCGGAATTGAGCCCGGCCATGACGACCGCGCCCGTGCCCTGGATGTCGTCGTTGAACGAGGGCACGACGTCGACGAAGCGATCGAGAATTCTGAGCGCGTTGTCCTTGCGGAAGTCCTCCCACTGCACGAGCGCGTTCGGCGCGACCTCGCGGACGGCCGCGACGAACTCGTCGACGAGCTCCATATAGGCCTCGCCGCGCATCCTTCGCGTCGGCCAGCCGAGATACTGATCGTCCGCGAGCAGCTCCTCGTTGTCCGTGCCGAAATCGAGGCTGACCGGGATCGAGCGGCCCGGATCGATGCCGGCCGCGGCCGTGTAGAGCGCGAGCTTGCCGACCGAGATCGCCATGCCGCCGGCGCCCTGATCGCCGAGCCCGAGGATCGATTCGTTGTCCGTGACGACGAGCAGGCGAATGTCCTTGCCGCGGACGATCTTGCGCATGACGTCCGCCATGCGTCCCTTCATGTCGGGGGTGATCCAAATGCCGCCGCCGCCCTGGAACACGCGGCTGAAGTGCTGGACCGCCGTGCCGACCGTCGGCGTATAGACGATCGGCATGAGCTCCTCGAGGTGGTCTGCGAGCACTCTATAAAAAAGGTGTACGTTTCGGTTCTGCAGCGCGGAGAGCAGGACGTACTTCTGGAGGTCGTCGGGCTGGCTCTGGAGTTGGTCGTAGATGCGGCGGGCCTGCAGGGCGAGATTCTTGCTGCGGACCGGCAGCAACCCCTCGAGGCCGAACTCCTGTCTTTCCTCGGCCGAGAAGGCCGTTCCCTTGTTGTACATCGGGTTGCGGATCAGCTCCGCTCCCCTAACGGAAACTTTGATCTTGCGGGCCGAACGCCCGTCGCTCGAGCTGTCGGGATTCAAGTCGATACCC
The DNA here is from genome assembly GCA_035760685.1 of Gammaproteobacteria bacterium. GTDB lineage: Bacteria > Pseudomonadota > Gammaproteobacteria > Steroidobacterales > Rariloculaceae > ZC4RG20. The sequence continues at coordinate 4,693 of DASTSM010000426.1, read as the reverse complement.
CCCTTCCGCGCACGCCGACGCGTCGCGCTCGCGAGGCGTGCAGTCTATACAAATCGGCCGCACACGAACATGGAAAGCCGTCTCTCGACGCCTCAAGTATTCTTAGACTCATCGGATGGCCTGCCGTTTGCCTCGCGAAGCTTATGAGCGACCTCGAATCCGGCCGAAGGCTTGTCGACGCGTTGAAGGATCCCGCCTGCTATCCCCACGAGGTCGCGCGGATCGAGCTCGTGGAGACCCACATTTCGTGGGTGCTGCTGACGGGGCCCTACGCCTACAAGATCAAGAAGCCGCTGCGTCTCGACTTCCTGGACTTTTCGACCCTTGAACGCCGCAAGCGGTTCTGCGAGGAGGAGCTCCGCATCAACCGGCGCTTCGCGCCGGAGCTCTATCTCGACGTGCTGCCGATCGGCGGCGGGCCCGACGCGCCTCGGATCGGGGCGACGCCCGCGATCGAGTTCTGCGTGAGGCTTCGCCAATTCGCGCCCGACGCGGTCCTCGACCGCCGCGTGGCCGGCGGCCGGATCTCGGGCGCGGAGATGCGGGCGCTCGCGGAGACGATCGCGCATTTCCACGCGGAGCAGCCGCCCATCCGGCGCGAGCCGGCCGCGCGTGCCGAGGCGCGCGCGAACCTCGACGAGCTCGCCCGGGCGCTCGCGGCGGCCGGCGCGCGCTATCCCCTCGAAGCCATCGCGGCGTGGACAGAGGAGCGACTCGGGGCGCTCGCGAGCGCGTTCGACGCGCGCGAGCGCGCCGGCGCCGTGCGCGAGGGGCACGGCGACCTCCATCTCGAGAACCTCGTCGTGCTCGACGGCCGCATCGTGCCGTTCGACGCCCTCGAGTTCAGCCTCGAGCTGCGCACGGCCGACGTCATGGACGAGACCGCGTTCCTCGCCATGGATCTCATGGCGCACCGGCGCACCGATCTCGCCTTCGAGTTCTTGAACCGCTACCTCGAGATCACCGGCGACTACGCGGGTCTCGACGTGCTGCGCTTCTATCTGGTCTATCGAGCGCTCGTGCGCGCGAAAGTCCGTGCGCTCAAGTGCGTCCAAGCGGGCCGGCCGCAGGACGTGGAGACGAACGTCGTGCCCTATCTCGAGCTCGCCGAGTCGCTGATTCGGCCGCGGCGGCCGCTGCTCGTGATCACGCGCGGACTCTCGGGCAGCGGGAAGACGCACGTGACGTCGGGTCTCGTGCCGCGCCTTCCGGCGCTGCGCGTGCGTTCGGACCTCGAGCGCAAGCGCCTGCACGGCGTCGACGCGGACGCGCACGGGGCGCTCGCCGTCGGCGAAGGCCGATACGATGCGGCCGCGACCGACCGCACGTACGCGGCGCTCGCGCGTGCGGCGGAGCATGCCCTCGGCGCCGGGATCGACGTCATCGCCGATGCGACGTTCTTGTCGCGGCCGAGGCGCGCAGCGTTTCGAGCGCTCGCGGCGCGAGTCGCCGCCCGGTTCGCGATCCTCGACTGCGTCGCGCCCGAGCCCGTGCTCCGGGAGCGCGTGAAAGCGCGCGCGGCGGCGCGAAGCGACGCCTCCGAAGCGACGGAGGCCGTGCTCGACGCGCAGCTTCGTTCCGCGGAGCCTTTGAGCAGCGAGGAGGCTCCGCACGCCGTGGAGGTGGACACCTCCGGCCCGCTCGACTACGACGCGCTCGCGGCGAAGCTCGCGGCCGTCGACGCCTGACGCTTCCGCTCGCGCCAAGGGGTACCCGCGCCCGCTTGCCGCTCGCGCCAAGGCGCACCCGCGCCCGCTTCCGCTCGCGCCAAGGCGCGCCCGCGCCCGCTATACTGACTCCGTGAGGATCACCCGCGTACCCGCCGCACCACTCCTGCTCACGGCCGGCCTCCTCGCCGGCGCGCCGGCCTTGACGGCCGCGCAACCGTCGGACGACGACGAGAGCGCGAGCGAATCGGAAGGCGAATTCTACTTCGCGCGCCTCGCCTACTCGGACGCGCTCGGCTTCGGGCGGCGCTACCGCGGAGCCTGGCTCACGGACTATCCCGAGGCCGAGACCCATCTGCTCGAGGGCCTCGGCCGGCTCACTCGCCTCGCGCTCGGCCCGGAGGGCGTCGGCGTCGACCTCTCGAGCGACGAGATCATGAATTACCCCTTTATCTACGCCGTCGAAGTCGGGCATTGGCAGCTCGGCGAGCAAGAAGCCGCGCGCCTCCGCGAATATCTGCTCCGCGGCGGTTTCCTCGTCGTCGACGATTTCTGGGGCACGTACGAGTGGTCGGTGTTCCTCGATTCGATACAGCGCGTGTTCCCCGACCGCAGCATCGTCGAGCTCGAGGACGACAACGAGGTCCTGCACGTGCTCTATCAGCTCAAGCGCGATGTGCAGATCCCGGGCGTGAGCTACGTCTACACGGGGCAGACCTGGCAGCGCGACGGCAGGGTGCCGCATTGGCGGGGCATCTACGACGACGACGGGCGCCTCATGGTCGCGATCAACTTCAACATGGATCTCGGCGACGCGTGGGAGCACGCGGACAATCCGGCGTACCCCGAGCCCATGACGACGCTCGCATACCGGTTCGCGATCAACTACATCATCTACGCGATGACCCACTGAGTCCCGCCCGATGCTCGAGGCAAGATTGCGGCGCGAGATCCGCGGCGAGGTCTCGTTCGACGCCTTCACACGCGGCCGCTACGCGACCGACGCGTCGATCTATCAGATCGAGCCCATCGGGGTCGTCGTGCCCCGCGACGACGAGGACGCCCTGACGGCGCTTCGCATCGCGGCGGACTCGGGCGTTCCGATCCTGCCGCGCGGCGCCGGCAGCTCGCAGTGCGGTCAGACCGTGGGCGCCGCGCTCGTCGTCGACGACAGCCGGCATCTCGATCGCATCCTCGAATTCGATGCCGATGCGCGCACGGTCGTCGTCGAGCCCGGCATCGTGCTCGATCGCTTGAACGCCGAGCTCGCGAAGCACGGCCTCTGGTTTCCGGTCGACGTCTCGACGTCGGCGCAGGCGACGATCGGCGGCATGACCGGAAACAACAGCTGCGGCGCGCGCTCGCTGCGCTACGGCAACATGGTTCACAACGTGCTCGAGGCCGACGTCTGGCTGCCGACCGGCGAGACGCTGCGCTTCGGGCCCGTCGGGACGGCCGCCGACGGCGGATCGGCGCGCTACGCGAGCCTCGTCGAGGCCGCGCGCGAACTCTACCTGCGCGAGCGCGAAGAGATCGCGGCGCGCATCCCGAAGGTGCAGCGGCGCGTCGCCGGCTACAACCTCGATCTCGTCTCCGCGGGCCCGTTCAACATGGCGCAGCTCCTCGTCGGCTCGGAGGGCACGCTCGCCTATTTCCGCCGCATCAAGCTCAAGCTCTCGGAATTTCCGCGGCACAAGACGCTCGGCGTCGTGCATTTCCCGACCTTCTACCGCGCCATGGAATCGACGCGCCATATCGTCGAGCTCGGCCCGGCCGCCGTCGAGCTCGTCGATCGCACGATGCTCGAGCTCTCGCGCCGCATCGCGGAGTTCAGCGGCACGATCGCGAAGACGGTGCGCGGCGAGCCCGATGCGATTCTGCTCGTCGAGTTCGCCGGCGACGACCGCGGCGAGCAGATTGCGAGGCTCGCGCGGCTCGTCGAGCTCATGGGCGATCTCGGCCTCCCCGGCAGCGTCGTCGAGGTCACGGAGCCCGCGCAGCAGCGCGAGATCTGGGAAGTGCGCAAGGCCGGCCTCAACATCATGATGTCGATGAAGGGCGACGGTAAGCCCGTGTCGTTCATCGAGGACTGCGCGGTGCCGCTCGAGCATCTCGCGGACTACACGGACCGGCTGAACCGGATCTTCGCGAAGCACGGCACGCAGGGAACGTTCTACGCGCACGCATCCGTCGGCTGCCTGCACGTGCGGCCCGTGCTCGACATGCGCAGCGCCGAAGGCGCCGCGAAGATGCGCGCCATCGCCGAGGAGGCCTGCGCGCTCGTGCGGGAATACAAAGGCTCGTACTCCGGCGAGCACGGCGACGGCCTCGTACGCTCGGAGTGGATCGAGCGCGTTTACGGGGAGCGCCTCGCCGCGGCCTTCGGCGAGCTCAAGCGCGCGTTCGACCCGCGTGGGCTCATGAATCCCGGCAAGATCGTCGGCGCGCCTAAGATGGACGACCGCTCGCTGTTCCGCTTCAAGCCCGGCTACGCGACGCGGCCCGTCGCGACGGGCCTCGACTGGTCGGAGCACGAAGTCGGCGCACACAACTCGGGAAGAGGCTTCGCCGCCGCCGTCGAGATGTGCAACAACAACGGCGCGTGCCGCAAGCTCGCGGGCGGCACGATGTGCCCGTCGTTCCGTGCGACGCGCGACGAGAAGGACTCGACGCGAGGGCGCGCGAACACGCTGCGCCTCGCGCTATCGGGCCAGCTCGGTCCCGAGGCGTTGACCTCGGAGGAGATGTACCGGACGCTCGAGCTCTGCGTCTCGTGCAAGGGCTGCCGGCGCGAGTGCCCGACGGGCGTCGACATGGCCCGCATGAAGATCGAGGTCCTGCACCAGTACCACCTGCGGCACCCGCGCACCGCGAGGGACAAGCTCGTCGCGCACCTGCCCCGCTACGCGCCCGCGGCCTCGCGTCTCGCGCCGCTTTTGAACCTGCGCGATCGCGTGCCCGGCCTCGCCGCGGCCAGCGAGCGGCTGCTCGGGTTCGCGGCGCGGCGGACCTTGCCCGTCTGGAGC
>DASTSM010000425.1:0-8129 GCA_035760685.1 Gammaproteobacteria bacterium | reverse complement strand
GACACGCGTGGCTTTGCTCACATCCGACCACCAATTTCTCATTAACTCTCTCCACACTTGGGACTTTTCGAGCTGAGCAGCTGCCCGACGCTCATGCTCGACCCGGATTCGCGGCGTTCATGCACGCGTACACTTGCCGTTCTCGAGCCCGCGACACCCACTTCGGAGGTCACCCGGGCCGACGTGGGTCAACGGACCTGTCAGCTCCGACGACATCCGCCTGGTAACATAGATGGACGTTACCGACCGTTCCGCACTTCCGATGCCCGTCCGCACCCGCTTCGCCCCGAGCCCCACCGGCTACCTCCACATCGGCAGCGTCCGCACCGCGCTCTACTGCTGGCTCTTCGCTCGCCACCACGGCGGCGAATACATCCTGCGCATCGAGGACACCGACCGCGAGCGCTCGACGCAGCAGGCCGTCGACGCGATCCTCGACGGCCTCGCCTGGGTCGGCCTCGACGCCGACGAGGGGCCGATCTATCAGACGCAGCGCTTCGACCGCTACCGCGAGGTCGTCGAGCGCATGCTGGCCGAGGGCACGGCCTACCGCTGCTACTGCACGCGCGAGGAGATCGAGGCGATGCGGGCCGAGGCGCTCGCGAAGGGGCAGAAGCCGCGCTACGACGGCCGCTGCCGCCACGGCTCCCGCATGCGCGACGACGTCGCGCCCGTCGTGCGCTTCAAGAACCCCATCACCGGCAAGGTCGTCCTCGACGACCTCGTCAAAGGCCGCATCGAGTTCGACAACGCCGAGCTCGACGACCTCATCATCGCCCGTTCGGACGGCACGCCGACCTACAACTTCACGGTCGTCGTCGACGACGCGGACATGGGCGTAACCCACGTGATCCGCGGCGACGATCACGTGAACAACACGCCGCGGCAGATCAACCTGTTCAGGGCCCTCGGCCTCGAGCCCCCTGCCTACGCGCATCTGCCGATGATCCACGGCACCGACGGCGCGAAGCTTTCCAAGCGGCACGGGGCCGTGAACATCCTCGAGTACCGGACCATGGGCTTCTTGCCGCAGGCGCTCCTGAACTACCTGCTGCGCCTCGGCTGGTCGCACGGCGATCAGGAGATCTTCACGGTCGAGGAGATGATCCGGCTGTTCGATCTCGACAAGGCCAGCCGCTCGGCCGCGATCTTTGATCCCATGAAGCTGCTTTGGGTCAATCAGCAGCACATCCAAATCGCGCCGCAGGCGCAGCTCGTCGAGCTGCTGCGCGCTCAGCTCGAAGCGCAGGGCATCGATCCCGCGAACGGGCCGCCCCTCGAGCTCACCGTCGAAGCGCTGCGCGTGCGGAGCCAGACGACTCTCGAGATGGCCGAGCAGGCTCATTGTTATTACGAGGAGTACGAGGAGTTCGACGCGAAGAGCGCACAGGCGCACCTGCGCCCGGCCGCGCGCGACTTGCTGCTCCGCGTGCGCGAGGCGCTCGCCGCGCTCGACGATTGGTCCGAGACCGCGACTCAGCGTGTCGTCGAGCAGGTGGCGGAGGCCCACGGCGTCAAGCTCGGCAAGCTCGCGCAGCCGCTGCGCGTCGCGCTCACGGGCCGCGCCGCCTCGCCCGGAATCGGCACGACGCTCGTTCTCGTCGGCAAGGCACGCACGCTCGCGCGCATCGACCGGGCGCTCGTCTACATCGAGGCGCGCGGCGACGCGGGCCAGGCGCGCGGCGGAGCGGGCCCGTCGTCTTGACGGGTCGAACCGCCTCTGCGCCGGCGGCTCCGGAGCCAGCGCCCCGGGCGCCAGCGCCCACGGCGCCGCTCTTCGGGCTCGTTCTCGCCGGCGGCGAGAGCACGCGCATGGGGCGCGACAAAGGCGCCATCGTCTTCCGCGGCGAGCCGCAGGTCCGAAGGTCCTGGCGCCTGCTGAATCGGCTTTGCGTCGGGGCCTACGTGTCCGCGCGTCCTGCGCAAGCCGAAGCCGAGCCCTATCTGGGGCTTCCGATGATCCTCGACGAGACGCAAGGCCTCGGGCCGGCCGCCGGTCTTACCTCGGCGTGGGGTCGGCAGCCGGGCGCCGCTTGGCTCGTGCTCGCGACGGACATGCCGCTCGTGGATGCCGATTTGCTCGTGCAGCTGATCCGGGCCCGCGACCCCGCGAGTCTCGCGACGTGCTTTCGACAGCCGGACGGGCTCCTGCAGCCGCTCTGCGCGATCTGGGAGCCGCGTGCGCGGATCACGCTCGACGCGCGGCTCGCGCAGGGCGACGCCTCGCTGCGGCGAGCTCTCGAGACCGGGCCGATACGCGAGCTCGCGGCTCCTGAGCGCCCCGAGCGGCTCGCGAGCATGGACACCGAGGAGGACTACGGCCGAATCGTGAGCGCGGGGGTTTAGGAGAAGCATCTTCTGTGAGACTATCCGCCCCACGGTTCCGTAGTCATTCTTATGTCAAAGATTCGCCCGCTCGTCGGGTTTGATCCGGGACCGGTGCGAGCCTCATCGTGTCCGTGAAGAACCTAAGCAATTCGCCCGGGGGCGACCCGTCGGCCGAGGACGGCAAGGGGTCCCTCGCCTCGGGCCCGCTGGCTTCGCTCGAGACGACGCTGCCGCCGACGCCGCTCAGGGACCTCCTCGCGGCCGACGGCGCCAGCGTGTACATCTATTCCTCGGACGAGGCGCTATCGCGCATCGCGGAGGAGGCCGCGGGCGAGCACTTCCCGATCTCGATCGTACGCGCCTGGCCGGAGCTCCTGCGGTCGGTCGAGGGCAAGTGCCGCATCGTTCTGCTCGACGTCGATTCCGTGCCCGGCGGCCTCGAACGAGGGCTCGGGGAGCTCGAGAAGGCGGCCGTCTCGCCGATCATCCTCGTGGCCGCGACGCGCGAGCAGTCGCAGCGGCTCATCGGGCTGCTGTCCGAGCGCAAGATACACCGCTTGCTCATCAAGCCGGCCGCCGTCGGCATCACGCGTCTCCTGCTGGAATCGGCCGTCTCGCGCTACATCCAGCTGCGCGAGGCCCCCGTCGACCCCATGGCCGAGCTCGATCGCGGGAAACGGACGGACGCGCGCGCGGGCAAGAGCGCTTGGCCCGCCTGGGTCGCCGCGACGGCCGTCGTGTCCCTGGCGCTCGGCGCTTTGCTCGTCACGCAGCTCGATCCGTTCGGCGGCCCGTCATCGAAGGCCGCGCGCGTCGAGTCGGCCCAGCCGGCCTCGGCGCCCGACCGGGCCGCCCCGGCGGATCAGCCGAACGCCGCCTCGGCGGCAACCGCAACCGGCCCCGAAATCGCGGCCGGTGCTGCGGGGCCCGCCGGCAGCCCATCCGCGGGCAACGATGCCGCCGCGGGTCCTGCGCTCGCGGGCGCGCCCGGCGCGCCTGACGCCTCGGCCGCAAACGTGCCGTCCGCTATTGGCCCGAATGCGCCTCCCGGGGCTTCGACGGGTGCGGCCGGATCACCCGGTCCAGCCGGCGCCGCCGGCGCCGCGGGTGCAGCCCGTGCGGCCGGTGCCGCGGGGCCGTTCGCCGACCTTCTGACTCGCGCGCAGCTCGCCGAGGACCAGGGGCGTGTGGCCGACCCGGCGGGCGACAGCGCGCTCGACTACTACGCATCCATCCTGAAGCAGGATCCGGCCGAGCCCACGGCGAGCGCGCGCTTCGGCGCGCTTCTCGAGAAGCTCTTTTCGCAGGCCGAAGCCGATCTCTTGTCCGGCTCCCTCGACGATGCGGCGGCCGTTCTCGCGGATGTGCGCCGCGTGCAGCCTTCGAGCGGGCGGCTGTCGTTCCTCGACGTCCAGCTCGCGAAGGCGCGCGAGAGCGCAAGCGGTCGGGCGCGCACGGCGGGCGCCCCGGCGGGGAATCCGCCCGCCGGGACGCAGGCGGCCGAGTCGGCGGCTACCGCGGGCGGCGACGAGGGTGCTGCCGAGGCCACCGAGCTTGCGCGCGTCCTGAGCCTCGGCCGCAGCCGCCTCGAGGCTGGGCGTCTGCTCGAGCCGAAGGGGGACAGCGCCTCCGCCTACGTCGATCGTGCGACGACGCTCGCGGCGTCGGACCCAGGCGTGCAGAAGCTCAAGAGCGATCTCGCCGCGTCGTTGATGGTCGCCGCCCGCGTCGCGCTCGGCGCCGAGGACTTCGACCGAGCAGGTACGCTCGCGGACGCGGCGGGCAAGCTCGGCGCGAACGCACCGGCCCTGGCCGCCCTCGAGGCGGATGTCGCGGCCGGACGGCAACGGCGGGACGCGGCGCAGCAGGCCGTGCTTCTGGCCAACGCCGATGCTCGGCTGGCCTCGGGCCGGATCGTCGCGCCGTCGAGCGACAGCGCATTGCACTACCTCGCGGAGCTTGCGGCCCGAAACGCGACGCTGCCGGGTCTCGCGGATCGCTGGACCCGGGCGAGGACCGCCGTGGCGGACAAGGTAAGAGCCGCGATCGCGGCGTCCGATTGGAACACCGCCGAGACGTGGACGGCGGCGCTCGAGGCGACCGATCCCGAGCCGACCACGGCCGGCGATCTCCGGGACGCGCTGACCTTCGCGCGCCGTCAGCAGGAGTACCTCCGGACGCCGGCGGCGCCGGGCGAGGTGCGCCTCGTCGAGTCGCCTCCCCTCGAGTACCCGCAAGGGGCCCAGCAACGCGGCCTCGAGGGCTGGGTCGAGGTCCGGTTCGTGATCGGCCGGGATGGGCGGCCCCGCGACCTCCAGGTGGTGAACGCGCAGCCGCGTAATACCTTCGATAACGCCGCGCTCGCAGCGGTCACGGGGCAGCGCTACGAGCCCTTCGTGCGGGACGGGCACACCTACGAGCGCCTCGCTCAGGTGCGGATTACGTTCCAGCTCAAGTAGCTCGGCCGCGGCCCTTCTCAGTAGCTCGGCCGCGGCCCTTCGAGCGGCATTCGGCCCCGCCAGGGGCGCTCAGAACGTGGTTTTTATCCAACAAACCGCTCGGCGCTTGGCTCTCCGAGGCGTCGGGCGCGGAGTCGCTCGACTCTCCACGGGCTTTGTCTACTAAGCCATTGAAGAAGATCAGAATTCCTCTTTGGCCTTGGCGGATCGCTCGGGGCCGGGTATCCTGCTGCGCACAGTTTCCAGGTGCCCACCCAGTTGGTCTTGAGGGCGCGCTGTCAAGCTGAATTCCAGTTGGAAGCCATGGGTAGTCCCGTCTGTCGGCGGAGGTTTCCTTCGGGTCGGTGTGGCAGCGTCGCCCTCTCTTAACATGCGCGTTCCGCTTCTCGATCTCACACTTCAATACGCACCCTTACGCGACGAGATCGAGCAAGCGATGCGCGAGGTCTGCGACGCGCAGCAGTTCGTTCTCGGCCCGCGCGTCGCTTCGCTCGAGCGGCAGATCGCCGCGTACTCGCACGCCGCGCACGGTCTCGGCGTCTCGTCCGGCACCGACGCCTTGCTGCTCGCGCTCATGGCGCTCGACATCGGACCCGGCGACGAGGTCGTGACGACTCCGTACACGTTCTTCGCGACGGCCGGAGTCGTTGCACGCGTCGGCGCGCGCCCGGTCTTCTGCGACATCGACGAGCGGACGTTCAACTTGGATCCCGGCGCGGTCTCACGCTTCATCGACGAAAGGTGCACGGAGACCGATGACGGTCTCGTCGACCGCGGCACCGGCGCGCGCGTCAAGGCGCTGATGCCGGTTCATCTCTACGGACAGACGGCGGACCTCGATCGGCTCATGCGGATCGCGGAGCGTTACGGGCTCGCGGTCGTCGAGGACGCGGCACAGGCGATCGGCGCCGACTCGCCGAGCGGCGCCCGTGCGGGGAGCGTCGGCGCCGTCGGATGCTTCTCGTTCTTTCCCACGAAGAACCTCGGTGCCTTCGGCGACGCCGGCGCGTGCGTGACGAGCGATGCGGAGCTCGCCGAGAGGCTGCGCATTCTGCGCGTGCACGGCGGAGAGCCGAAGTACTACCACTCCGTGATCGGCGGCAACTTCCGTCTCGACGAGCTGCAGGCCGCGGTGCTCATCGTCAAGCTCGCGCATCTCGACGCTTGGACCGAGGCGAGGAGGGCGAACGCGGCGGACTATACGCGGCGATTGGAAGCCGCCGGGCTCTTAGGGCTGGTCGTTCCGCCGTACGTGGAGCCGGGCGGCCGGCACATCTTCAATCAATACGTCATTCGCGCCGAGCGGCGCGACGAGCTGCGGGCGTATCTGCAAACGGCGGGCGTCGGCACCGAGATCTACTATCCCGTGCCCCTTCACGAGCAGCAGTGCTTCGCCTATCTCGGCTACGCGGCGGACGACCTGCCGCACGCGCACCGTGCCGCGCAGGAGACGCTCGCTTTGCCCGTCTATCCCGAGCTCACGGCCGAGCAACGCGAGCACGTCGTCGACTCCATCGCGCGCTTCTACGGGGTTTAGTGAAGAGGAGCGAGCCAGGGACGAGATCTGTGATGGCGCATGTTTCCCGATTGCGCGGAGTTGTGGCAGCATCCGGCCCCGTGATGAACCGCACCCGCAAGCTTCTGATCGTCGAGGACGATCCGGGCATCCAGAGCCAGCTCCGCTGGTGCTTCGAGGATTACGAAGTCGTCCAGGCCGAGAACCGAGCGGCGGCGATCACGGAGCTGCGCCGGCACGAGCCGGCCGTCGTGCTCCAGGATCTCGGGCTGCCGCCTGACGACAGCGGAGTCGAGGAAGGTTTCGCGACGCTCAAGGAGATCATCCAGCTCGCACCGTACACGAAAGTCGTCGTCGTAACCGGGCACGGCGATCAGAGCAACGCAGTCAAGGCCGTTGGGCTCGGCGCCTACGATTTCTATCAGAAGCCTGTCGACGTCGACACGCTGCAGCTCATCGTGCAGCGCGCCTATCACATCTACGACCTCGAGGCCGAGAACCGCAGGCTCAACGCGCACCACGACGGCACCGAGATGTTGAACGGCATCATCGCGGGCAGCGACGCGATGACGAAGGTCTGCCGCATGGTCGAGAAAGTCGCTCCGACGAGCGTGACGACCTTGCTGCTCGGCGAGAGCGGCACCGGCAAGGAGCTCCTGGCCCGCGCGATCCACTCGCTCAGCGATCGGGCGGACAAGCCCTTCGTCGCGATCAACTGCGCTGCCATACCGGATACGCTGCTCGAATCGGAGCTCTTCGGCTTCGAGAAGGGCGCGTTCACGGGCGCCGTCAAGACGACGCCCGGCAAGATCGAGGTCGCGAACAAGGGCACGCTGTTTCTCGACGAGATCGGCGACATGCCGCTCGCGCTGCAAGCGAAGCTCCTGCGCTTTCTGCAGGAGCGCGTCGTCGAGCGCCTCGGCGGGCGAGCCGAGATTGCCGTGGACGTGCGCGTCGTCTGCGCGACCAACAAGAACCTCAAGGACGAGATGGCGGCCGGGCGATTCCGCGAAGACCTCTATTACCGCATCAGCGAGATCACGATCGACATCCCTCCCGTGCGCGAGCGCGACGGGGGACGCATCGTGCTCGCGCGCCATCTGCTCGCGAAATTCGCGAAGCAGCAAAGCAAGAACATCAAGGGCTTCTCGGACGACGCCCAGGACGCGATCGACACGTATCCGTGGCCCGGCAACGTCCGCGAGATGGAGAACCGCATCAAAACCTCGGTCATCATGGCCGAAGGCAAGCTCGTCACGGCCGAGGACCTCGGCATTCGCGCGGACGGGGAGCCGCGCACGTTGAATCTGCGCGTCGTGCGTCAGGAAGCCGAGACGCGCGCGATCCGCGACGCGCTCGCGCGCACGGCCGGCAACATCTCGCGGGCCGCCGACCTGCTCGGCATCACGCGGCCGACCCTCTACGACCTCATGGAGAAGTACGGGCTGCAGCAGAGCCCTCAGTGACGCCTATCGGCCCGCTCGGCGCGTCGCTCCTGACTTCGGGCCGCCAACGTCCTCCCGCTCGGGGAGGTGTGTCCTGTCGGCGGCCTTTACAGCACGCCGCAAGCTCCACGTCTCTCTCGGTCCATGCCTTTGTTTCAAAAGCGGAAAGTTACGTGGCATGCAAAGTGCATTGAACCGGTCAAGGAATTGCACTGTTGAGAAAGGACTTCGTATGAACAGGCTCGCCTCCGCTCTTGCCGTCTCCGCTCTCGCGGCGGGTTTCTCGCTGCAGAGTCACGCCGTGCCGATCTTGCGCCTCACGGCCTATTCGGGCACTACGGCCGACACTCCCATCGTGGGATCCGCTATCGTCGCCGACGG
>DASTSM010000424.1:0-2958 GCA_035760685.1 Gammaproteobacteria bacterium | reverse complement strand
CGTGGGACGGCCCGCGGCGCACGCGCGGCTACGCGGTGCAGGACGAGAAGCACTGGGCATTCGCGGGAACGGGTCTCGCGCGCGGCGACCGCTTCGGCGAGCATTCGCGGCCTCCGCTCGTCGGCTACGAGTGCGACGGCGCGCCGCTCGCGTCGATCGACGAGGCCACGGGCCTCGCCGAGCTCGCACCGGACCGCGAGCGTTTCGGCACGCCGGAAAGCTTTCGCGCGCTCGCGGTCGGCACGCTCGCATCGGATTGGCAGGAGCTGCCGCCGCGCGAGCACGAGCCCGCGGGCGGCGGCATTCACGCCGCGGTCATGGGCGTCTACTCGCGCGGCGGCACCGTCTTCACGGCCGGGACGACGGACTGGGCGCAGGCGCTCGAGAGCCGCGGCGATCCGCGCATCGAGACGATCACGCGCAACGTGCTCGACCGGCTGCTCTCGGAGTGACGCCGCGCGCGAGGGCTCCGGACCGAAACGACCCGAGCGGCGGCCGCGGCGCTAGGCTTCCTTCGCGGCGCCGCCCGAATCTCCCGCACGCGCGAGCACGCGCTCGATCTCCTTGCGCCCGATCGGCTTCACGAGATGCAGATCCGCGCCCGCGGCCATCGAGCGCCCGACGTTGCCGGGCTGCCCGTGGCCGCTCAGGGCGCAAATGAACGCGGCGCGTCCCCAGGGCTCGCAGCGCATGTGCTCGATGCTCTCGAGACCGGTCATGCCCGGCATCGCGATGTCCATGAACACGACGTCGGGCGCGAACTCCCGGCCGGCTTCGATCGCCTCCTGCCCGCTGTAGGCGGCGCGCGCGTCCTGCTTGAGCGCGGCGAGAAGACGCACGAGCGCGTCCACGGCGTCCGCGTTGTCGTCCACGACGAGGATCTTCTTGGCGGGCGCCCTCTCGGGGGCGCGCGTCTGCTCGACCGCAATCGGGTCGCGCCGGCGGACGTCGAGCGGCAGGCGCACCGTGAACGTGCTGCCCTTGCCGATGCCTGCGCTCGACGCGACGACGTCGCCGCCGTGCATGGCGACGAGGCGGCTCACGAGCGGGAGCCCGAGGCCGAGCCCGCTTCCGGGCGGCCCGATCTGCACGAACAGATCGAAGATGCGGCCGATATCCTCGGGCGAGATGCCGACGCCCTCGTCCCTGACGGAAATTTCGGCGGAGCCGTTCAAGGTCTTGCCCTCGATCCGTATGCGGCCGCCCGGCGGGCTGTACTTGACCGCGTTCGAGATGAGGTTGCCGAAGACCTGCGCGAGCCGCACGGGATCGGCGTCGAGCTCGATCGGGTCGGAGGGCAGATCGACCGTCAGGGTTTGGCGCTTCGCGTCGACCTCCGGCTGCCGGGCCTCGACGGCAACGCCGATGATCTCCGCGAGCGTCACGGCGCGGCGGCGAAGCGCGAGCTTGCCTTGCGTGATGCGGCTCATGTCGATGAGATCGTCGACGAGGCGAGTGAGATGCTCCGTCTGCCGGCGCATGATCGGCAGCGTGTGCGCGAGCTCGGCCGGGCTCGCGTCGTGCTGCTCGAGCGAATCGATGCAATAGAGCAGCGGAGCGAGAGGATTGCGCAGCTCGTGAGCGAGCGTCGCGAGAAACTCGTCCTTGCGGCGATCGAACTCCCGGAGCCGCATCTCGGCCTGCCGCAGGCGCAGCATGGCCCTCACCGTCGCGACGAGCACGGTCGACTCGACGGGCGCGACGAGGAACGTATCCGCCCCGCCCTCGAGCCCGCGCACGCGGTACTCCGGAGACTCGAACGTCGCGGACATCTGAATGATCGCCATCGAGCGGGTCGCCGCGTCGACCCGCAACCGCCGGCAGATCTCGTAGCCGTCGATGTCGGGCAGATTGATGTCGAGCAGCACGACGTCGGGCTTCATGGTGCGAGCGAGCTCGAGGGCCTCGTCGCCCGACGCGGCCTCGATGGTCTTGAAGCCGGCGTGCCGGAGCGTCCGCTCGGCCATGTAGCGAGCGGCCTTCCTGTCGTCCACGATCAGGACCAGGCTCTCGCAGTTGTCGTCGTTCATTGGAATCACTCCGAGGACGCGCGAGCCGCGCGGCCCTTCGTCTTCGGCGCGCGAGCGCGCGCCTCCATGAGCCCCTCGGCGAGGCGGCTGCCGGCGAGCGCGTCCTTCGGCAAAAAGCCCGCGCCGAGATCGCGGAGCAGCGAGCGCTCCTCGCCCGAGGGCGTCTTCGAGCTGCAGACGAGGATCGGCACGCGCCTCGTTCGCTCGTCTTGCCTGACGAGAGTCAAGAACGTGAACCCGTCGAGCCCGGGCATCATGAGATCGAGGATCAGGGCGTCGGCCTCGCCGGCGCGAACCCTCTCGAGCGCGAGCTCCGGGTCCTCGACCGCAATCGCCTCGCGGCAATAAGGCTCCACGAGCTTGCGCAGGATTTCCGCGAAGTGCGCGTCATCGTCGACGAGCAGAACGCACCCGAGATCCGAGCCGATCACCGCGCGGTAAACCGCGGTCGCAACGGCCGAATCGAGCGCGCCCGATCGCTCCCCGCGCCGCTCGAGCGCTCCGGCGTCCACCTCGACGACGGGAATCCCCGACGTGCGTATCGCTTGCAGGGCACGAGAATCGGCGCGGCGCTCCGACTCGGTCACGACGACGGCCGCGCTCGGCCGCAGCGTCTCGAGGTACTCGCACGTGATCTCGACGGCGGTCGCCGATACCGGCGCGAAGTCGCTTCCCTCGAAGAGCGCCTCGACCCCCGACCGATGCGCTTCCGCATCGGCGAGAACCAGGAGCGCGGGCTTCTCCGCAGCGATGTCGGCGTCGATCTCGGCTTCGCGGCGCGCGGCTCCGTCGCGCGGGCTTTCGCGTGGGCCGCGGCCCGCGCGAAGGCCCGTGCCGGGACGATAAAAGCGCGGCACGAGGAAATAGAAGCTCGATCCCGCGCCGAGCGCGCTCTCGACCCAGATGCGGCCGCCGAGCAGCGAAGCGA
>DASTSM010000423.1:0-3992 GCA_035760685.1 Gammaproteobacteria bacterium | reverse complement strand
CCCGGGTTTCACTGGACGAGCGGAGCTTCGACACGGGCGGCGTGGTCAACGCTGGCCTGCGCTGGTACTTTTTCAAGGACCTCGGCGTCGGACTCGACTACCAAAGCGGCGATCTGTCGGCGCTCACCTTGTCGATGCGGTTCGGCTTCGGCGACCTGCCCTGGTGAGAGCGCCCGCGCGCGCCGCGCCTGGCTCGGCTCGCTCGGCCGGCTCGCGGGGCTCGCCCGGCCCTTGTCTCGCCCCCCTCGACTCGCCGGGCTCTCTGGGCTCTGGGCGAGCGTCGCATGACCGAGAACGTCTTGTCCTTTGACGAACGGCCGGGGATCCACGGCCTGCCCGTTCTCGCGGACCTCGAAGTGCAGGTTCGGACCCGTCGCACGGCCGGTGGCTCCGAGCCTCGCGATCGGTTGACCTCGCCGCACGATCTGCCCGACGCGAACGAGGACCTCGGCGTTGTGCCCGTAGCGGGTGACGCGGCCGTTGCCGTGGTCGATCTCGACGAGCTGACCGTAGCCGCCGCGCGGCCCCGTCCAGGTCACGATGCCCGAAGCGACCGCTACCACCTCGGTGCCGCGGCGCGCGGCGAAATCCATGCCGGAATGCTGCTGCTTGCGGCCCGTGAACGGGTCGATGCGGACGCCGAAGCCCGAGGAAACGTAGCCGCTCGCAACCGGCCTTCCTTCCGGCCGAACGGCCGACAAATGCTCGCGCCACTCGAGCAGATCCTCGAGGACGTGCAACTGCTTCGCCCGGTCGTCGACCTGCGCGCCCAGAAGGTCTGCCGTCCGCTCGAGATCCGTGGCGCTCGCCTGGACCTCGGCGTCGTCGTCGGGGCCGCCGAGCGCGGGCTCCTCGTCGAAGTCGATGTCGCGGCTGGCGGGCTCGGTATCCTCGATTACGCCGCGCGCGAGCGCGTCGAGCTCGACGATTTGCGCCTGTATTTGCGCAAGCTGCGATGCGAGCCGCGCGACCGCACGCTCCGCGGACCGGCGCGACGTCTCGAGCCTCGCCTTGTCGGCTTCGAAGCCGCGGTGCCAAGCCCCGAGCGCCGGCTGAATCTCTCGGGCTCGGCTCGCGTAGCGCTCGGCCGCGTATCGTTGCGCGGCATACGCGCCGACGGCGGCGCCCGCGCCGAGCACGAGGAGCAGCATCGCGCGCCGACCGTGCCTCCGTGAGGGCTGTGATTCACTCCGCTGAAGCCCGCCGCGCTCGTGCTCGTTAGCCTTCATCGTCGAGTCCGCCCGTAGTCCTCTTCGACTTGGGCGGACGGATCGATAGGCACGAGCCGATGACGTCTCATCTTCGCAGCTGATTCCTCGGCGGCGCCGCCTCCGGCGTCGGACGCGGCCATCCAAAAGAAGAGCGACGCGAAAGGCTGCAAGTGACGTGCCAGCCCCGCGGCGGTGGAACTTTTTGCGCACGCCACCAGTTCTTGCGCGCGCTTTCTCCTCTTCCGCGCAGAAGTTCACTCGGACGCTTCGCCTTCGCGTCGTATCCGCGTTCGACTAGAGCCAGGCCGCGCACCGATGCCGCCTCGAGCACTGGCATGCTCCTTGCACCTACGTCGCTCGGGAAGCACACCCTATCGGTGTCGCGGCAAACAGAACAAAGACGGCAAGGAGCATTGGTCAATGAACATCGCATACGACGTGGAGTTCGATCTCGACGCTTTTTTGGAGTCGATGGACGACCAGGACCGACCGGCTTGGAGAAGGATCGAGGATCACATGGAGAAGCGCCGCCTGCGTGACGAGCTCGCCGCCTTCGGCAGCGAATTGGAAGCCAACGACTGACCTCGAGGAGGGCGGCCGCGCAAGCGGCCGCCCCACTACAGGGACACCCGCATGCTGTACTGGGCCCTGATCTTTCTGATCGTCGCCATCGTCGCCGGAGTGCTCGGCTTTACCGGGGTCGCGGGCACGGCGGTGAACATTGCTTGGATCTTGTTCGTCGTCGGACTGATTCTCGCGATCGTCCTCTTCTTCATGGGGCGACGCCCCTTGCGCTGACGCCCGCCTTCGCACCCGTCCCGTCCTTCGCGCGTTCGGGCCGCCGGAGCGCCCATGTCGAATAACGAAGCACCTAGGCCGGAAGACAACGGCGCCTGCTGCTCTCACCGAGGTTGCATCTGCGAGGTAGGCGCGGCGCAACTCGAAGCGCGTGCGCGCGAGCACTATTGCAGCGACGGATGCGCGAAAGGCGCCGGCTGCACGCACGTCGACTGCAACTGCGCCGCCTACTTGGCTCCCGTCGACACCGTTTGACGCTGCATCGTCTTCGTCCCGTGGCATGCCGCTTGCATCGAGCGGTGCCACCGCGCACCGAGGAAAGCATCATGTCGACGACGCACGATTCACAACGTTCGAGCGAAGCGAGCCAAGAGATCGCACGCACTCGAGAAGAAGCGGAGCGCCTTGCACGCAGCGCTGCCGACACGGCGCAGCGGCGCGGCCGCGAAGAGATAGACAAGGTCAAGCAGAAGGCCGCCGACAAAGCCGAGCAAATCGCCGACGCCATCGATTCGAGCGCGGACGATCTCGAAGGCAACGGCGGCGACGCGCTCTCGGGTTACGGCCACAGCATGGCGACGCTGATGCGGCGCCTCGCCGGCGGACTCAGGGAGCGCGACATCGAGGAGTTCGCCTCCGATCTCGCGAGCTATGCCCGAAGGAGCCCCGGCGTATTCCTCGCCGGCAGCGTCGCGCTCGGCTTCGGCCTGTCGCGCCTGCTGAAGGCGTCGAGCTCGCGGACCGACGAGCTCGACCAGCGCTACGAGCTCGACTACGACGACGACTACGACGTCGAGCGCTACGACGAGGACTACGACTTCGATTCGACGCTCGAGCGCTCGACCCAGTCGGGAGCCGCTGGCCCCGGGGCACAGCCCTCTCCATCGCCCGAGGTCCCGCACCGAACGCCGGACGAGCCTTGGCCCAGGGCGCCCGGCGGCGCGGGCACATCGGGGTCGAGCTCGAGCGACGGCGGCACGAACTTGGGAGGACACGATCGTGGCTAGACCCGCAGACGAAATCGATTACGAAAACCTGGCCGAGAACGTCGAGGACTTGGAGCGGCGGGAGCCGCCGCCCGGAGCGCGCGGCGACGCGCGCACGTTCACGCTGATCAGGCGATTGGCCGACGAGGTCACGACGCTCTTCACTAAGGAGCTCGCGCTTCTCAAGGTCGAGATGACGAGCGCGCTCAGCGATACGCGCGCGGGCGTCGTCGCGCTGGCGGCCGGAGGCGCCGTCGTATTCGCCGGCCTGCTTTATCTGCTCGCCGCCGCGATGCTCGCGCTCATGCTCGTGTTGCCCGGCTGGGCATCCGCGCTGATCGTGGGCGGCGTCGTCACGCTGATCGGCTTGATCATGCTCGCGAGCGGCCGCAGCAAGCTCGAACCCGCCGCTTTCAATCCCACGCGCACGCGGGCATCGATGCAGAAGGACCGCAACATGCTGGAGAGAAATATCCATGAGCAGCATTAGCCACGAAATGCGCCGGGATGCGCAGAAGAGCCCTGAAGAGCTCGAGCACGAGATCAACGCGACGCGCGCCGAGCTCGAGGACACGCTCGAGGAGCTCGAGGCCCGCTTCTCCCCGAACGAGCTCTTCAATCAGGCCCTGTCGCGGGTGCGGGAGCACGGCGGGGAATTCACTCAGAATCTCGGCGACAGCATCAAGCAGAATCCTCTGCCGACGCTGCTGACCTCGATCGGCATCGCTTGGCTGATGGCGGCCAACGGGCAGCGAGCGGACGGCGACAACGGCGCAGGGAGCCTCCGCCGCCGCATGCACGACACGCGTGACGCGATGCATCGGGGCCGCGAGAAGATGAGCGCCGCGAGGGAACGCGCTTCGAGCACCGTCCAACGCGGGCAAGAGTCGATGCGCGAAGGTATGGATTCGATGCGGGAAGGCATCGAAAGCTCGCGCGCCGCGCTCGCGCGATCCAGCGCGGCGCTGCGTTCGGGCGCCGAGGAGATCACGTCGAG
>DASTSM010000422.1:0-11046 GCA_035760685.1 Gammaproteobacteria bacterium | reverse complement strand
CGCGTTCTTTTTGCGAGCCTCATCGGCACCACGATCGAATATTTCGACTTCTACATTTACGGCACGGCGGCGGTGCTCGTGTTTCCCGCGCTGTTCTTCCCTTCCGGCAGCGCGGCGACCGCGACGCTGCAGTCGCTCGCGACGTTCGCGCTCGCGTTCTTCGCGCGGCCGATCGGCTCCGCGCTCTTCGGGCACTTCGGCGACCGCATCGGCCGCAAGGCGACGCTCGTCGCGGCGCTGCTCACGATGGGCTTGTCGACGGTCGCGATCGGATTGCTGCCGACCTACGCGACGCTCGGCGTCGCGGCGCCCGCGCTCCTCGCGCTCTGCCGCGTCGGGCAGGGCATCGGTCTCGGCGGCGAGTGGGGCGGGGCCGTGCTGCTCGCGACCGAGAACGCGCCGCCCGAGAAGCGCGCCTGGTACGGCATGTTCCCGCAGCTCGGCGCGCCCATCGGTTTCGTGCTCTCGACGGGCGGATTCGTGCTGCTGACGGCGTATACGAGCGAGGCCGACTTCGCGTCGTGGGGCTGGCGCATACCATTCCTCGCGAGCGCGACGCTCGTGCTCGTCGGACTCTACGTGCGGCTCAAGCTCACGGAGACGCCGGAGTTTCGGCGCGCCGTCGCCAACGACGAGCGCGTGCGCGTGCCGATGCTGACCGTGCTGCGCGCGCACCCGCGAATGCTCGTGCTCGCGACGGCGGCGACGATCACGACGTTCCTGATCTTCTACCTCATGACGGTGTTCACCCTGAGCTGGGCCACGACGCGCCTCGGCTTCGCGCGCGAGGAGTTTCTGCTGCTGCAGCTCGTCGGCGTCGCGTTCTTCGCGATCGGCATTCCGATCTCGGCCGCGGCCGCGGACAGGATCGGGCGGTGGCCCGTGCTCATCGGCGCAACGCTTGCGATCGGCGCCTTCGGCCTCGCGTTCCAGCCCTTGTTCGGCACGGGCGGAGCGCTTCGCGCTGCCTCGTTCCTGTCGCTCGGGCTCGGCCTCATGGGCCTCACGTACGGCCCCCTCGGCGCCGCGCTCGCCGAGCTTTTTCCGACCGCCGTGCGCTATACGGGCGCCTCGGTCGCGTTCAACCTCGCCGGCATCCTCGGCGGATCGCTCGCGCCCTATATCGCGACCGCGCTCGGCACGCGATGGGGCATCGGGGCGGTCGGCTACTACCTCGCGGGCGCGAGCCTCGTCACGCTCGCGGGCTTGCTCGGCATCCGCGGCTCGCGCGTGCCCCTCGTCGCTCCGAAAGCGGAGCCCGCGGCTTGACCCCGATGGGGCAAAATCCGTAGAGACTGTAAGAAAAACTCTGACTCGGTAGGGGGGCTAAAGAGGCAAACGCGGCGAAATTCTTGTTACGTCCAATTCGGACTTGCTACGGTCCGAATTACCTCGGGGGAGGTACGAAGAGTCGCCGCGCGCGATGCGAAGCGAGGGGGCTTCGGCATCGTCCATTCCAATCGCGGCGGCCATCGTGCGCAGAGTGTCGCCGGCGGTTCCGCCGGCGATTGCGCCTTCGTCGGTGTCCCGAGATGCAGCGTTTCCGCAACGCAAAGCTTTTGAGAGGGGAGCAACGGGTTTACCGACCCAAAGGGGGACCGATGGCGAATAACTACACGATGCGAGACGGCGCAGCGGCGCCGACCCATGGCGGCAACGGACGCGAGAGGGCGGACGAAGGGCGGCGCGCGCTCACACCGGCGCTCTCGGCACTGGCCTTCGCCGTATCGGCGGCGCTGGCCGGACCGGTGCACGCGCAGGAGCAGCAGCAACAGCAGCAGATCGAAGAGGTCACGGTGACCGGCTCGCGCATTCAGCGCACGTCGGGCTTCACGACCCCGGTGCCCGTGACCGCGGTCACGGTCGAGCAGCTCAACAATTACTCGCCGAACCAGACGATCGCCGATCAGCTCGGCAAGCTGCCGCAGTTCTTTCGAACCGAGAGCGCGCAGCGCGAGGGCGGCGCCCTATTCGGCACGGCGGGCGTGAGCTCTTTGAACCTTCGCGGCATGGGACCGGAGCGCACCCTGGTCCTGTTGAACGGCGCGCGCGTCGTGCCTGCCGATCGCAACGGCACCGTCGACGTCGACAACTTTCCGACGGCGCTGCTCCGCAACGTCGAGGTCGTGACGGGCGGCGCCTCCGCCGCGTACGGCGCGGACGCGATCGCGGGCGTCACGAACTTCGTGCTGAATCGCGAGTTCGAGGGCCTCGACGTCTCCCTGCGCGGCGGCCAGACGGACGTGGGCGACGGGCAAAATTACAAGGTCACGGTCAGCGGCGGCACGCAGATCGCGGACCGCTGGCATTTCGTCGGCTCGGTCGAGACGCAGCGCATCGCACAGATCCACCGCGATCCTTCGAGCCTCGGCAGCTGGTGGCAGCGCTACGGTCTCGTGACGAATCCCGAGTGGCAAGGCGCGAGCGACACGCAGCATCCGCAGCAGCTCGTCCTGCCGAACGTGAGCTCCACGCTGCATTCGCCGACGGGCGTCATCAACTCCGGGTTCACGCTCGATGCCGCGGGCAACTCGGTCCCCGCGGACGGTCGGTCCGGGCACCACGCTCCGTTCTCTCTCGGCGGCTCGGTCTACCAGTTCAGCTACGACGGCAGCGGCATCGAGCCGTTCATCCCGGGCGACGTCTGGTCCCCGCCCGGCATCGTGGGCCAGACGGGCTCCCAATCCGGCGGACCCCAAGCAGACATCGAGGACCGAGCCTTCGAGGGCGGTCCCTCGGGCTCCGAGGTCAAGCGGCAGAACGTCTTCGCGGGATTCACGTTCGACGTGACGGATCGCATGTCCCTCAGCATCGACGTGCTCGACGGCATCGTGGAGTCGAACTTGAGCGACCAGCGCGGCATCCCGCACGGCACCGCGCCTTGGTACTACACGATCTACGACAACAACCCGTTCCTGCCCGACGTCGTGCGCGACGCGATGGTCGAGGAGGGAATCGCGGCGATCCACGTCGAGAAGCAGGGGCAGGTGCTCGGTCAGGCCGGCAACTACGACGACCACGAGGAGCACCACAACCGCTACGAGACGTATCAGTGGACGTTCGGTCTCGACAAGCAGCTCTTCGACAAGTGGGACTTGAAGGTCACGATGCAGCGCGGCACGACCGACAAGCTGACCGAGATCTCGAACGAGCTGCGCATCGACAAGGAATTCCTCGCCATGGACGCCGTCGCGGTCGATCCCGCCGACGGCCACATCCTGTCGGCGCAGGAGCTGGCGGGCTTGACCCCCGATCCCGCCAATCCCGGACAGTTCCTATCGGTGCCGCGCAAGCAAGGCATCGTCACGTGCGACATCACGGCGCATAACCCGACACAAGCGGAGCTCGCGGCCGTCGTGCAGGGCGTCACGGTGCCTGCAGTCCAGGGCGCGCGCTGGCTCGCGAGCAGCCCGGACGAGTTCGTGCCGATTCCGGGGCCGATCGGCCCCGACGCGCAAGCGGGCTGCACGCCGCTGAACGTGCTGGGTCAGGGCAACGCCACGCCCCAGGCGCAGCAGTACGTGGTCTCGCCGAAGTCCGGCCTCTCGGCCGTGACGCAGGAGTTCGCCGAGATCCTGTTGAACGGCGATATCTGGAAGGGGTATGGGCCCGGCGCCTTCTCCATGGCGGCCGGCGCGACCTACCGCAAACAGTGGTTCTGGCAGAATCCGGAGCCGCAGGAGCTCATGGCCTACGGTCCGCCGCTGAACGCCCCCGACCTCGGCATCCGCGGCATCTCGCCGGGCTATACCGGCGGCAGCCCGAACCTGCACGAGTTCTCCACGGTGCCCTGGATCAACGGCGGCTACGACGTCTGGGAGGCCTACTCCGAGTTCAACTTGCCGCTCTGGTCGTCGGGCCCGCGCTACCTCGAGGCGGACCTCGCGGGCCGTTATTCGGATTACTCGACGAGCGGCGGCGTCGTCTCGTGGAAGAGCGGATTGAACTTCTCCGTGGCCAAGGCCTTGCGGCTGCGCGGCACGATCTCGCGCGACGTGCGGGAGCCCACGTTCTCGGAGCGCTACGACCTGCAGGGCGGCGGCGGCCGGATCATCGAGCGCAGCCCCCAGTACAACGGTCAGAACCTCGAGATCACCGTCACGACGGGCGGCAACCCGGACCTCAAGCCCGAGAAGGCCGACACGGTCACCGCGGGCTTCGTCTTCCAGCCGGCGCGCGTGCCGGGCTTCCAGTTCTCGGCCGACACGTTCCGCATCGACCTCGAGGACGCCGTCGATCAGCTCGGCCAGCAGGCGATCGTGGACGGCTGCTATCTCGACAACGACGCCAACCTCTGCTCGTTGATCCGCCTCGACCCGACGGGGCATGTCCAGAACGTCCGCAACGTCTATCTCAACGTCGCCTCCGCCAAGGTCAGAGGCATCGACTACGAGGTCCTGTTCAACACGAAGCCCGACTTCGTCAAGAGCCAGGACGAGTCGTTGAGCTTCCGGCTGCTCGCCGGCCGGCTGCTCGAGCGCAGCACGACGACGGCCGCGGGCACGACGACGGAGAACGCGGGCACGTACACCGAGCCCGACGCGACTTATCTCGGCACCGTCGACTATCAGATCGGGAGCTTCGGCATCACGTGGCAGCAGCGCTACATCCCGGAAACGATGCTCGGCAACAACAACACCTACGCGCAGTTCGAGCCGGGCCTCGTCGTGACGGGCCGCGTGATCACGCTCGACGACGCCACCGTGCAGTCGAAGTCCTATTCGAATGTCGGGTTCAGCTATCGCAAGGACATGAGCGGCGGACAGAGCTTGCGAGCGCAGCTCTACGTCGAAAACCTGTTCGATGAGGATCCGCCGATCGTCGCGACCTTTGGGCAGCGCGGCGGCTCTCAGATCGTGCCGGCCAACTACGACGTCTTCGGCCGGCAGTACTCGTTGTCGCTCGACTACAGGTTCTGACGCCGCGACCGTGCGGTCGCGCGGGCTCCTCGGCGAGCGCGCGACCCGCGGAGGCGGCGGACGGGAGAGTTCGGGGAGGAGAGCCGGGGGAGGGCGGCGGACCGGCGGCAGGAGCGATTCTGCCGCCGGTCCCCGCCAGTTTTAGAACGTCAGACGCACGCCTGCGCGATACCGCCGGCCGATCGTGTCGAAGAACACCGGGTTCGTCGGATAGAAGTTGCCGCCCGGGGCGACGGGCGGGTCCTTGTCGAGCAGGTTGTTGATGGACCAGAAGACCTGGATCTGACTGCCCTCGCCCTGCTTCTTGAAATCGTACGAGCCGGACCAGCCGAGATAAATGCGGCTGTCGACGTTGTTGTCCGTGACCGAGAAGGGCAGCAGGTTGGTCGGGTCGCCCGGCGGGCTGTCGAACCACGTCGCGTTGAGCGTGCCCGAGCCGATGTAGCGCGTCTCGAATGTCGACGTGAACCGCGAGCGCGAGTACGTGACCCACGCCGTCGCTTGCCAGTCGGGCGATGTATTGAAGCCGCCGAAGGAGGCGACGGGGCCCGTCTGGCCGTGGTAATTCACGGGCGGATTGCCCAAGCCGGTGTCGACGATGAGGTCGTAGAGGTAGCTCGCGATGACGCGCGTGTTGAGGTTGCCGCCGCCGCCGAGCGGCAGGTTGTAGCGCGCCTCGAGGTCATAGCCGCGGGTCAGGAACTCGCCGATGTTGATCGAGCTCGAGTCAACGGAGGTGATGTCCGCCGTGCCGAAGCCGCCGACGGCGTTGCAAGCCGCCTGCCCGCCTGCGAAGCAGGCGTTGACGACCTGCTGCGCGCCGAGGCCGCCGAGGCCGCCCGGGGTGATCGCGTCCGAGATGTCGATCTCGTACCAGTCGACCGAGAACTGGAAGCGGTCGAACGAGAGGACCGTGCCGAACGTCGTCGTGTCGGCCGTCTCGGGTTTCAGGTCGGGATTGCCTCCTGAGATGCTGAGGTAGGCCTCGGGGGCGTTGTTGTTCCACGGGTTGTTGATGGCACCCGGGAAGCCGCCCGGCGTGCCGATGACCTCCACGCGCGGCAGGAACAGCTCGCGGAATCCCGCCGCGCGCACGTCCTGCGAGCGCGTCCCGCGGAAGCGGAGCCAGTCGAGCGGGTCGTAGATCAGCGCCGCCTTCCAGCTCGAGAAGTCGTGCGACTTCGTGTCGCTGCCCGGCGCGTCGCTCGTCGCCTCGTGGCGCGTCTCGCGCAAGGACCAGTCGCTCTGGAGCTTCTTCACGATCGGCACCTGGACCTCGCCGTAGACCTCGGTGACGTCGATCTTGCCGCCGCGGTCGAAGCCCCAGTCGAGGAAGTAGTCGTTGTACCAAGGTTGGTTCGCGAGATCGTGCGTCGCGTCGGACTGGTCTCGGCGGACCTCGAGGCCGAAGGCGCCGGCGATCGGGCCGGCCCAACCCTGCGCGAGATCCGCGCGGAAGTTCGCGCCGATCACGTCCTGCTGGTATTCGTTGTCCTCCTTGAGTGTGCGGAAGGCGTAGTCGATCGCGGCCGGATCGGCGTTGCCGACGCCGAAGTAGTTGAGCGGCACGCAGCCGGCCGCGAGCGGGTTGAACGCCGGGCCGGGCAGCGTCGCGCGGCACACGATCGGGCTCGTCGGGTCCGCGGGATTCGTGTGCACGGCATCGATGGCCCAGCCGAAGAAGTTGTACAGCGTAGGCGCCGGGATCACGCTGCCGACGACGTTGTGGAACAGGCGCTGGTGATAGGTGCTGCGGCCGTGCTCGTAGTAGCCGTCCCAGTTCCATTTGTCCGTGAGGTCGCCCGAGACCGACGTGACGAAGCGCAGCGTGTCCGCCTCGGTCGTGTTGCGGGCCGAGACGACGTCGGGCGCGAAAACGCGCGAAGCCGAGCCGCCGAAGGGCCCGAGCGCGGCCGACACGGCTGGGGTCAGGAACGCGTTGTCGGGAAAGATCCGCACGCCCAGCGGTCCGATGGCCCCGTTCGCCGGGAAGTTCTCGGACTCGCTGTGCGCGTTCGCGAGCTCGAAGGACAGCTTTAGCGAATCGCCGAGGTTCCAGTCGACGTGTCCGAGCAGCGAATAGCGCTCGATGTCGGGCCGGATGTTCGAGATGTCGTAGCCGAGCAAGTTGCCGTCGCCGCCGATTCGCGAGAAGGCACCGCCGAACCGGCCCGGGTCGAACGGAGAGAGTGCGGTGCCGTCGGCGTTGAAAGTAAGCGGAGGGCCGAGCGGCGGCGGCTGGCCGGGCGGCGCGGCACATACCGCCGTGAGGCACGGCGAGATCACGCCGTTCTCCGAGGTCGGAATCTTCGCGTTCGGCGCCACGACGAAATTCGGCAGACCGTTGCCGACGCCGGGCGGCGTATTGAATGCCGTGTTCGTGCCGACGGCCCAGGCTTCCCTGCACCAATCGCGGTTCTGCGAGCAGGGCCCGATCGCGTCCTGATGCTGGTACTCGGCGCCCGCCACGAAGTGGATGCGGTCATCGGCGAAGCCGTGGCCGTACGCGAACGCCGCGTGCCGGTCGCCTCCGTCGCCTTCGGTCGTCTCGCTGTAGTCGGCCTGCGCGCGGATGCCGTCGAGCTGCGTATCGAGGATCACGTTCACGACGCCGGCGATAGCGTCGGAGCCGTAGGCGGCCGAGGCTCCGCCCGTCACGACCTCGGTGCGCGCGACGAGCATCGAGGGGATCAGGGTCAAGTCGATGGCGCCGCCTTCCGTGTTCGGCACGACGCGCTTCGTGTCGACGAGCGTCAGGGTGCGCGTGCCGAAGAAGGGGTTCAGCCCGCGCAGATTCGCGAGCTGGGCGCCGACGTTGAAGTTGCCGATGCCGACGTTCGTCTCGGTGAAGAACGCCGTGTTCTGCGGCAGGGTGCGCATGACGTCGCCGACGTTCACGAGACCGAGATTCTGGATCTGCTGAGAATCGATGACGGACAGCGGCTGCGAGGACTCGAACCCGCTCTGCCTGATCCGCGATCCCGTGACCGTGATCTCCTCGAGCGATCGATTGTCCGGCGCTTGCTGCTGAGCCTGAGCGAGCTGACCGGCGCCGGCCAGCACAATGGAAGATGCAAGGACGAAACCCGGGCCTCGTGAATGACTCATGGCTCCTCCTTTTGGCGGCGGCTGCCGCTCGAAGGCACGCTCGTTCTTTGTTACTACCGCTCCCGGCTGCCTGCGCCGCCTCCGGCCGGAACGCCGGACCGGCGCTTCCCGTGGTGACGACGCTACGTTGTCACTTTCCCCGGCGTGCAGCAAGGGGGAGGGGGGTTGCGCGGAAGCGCCGCGAGCCGGCGTGCCTATCCCGCCGGAGCGGAGCGCCGTGTTGGGAAAATGCCTCCGCGCATGGGCGCGGGCGGCCGCGAGAGATTCGGCCCCGCGGATACCCTGTGACGGGCTTCAGTCGGGCGGATACTCGGCGTATTGCGGGAGCTCGTCCGTGATCTCGAACCAGGGCGCCTTCGAGCCGGCGAAGATGTTCGCCTGCGGCCGCATCCCGGCGTCGGTATCGAGCGTTCCCGCCGGCACGTTGACGGCGCCGCGCTCGCGCGAGATCCGCGGCGTCTCGCCGCCGCAGCGCTTGCAGAATGCGACCGCGAAGCGGTGCGCCTCGGGCACCTTGTAGTCGACGACGAGCTCCTCGCCCCGCGTGAAACGAAAGTCTTCGATCCTCACGAAGAGATTCGTCGTGTGCGCCGCGCTTCGCGCGCGGCGGCAGCGCGAGCAGTGGCAGTGGTACATCCGCAGCGGCCGGCCGCGGACCTCGTAGGCGACGTCGCCGCAGAGACAGCTGCCGTCGGCGACGCCTTCGCGCTGCTCGACGTGCGGCCTTTCGATGCCTTCGCCTCCTCCGAACTCGGGCGGATTCCCGGCGTGCTGCGGCAGCGAATCCGTGATCGTGTACCACGGCGCCTTCGAGCCGACGAACGCATGAAACTGCGGCCGGACGCCGAGATCGCCCTCGAGGTTGCCGGCCGGCGCGATCGCGAAGCCCGCATCCGGTATCAACGTCGGCGTGACTGAGCCGCAGCGCCGGCAGTGCGATCGCGCGCCGTGCTCCGAGGATTGATAAGAGCCGATCGCATCCTCGCCGCCGAGCCACCGGAAGGCCGAGAACGGCGCGGCGACGAAGGTCGCGAACGGCGCGCCGTGATGCTTGCGGCACATCGAGCAGTGGCAGTGCATCATGAGCTGGAACGGCTCCGTAAACTCGTAGGCGACGGTGCCGCAAAGACAAACTCCGCGCGTCATTCGGGTCTCCTCGCGGGTTCGGCCCCGCATGCTGTTTGCTTTGCCGTGATCATAAACCCACGTGCTGCACTTCTTGGCCGAGCATGATGACGAAGCCCGTCGCCCGCTCCACTCCGCCGATCGCGTAGTCGAAGACGTAGGTGCGCTCGATGCGGAGCCGGCCCTCGCGGAGCCGGGGCCGTAGCTTCGCGAGCGCAACGGTTCCGTCGAGGAACTGCAGCGAGCGGCGCGCGCAGGCGTCCACGGCGACGCGGTTCGCGGCTTCGCGAGTCCGCATGCTGTCGTTCCAGAGCCCGAACGCGGCCAGTGCGAGCCCGAGCAGAGTCAGCGCGGAGAGGGTCAGGTGTGCTTCCTATTCGGTGCGTGCGCTCGTCGTGCGGGAGCGGTCATGCGGCCCTCGCCGAAGCGGGGCCGCTGGACGGCTTCGAGCTCGTAACCGCCGGCGAGTCAAATCCAGGCGATCTCGAGCCGACGGCGACTCGGCGCGCCGATCGTCGTCCGATCGCCCAAAGTCTACCAGCCGACCGCGACCGCGGACCCGTCACATGATCATCTCGGCGGTCGTCGGCCGCGCACCTATCAGGGCGCGGGATCGAGCCGGTTGGCACGCGAGGTGCATCACGCTCTCGCCCTTCGAAGAGTGCCGTTCCGCAATCAGCAACTAATAACAAGCGGGTAATTCCAAAATGCTGCGAATGTTCTCGGTCTTGTGCCGACGTTGGTACGGCGCAGTCCTGGCCGTGTCGGTGCTGCTGGCCCTCGTCACGTTGATTTCGTTTCCCTTGGAGCACCACAGAATCCTGTCCAGGCTACTCTTCGAGCTCGGCTACGCGGGCGAGAACAACGTCGGAGCTTGGTGGTCCGGAATGCTGCTCTTGTTGAGCGCGGTGTTCGCGCTCGACGGCTGGCTGTGCGAGGAGAAGCGGCCCGCGCAGCGGCGCGGGTGGCTCGCCTTGGCCGGCGTGCTGCTGGTTCTTTCGTTCGACGAGGTCGCGTCCGTCCACGAAGCGATCGGTCTCCGCCACATCGTGCCGTTCGGGCTCGCCGGTCTCGCGGCCGCGGCCTACGCCCTGATCGAGCTCTACAAGGGCGGACTATGGAAGAAGAGCTTGGCGATCATCGCCGGGGCATTCGCGCTCTTCGGCACCGTGGGCGTGCAGGAGGACATTCAGCACCTGCTCGTCTGGAACAACGAATGGGTCTACGGCGCGCGCGCCCTGATCGAGGAAGGCACCGAGGTCATCGGCATGCTGATGCTGGTCGCCGTGACGCGGTCGAACACGTCGAGCCTGCTCGCCGCAGCGTTGCCGAATGCGTTCGGCGCCATCGATCGTTTTCGGCGACCGCTGCTCGGAGCCGCGTTCGTGCTCGCGCCCGTCATGACCGCGGCGACTTACGTCCTGCCTTATCCCGGCGGCCCCGCCGATTGGCTCGCGGCGACGCTCTACCTGCTTTGCGCGCTGCTCGTCGCGCGGCGGATGCTTCTGAACGGAGGCGCGAGCGGCGCCGCCGTCACGCCTGCACTCGTCGCGCTGCTGGTTTTCTATCTGATCGCGTCGGCGGGATCGAACGCCGTGGATTTGGACTGGGATCCGGCCGTCTTCGGCCACCGCATCGGCATCCGAGGCGTGTTCCTCGCACTGCTGCTTTTCGCATCGGCATTGATTCTGCGGGTCAACGGCCGGCGCGCCGGGGCATGGCCGGTCCTCGGCGCGGTCCTGTGCCTGCTCGGGGCCGAAAGATGGCCGGAGTCGCAGGTCCTCTGGTGCCTCGTGCCCACTGTCCTCCCCGCGGCGTTCTTCGGCGCCGAGAGCAAGATCGGCGCGTTCGCGCCGGCGCAGGAAGCGGCGCCTTCGTCGGCGATGGCGCCGGC
>DASTSM010000421.1:0-6863 GCA_035760685.1 Gammaproteobacteria bacterium | reverse complement strand
TCGGCCGAGCGCCTCGAGCAACGATTCTTGCGGATCGCGAAACGCGCGGCCCAGCTTCGCGAGACTGCCGCCCCGCGTACGCCAAACCTCGGCCGCATCGACGAGCAGGCTCGGATCGTCCGGCGACTGGAGCAGGAAGCGCAGTGCGAACGACGTGCTGCCGTCCGTGGGCAGCTCGAGGCGAAAGCAAGCGCGCGGCCGCTCGCGGCCGCCCAGCACGGGACGGCTCCACGCCTCGAGATCCTCGATGAGCGTCCGCTCGCCGAAACCTCGCGCCTCGAACGAATCGTCGGGACCCGCGAGCGCCGCGACCCAGCGATCCTCCCAGCGCGCGGCGTCTTTCGTCGAGCGGGCTTGGCCGGTGCGGGCGGCGGCGCGCACGAGCGCGTCGACGGCGGCATCGAGGAAGACGCGCAATAGCGCATCGGGAGCCCAGACGAGCAACGGAGTGCGCGACGAGGACCGCTCCGGCGCGGCGGAGCGAGACGCAGGCGCCGGGGAGCACGACGCAGGCGCGGCGGAGCGAGACGCAGGCGCCGGGGAGCGCGGCCGACGCTCGCCCGAGCGCGAACGGCTCTCGTCCGAACCGACACTTGCGCCCGCGCGCACGGGCGCCGCGGACTCCGCCGGGACGGCGTGCGCCGCGGGGGTCAAGCTGCGCGCGATATCCGCGACTCGTGCAGCATCCTCGGGCGCTTGCAGCACGGCCGCCCAACGGGCTCGCGTCTTCTCGCCTTTCTGCCGAATGACCGTGGGCACGATGCGCTCGCGGCTAGTCAAATCGAGCACGAGCTTGCTCGCGAGAGCCCACGCAGCGACCGAGCCCGGCAGTGCCGCGAGCTCCGCCGCCGGCACGGCGGCGAGCCGCGCCACGGCCGGGAAGAGCATCAGCGCGCGGCCCTCGACGTGCGTGAGCCCGCTGAACGTGACGACGTCGGCCGACGCCGGCGCGCCGAGCTCCGCTAATGACGCGAGGGGAGCCGAGTCTTCGCCCCAGAGAAAGAGCTCGGTGCGAGTCGGCAGATAAGTCAGGGGCATGAATTCGTGCGTTCTGCGTTCGTGCGTTCTGCGTTCGTGCGTTCTGCGTTCGTGCGCGCTACGTTCCTGCGCTCGAGGGGAGCGAGGTCAGCGGCCCCAACCCGAGATCGAGCGGCGATGAAACGCCTTCGGCGCAACGGCTGTCAATCGGGATGACGAGCGCCGGCGCATCGCGCGCGGTCTCGCCCGCCTCCAGGTGATCTCGCCGGCCTGTCGCGTCGCGCCCGCTCGGCTCTTACAACGCAGCCCGCCGCAGCAACTGCGCATTGACGGCCACGATGACCGTGCTCGCGGACATCAGCACGGCGCCGACCGCCGGGGCGAGCACGATGCCGGCCCAGGCCAGCGCGCCGGCCGCGAGCGGGATTGCGACGATGTTGTAGCCCGCCGCCCACCAGAGGTTCTGAAGCATCTTGCGATAGCTCGCGCGGCTCAACGATACGATTCTCGCGACGTCGCGCGGATCGCTGCGCACGAGCACGACGTCGCCCGCTTCGACGGCCACGTCCGTGCCGGCGCCGATCGCGATGCCGATGTCGGCCGTGACCAGCGCGGGTGCATCGTTGACGCCGTCGCCGACCATGGCGACGCGCTTGCCTTCGCGCTGCAACGCCTCGATCTTGGCCGCCTTCTCTTCGGGCAGCACTTGCGCGAAGACCGTGTCGATGCCGAGCTCCTTCGCGACCCGGTTCGCGACTGCGGCCGAATCGCCTGTCAGCATCGCGACCTCGATGCCCGCGTCGTGCAGACGTTTGATCGCTTCGCGGGATTCCGGCCGAATCGCGTCCGCGACGGCGAACGCGGCAAGCGCGCGCCCGTCCTCGATCAAATAGACGGCGGCCTCGGCGTTGGCGCTGAAGCGCGCCTCGGCTTCGCGCAGCTCCGGAGGAAGCTCGACGCCGAGCTGGGCGAGCAGCGCGGGGCCGCCCACCTCCAAGCGGCGGCCCTCGACCTCCGCCGCGACGCCCTGCCCCGGCAGCGCCGCGAAATCTCGCGCGAGCGGCACGTCGAGTCCCCGCTCCTCCGCGCTCTTCATCAAGGCCCGCGCGATCGGATGCTCGGAATCGCGCTCGACGGCGGCCGCGAGCCGCAGCGCCTCGTCCGCCGCGATGCCTTCGGCGGCCGCGACGTCGACGACGCGATGCTCGCCCAACGTCAACGTACCGGTCTTGTCGAAGACGACGACGTCCAAGTTACGCGCTTCCTCGAGTCCGCGGCGATCGCGAATCAGCAGCCCGCTGCGCGCGCCGAGCGTCGTCGAGATCGCGATCACGAGCGGCACCGCGAGCCCGAGCGCGTGCGGGCAGGCGATCACGAGCACCGTCACGACGCGTGTCACGGTGAAATCGAGCCCGGCGCCGGCCGCGAGCCAGCCGATGAGCGTCACGATGCCCGCGACGATCGCGACGACGGTCAGGAAGAAGGCGGCCCGATCGGCGAGCGCCTGCGCGCGCGAGCGCGACGACTGCGCCTGTTCGACGAGCCGCATGATTCCGGCGAGCGCCGTGTTCTCGCCGGTGCCCGTGATCTCGACGCGCAGCGAGCCCTCGCCGTTGACGGTGCCCGCGATGACCTTGTCGCCTTCGCGCTTCGGAACGGGATTCGACTCGCCGGTGATGACCGCCTCGTTCACGCTGCTCTTGCCGCTGCGCACGATGCCGTCCGCGGGCACCGCAGCGCCGGGACGGACGAGGACGAGGTCGCCGACTCGGAGCTGATCGATCGTGACCTCCTCGGTCCGCTCGTCGCCGTTGCCTCCGCCGATGATGCGAATCGCGGTATCCGGCAGCAGCTTCGCGAGCTCCTTGAGCGCGCCTTGCGCCTGGAAGATGGATCGCATCTCGATCCAATGACCGAGCAGCATGACGGTCACGAGCGTCGCGAGCTCCCACCACAGCGGCTCGCCGCGATAGCCGAGCGTGACGGCCGCGCTGTAGAGGAAGGCGACGGAGATCGCGAGCGAGATCAGCGTCATCATGCCCGGCAGCCGATCCTTGAGCTCGCGATAGCCGCCGACGAGGAACGGCCGCCCGCCGTAGACGAAGACGATCGTGCCGAAGATCGCTGGCAGCCAGCGCGCGCCCGGAAAGCGCGGCGCCGTGTAGCCGAGCCAGTCCTGAACGTGCTCGCTCCAGACGACCGTCGGCACGGTCAGCACGAGCGTCAGCCAGAAGCGGTCGCGGAACATCTCGACGCTGTGGCCCGCGTGCTTGTCGTGGGCCGCGTGTGCATCGTGGGCCGCGTGTGCATCGTGGGCCGCATGTGCGTCGTGGGCCGCGTGCTCGCCGTGCGCCGCATGCGCGTGGTGGGCCGCCTGCTCGCCGTGCGCGGCATGCTCGTCGTGAGACATGAGGCATTGTATTGGGGCTCGACCGCCATGTTCACCGAGTACTTCCGAGATTGCTCGCCGGATTCATGGCACAAAGCTTGCTGCAGGCACGGGTCGACCCCTATTCGTCGCCGCACTCCGCCGCGGCCGGGAAGGACATCGCGCGCGATGACCACGACGGGAACCTACGTCACCCTCGCCCCGCGCGACTACGACGCGGTGCTCTTCGATCTCGACGGCGTCCTAACGCGCACCGCGGCCGTGCACGCAGCCGCCTGGAAGCGGCTCTTCGACGAGTTCCTGCGGAAGCGCGCCGAGCACACGGGTGAGCCGTTCGTGCCGTTCGACATCGAGGCCGACTACCGCCGCTACGTCGACGGCAAGCCGCGGCGCGACGGCGTCGCCTCGTTTCTTGCCTCTCGCGGCATCGACCTGCCGGAAGGCTCGGCCGACGACGCGCCAGACGCGCCCACGGTGCACGGGCTCGCCCGGCGCAAGGACGACTTCTTCCTCGAGACGCTCGCGCGCGACGGCGTCGAGGTGTTCGAGTCGAGCATCGCGCTCGTGCGTGCGCTCCGCGCGCAGGAGATCGGGACCGCCGTCGTCTCGTCGAGCAAGAACTGCAAGGCCGTGCTCGAGCGCGCGGGCATCGATGTGCTCTTCGACGCGCGCGTCGACGGCGTCGACCTCGAGCGGCTCGGGCTCGCCGGGAAGCCCGCACCCGACACGTTCCTCGAGGGCGCGCGGCGCCTCCGCGTCGAGCCCGCACGCTGCGTCGTCGTCGAGGACGCGATCGCCGGCGTCGAGGCCGGGCGCGCCGGCCGGTTCGGGCTCGTGATCGGCGTCGATCGCCTCGGGCACTCGAACGAGCTCAGGCAAGCCGGCGCCGACGTCGTCGTGCGCGATCTCTGCGAGATTCGCGTCGCGACGGAAGAGCCTTCCGCGTGGGAGCTCGTCTACGATGCGTTCGATCTCGCCACCGAGGGCATCCGCGAATCGCTGTGCGCGCTCGGCAACGGCTACTTCGAGACGCGCGGCGCCGTGCCGTGGGCGCGGGCCGACGGCGTGCACTATCCGGGGACTTACATCGCGGGCGGCTACAACCGCGTGCGCACGGACATCGGCGGGCGCGTCGTCGAGAACGAGGATCTCGTGAACTTTCCGAACTGGCTTCCGCTCTCGTTCGCGGCGGACGACGGCGAGTGGTTCGATCTGCGGGAGGTTACGATTCTCGAGTACGGGCAGGAGCTCGATCTTCGGCGCGGCATGTTGAGGCGCTGCATGCGCTTCGAGGACCAGCACGGCCGGCGGAGCGCGCTCGAGGAGCGGCGCGTCGTCTCGATGGCGGACATGCATCTCGCGGCGCTCGAGCTCTTGCTGACGCCCGAGAACTGGTCGGGGCGCGCCACGGTGCGGTCGGCGATCGACGGCCGCATCGTCAACGCGGGCGCGAAGCTTTACGAGAAGTTCAACAACCGGCACCTCGAGCCGGTCGCGGCGGGCCGGGCGGGTCCGGCTGGGCCCGCAGCTCCGCCCGGTCTCGACGGCCGCACCCGGCCGGCCGACGACGACGGCGTTTACCTGCTCGTGCACACGACGCAATCCGATCTGCACGTCGCAATCGCCGCGCGAACGCAGGTTTTTTTTGGCGACGAGCTTTTGAACTCCGCGCCCCGCCGCCGCTTCGAGGAGCCGGGCTACATCGGCGAGGAGCTCGACCTCGACGTGCGGCAGGGCGAGACGCTCGCGATCGAGAAGATCGTCGCACTCTTCACGTCGCGGGACGCGGCCATCTCCGAGGCGAGCCTCGCCGCCTGCAAGGCCGTCGGCCGGGCCGGCCGCTTCGCGGACCTCGTTGCGGATCACGTGCTCGCCTGGAAGCACCTCTGGCGCCGCTACGATGTCAGCCTCCGGCCCGCCGGCGAACGTTTCCCGCTCAACGTGCCGATGCTGCTTCGGCTCAACATGTTCCATCTGCTCCAGGCCGCGTCGCTGAACTCGATCGGCCTCGACATCGGCGTGCCCGCGCGAGGCTGGACCGGCGAGCATTATCGGGGACACGTGTTTTGGGACGAGCTCTTCATATTCCCGACGTTGAACTTCCGCACGCCCGAGATCACGCGGTCGCTGCTCATGTACCGGTACCGGCGTCTAGGCGAAGCGCGCGCAGCCGCGCGGGCGGCAGGCTATCGCGGCGCGATGTTCCCGTGGCAGAGCGGCAGCGACGGCCAGGAGGAGACGCAGGAGCTCAATCTCAATCCGCGCTCGAACCGCTGGGTGCCGGACAACACCTACTTGCAGCGCCACGTCGGCAGCGCGATCGCCTACAACGTCTGGCAGTACTTTCAAGTGACGGCCGACATCGAGTTCATGCAGTTCTACGGCGCGGAGCTGATGCTCGAGATCGCGCGGTTCTGGGCCAGCATCGCGCAGTTCAACGAGGCGCGCGGGCGCTACGAGATCCGCGGCGTCATGGGCCCCGACGAGTTCCACGACGCCTATCCCGACGCGGCGGAGCCGGGCGTCAACAACAACGCCTACACGAACGTCATGGCCGTGTGGGTCCTGCGGCGCGCGCTCGAGGTGCTAGATCTCCTGCCCGACATCCGCCACGCGGATCTCATGGCACGCTTGAAACTCACGAAGGACGAGATCGAGCGCTGGCGAGACGTGGCCCGCCGCATGTTCGTACCGTTTCACGACGACGGCATCATCAGCCAGTTCGAAGGCTACGAGCGGCTCGAGGAGCTCGACTGGGACGACTACCGGAAGCGCTACGGCAACATCCAGCGGCTCGAGCTCATCCTAGAAGCCGAGAACGACAGCGCGAACCGCTACAAAGTCTCGAAGCAGGCGGACGTGCTGATGCTCTTTTATCTCTTCTCGTCGAAAGAGCTCGGCGAGCTGCTGCGGGGCCTCGGCTACCAGTTCGAGCACGAAACGATCCCGCGCAACGTCGACTACTACGACCGGCGCTCGTCGCACGGCTCCACGCTCTCGCGCGTCGTGCACGCCTGGGTCCTCGCCCGCTCGGATCGCCCGCGCGCGATGCGGTACTTTGCGGAGGCGCTACAGAGCGACGTCGGCGACATCCAGCAGGGCACGACAGCCGAAGGCGTGCACCTCGGCGCCATGGCCGGCACCGTCGACCTCGTGCAGCGCGTCTCGACCGGCATCGAGGTCACCGGCGACGTGCTGCGCCTCAACCCGCAGCTGCCCGAGGAGCTCGACCGGCTCGACATGCGCATCCGGTACCGCGGGCATTCGCTAGATCTCAAGCTCACGCGCGATGCGCTGACGGTGCGGGGGCGAGAGTCGGGGGCGGCGGCGTTGGTGCCGATCCGGCTGGGGTTTAGGGACGAGGTGCATCAGTTTGCGGCCGGAAGTACGCGGACGTTCGATCTGTTTCATGGGTTTGGTCAGAATAAGCGTCATGCGAAGACCCCTTTTGCGGCGCGATGCTAAGCCCTTGAGGCGGTGTCCACGCTAGGCGGGT
>DASTSM010000420.1:0-35486 GCA_035760685.1 Gammaproteobacteria bacterium | reverse complement strand
ACGTCGGCGCCCGCGGCCGCGAGGTCGCGAAGCTCGTCGTTGACGGCGGCCGCGAACGCCATCGCGAGCGCTTCGTCGTCCCGGTAGTGGAGGTCCTCGGCCTGCTGCGCGAGTGTGAAGGGCCCGGGCAGCGTGATCTTGACGCGCCTCGAGGTATTGCGGCGCAGGAACTCGACGTCGCGGACCTCGACCGGGCCGCGGCGGCGCACGGGGCCGACGATGCGCGGGACGGGCGAGCGGACGCCGTTGCGGTTCACGGTCCACCCCGGGGTCTCGCCGTCGACGCCCTCGAGCGCGAGCGCGAACCGGTTCGAGTAGCTTTCGCGGCGTATCTCGCCGTCCGTGACGACGTCGATGCCCGCGCGCTCCATGTCGCGGATCGCGAGCAGGGTCGCGTCGTCCTGCGCCTCTTCGAGGTACGGCGGCGCAACGCGCCAGACCTCGGGCGCGCGGAGCCGCGGGACGCGGGCACCGAGCCGAGCGCGATCCACGAGCCAGCCGGGCTGCGGATAGCTGCCGACGACGGTCGTCTCGAGGATCACTCGAAGACGCTCGTGTGGTCGGTGTTGTTGGGGCGGCGGTCGCCGGCGAGCCAGCGCTCGAGCTCGCTGTGCGCGTCGGCCCGCCGGCGCGCCGCGACCTCGTCGACGTTGTCGGGGTCGAGCGTGAGCTCGAGCTTGAGCGCGTCCGGAGTCGTCACGTAGAGCGATCGGCAATAGCCGTGGTCCGTGATGCGATGCGGCAGCGCGGCGTCCTCGACGCGCCGCTTCACGGCGTCGAACGTCTTGCGGTCGACCTTGAGCGCGATGTGCGGATACTGCGCCTCGGCCGGAGCGCGCGCCCGGAAGCGCTCGTAGTCGTCAGGATCCGCGAATTGGAAGAACGCGACGGCGCCGCCGTCCGCGAGCGCGTAGAACGTGTGGCAGTACTCGAGCTCGCGCTTCGCCTCGGCGCTCCACGTGCGCTCGCACCATGTCGCGACGAGCGGCATGCCGAGGACGTCCTCGAAGAAGCGGCGATTCGCCTCCTGATCTTTCGTGACCCAGGCGTAGTGGTGCAGGCGCAGCGGCGGCGTGATTGCCGCGGGCTTGCTCGCGTTCGTTTCGGGTTCTGGCTTCATGGCGTCGCTCGGGCTCGATTTTCCCGAACAGCGTACCCGTTCGTGCGGAGGCCGCAATAGCGCGGGTCTCGACCCGCATTTGCTGCTAGGATCGACCGCGGAAAACGATACGGGGCGCACGCACCGCGGCAGCCCCTGGGGAGCACGAATGGACGGCACTCGAGAAGTCAACGTCTCCGACCTCATCGACAAGAGCAAGGTCGGACGATTCCAGATCCTGTTGTTCGCGCTTTGCGCGATGTCCTTGATCATGGACGGCTTCGACGTCCAGGCCATGGGATACGTCGCGCCCGAGGTCATCCGCGAGTTCGGCATGGCCGGCAGCCGCGTCGGCGACATCATCGCGGCGGCGAACTTCGGCGTGCTGATCGGCTCGCTGCTCTTCACGATCCTGGCCGACAAGATCGGCCGCCGCCCGGTGCTGATCTTCGGCACGTT
Organism: Gammaproteobacteria bacterium; assembly: GCA_035760685.1. Lineage (GTDB taxonomy): Bacteria > Pseudomonadota > Gammaproteobacteria > Steroidobacterales > Rariloculaceae > ZC4RG20. The sequence goes on along the minus strand of DASTSM010000420.1, from coordinate 33,928 downwards.
CTATTACGCCGTGATCACGATCGTGACCGCGCGCGCGACGAGCCCGGACGAGCTCTTGTGGCTGCGCTTCATCGGCGGCATCGGCATGGGCTCGATCATCCCGAACGCAAGCGCGCTGATCGGCGAGTACAGCCCGCGCACGAAGCGCATCACGTTGATCATGGCCATCACGGTCGGCTTCACGGCGGGCGCGGCCCTCGGCGGCTTCGTCGCGGCGCTGCTCATGCCGGTGTTCGGCTGGCGCTCCGTGTTCTATTTCGGCGGCGCGATCCCGCTCGTCGTCGGCACGCTCATGGTCTTCTGGATGCCGGAGTCGCTGCAGTTTCTCGTCGTTCGGCGCAAGTTCGAGAAGGTCGGCCAGTGGCTCAAGCGTATCTCGCCGACGGCGTCGCTCGGCCCCGGCACGCGTTATGCCGTCGTCGAGAAGGCCAAGGGCGGCGTGCCCGTCGTACATCTGCTGACCGAGGGCCGCGCGCCGATCACGCTGCTCTACTGGCTCGTGAATTTCATGAATCTCTTGAATCTCTATTTTCTCGCGGGACTCCTGCCGACGATCCTGAGCCGGCACGATTACTCGTCCTCGACGTCGGCGCTCATCGCGGGCCTCAATTTGCAGGGCGCGGGAACGATCGGCACCTTCGGGCTCGCCTGGCTCATCGCGAAGAGGGGATTCACGCCGATGTTGACCGGAACCTTCGCCGTCGCCGCCGTCGCGGTCGCGCTGATCGGGAACGACGCCGTCATGAGCTCCCCGGCGCTGCTCACGGCCGTGATTTTCGTCGCGGGTTGGGGCGTGATCGGCAGTCAGCCGGGCGTCAACGCGCTCGGCACGACGTACTACCCGACCTACATGCGCTCGACGGGCGTCGGCTGGGGTCTCGGCATCGGCCGCGTCGGGGCTATTATCGGGCCCTTCGTCGGCGGGCGGCTGCTCGATCTCGATACGCAGCAGCTCTTCCTCGCGTTCGCGCTGCCGGCGGTCGTCTCGACGCTCGCCATGGCCGCGCTGCACTTCCTGCTCAAGGCGCCGCAGCCCTCGCCCGTGCTCGAAGAGGAGGCGGCGTAAAGAAAAATGGGGTCAGACCCCATTTTTCGCCGAGATCGCGGCTAGCCTCGGCTTCTGCGCGAAAAATGGGGTCTGACCCCATTTTTTCTGCGGCCGGCGCATCGATACCGGCAAAAGAATCGGCTCTGACCCCAATTTTCTTAGTACACCGCGCGGCCGTCCTTGAGCGCGACCTGGCGCGCACGCGCGAAGCTGGACGCCGCGTTCCGCGACTCGCCGAGGCGATCGAACGCTTGGCCCTGGAGCAGGTAGAACTGCTCGTCGCGCTTGAGCTTCAACGCCTTGTCGACGAGCTCGAGCGCCTCCGCAAAGTGCTTCTGCTCGAAGGCCGCGCGCGCCAGGAAGAAGTGGTAGTAGGGGTTCTGCTGCTGATGCCGCCGGATGCGCTGACGGTAGAGCTCGGCCCGCTCGGCGTCCCCCGCGCGCGTATAGAGCGCCGCGAGGTTCGTCATCGCGGTCTGGTTGTCGTCGTCGAGATCGAGCGCCTTCTGGTACGCCGCCTCCGCCTGCTCGGGGCGCCCGCGCTTCGAGTAGAGCAGGCCTAGATTGACCCATGCGGCCGCGAGGTCCGGGTAAGTCTCGATGGCCGCCCTGAAGTTCACGAAGCTCGCGCGATAATCCTCGTCGAGCAACGCTTCGACGCCCTTATTGTTGTAGAACAGGGCGGCCGCATAGCGGTCGCTCACGCCGTGCGTCACGTAGTGAGACTTGAACTCTTCCTGATTGAAATCGACGACGTAGTCGGGCTGGCCTCTGCCCCTTACGCGCGCATTGATGTGATTCGTGAGGACGACGAACCCCGACTCCGCCGACCAGCTCGGCGGCACGTCCACCATTTGATAGCGCGCGTCGACGCCCGCCGCGCGCGCGAGCGCGACGAACAGCATCGTGAACGAAAGACAATTGCCGACGCGGTCGTGGAAGGTCTCGGCGACCGTACGGGTCGCGGCGACCGAGTAATCGAGCGAGAAGAGACCCGCCGTTTGCATGCCTTCGAGCAACCTCCTGAGCTTGTTCGGCATGCTGCCGGCGTCGGCGACGCGCTGCTCGACGAACGCGCGCATGTCGGCGTCGAGGGCGAAGACGTCGTCGAGGGAAACGGCAGGCTCCGTCACGGGCTCGCCGAACAAGGCGGTTCCCGAGAGAAGATCGCCGGCCGGGCGCGGAGACCGCACGGAACCCGTCGCGGCGCATCCTGCCACGAGGAGGAGGGCAGCGGCGGCGAGCGTCACGCGGAGCATGAGCGAGCGGCCCTATTCGTTATCGAACGCATTCTAGCACCGCGCCGGCGCCGCGGAGGCCTTCACGCGCGCGTGTCTGCCCCCTGCTCGGATTCGGCTTCGCCGCGGGTCGTCGCCGCGGGTGAATAGAGATGACAGGCCACGCGGCGCTCCGCGCCTCCGGCGCCGGCGCGCACGGTCGCGAGCTGCGGGGCCGCCCTTCGGCAAACGTCGAGAACCTTCGGGCAGCGGCTCGCGAACCGGCAGCCCGGTCCCACGTTGACGGGCGAGGCGATCTCGCCCTCGATCGGAATCGTCGCGCGCTTGCGCTCGGCTTCCGGGTCGGGCTGCGGGTTCGAGCGCACGAGCACCTGCGTGTAAGGATGCAGCGGCTCGAAGTAGACGTCGTCCGCCGGTCCGATCTCGACGAGCGAGCCCAAGTACATGACGGCCATGCGGTCCGAGACGTAGCGCACCATCGAAAGATCGTGCGCGATGAACAGCATCGTGAGGCCCAGCGATTCCTTGAGCTCGCCGAGGAGGCGCACGATCTGCGCCTGGACCGAGACGTCGAGCGCGGAGATCGGCTCGTCGCAGACGACGAACTTAGGGCTCAGGATCAGTGCGCGCGCGATGCCGACGCGCTGCCGCTGCCCGCCCGAGAACTCGTGCGGGTAGCGCGCCGCGTGCCCGCGCTCGAGCCCGACGCGCTCGAGCCAATCGCCGACCGCGTCGCGGATGCGGGCGCCGCCGAAGCGCGTGTTGAGCCTGAGGCCCTCGCCGATGATCTCGCCGACCGTCATGCGCGGGTTCAGGCTCGAATACGGATCCTGGAAGATCATCTGCATGCGCTTCGAGTGGCGGCGGAAATCGGCCGGCGTGTAGCGCTTCGGCAGCGTTTCGCCGTCGAAGCGAACCTCGCCCGAGGTCTTCGGATAAAGCCCCAAGAGCGTCTTGCCGAACGTGGACTTGCCGGAGCCCGATTCGCCGACGAGGCCGACGATCTCCTTCTCGGCGATCGAGAGCGAGACGTCGTCGACGGCGTGCACGACCTGCCCGCGGCCGAGGTCGAAGTGCTTCGTCACGCGGACCGCCTCGAGCAGCGGCGCGCCGGGCATGCCGGATCCCGCGCGGCCGTCACTCATGCTCGGCCTCGGCGAGCGGCGTCGCCACGTGGAGAGCCTCGGCGCGCCGCGGCGCGTCGGGATGATGCAGCCAGCAGCGCGCGTGGTGGCCGCGGCCCACACGGAAGCGCGGCGGGTGGTTCGGCTCGCAGAGCCGCATCGCGTAAGGGCAGCGCGCGAAGTAGCCGCAGCCCGAGGGCGGATGGAAGAGGTCGGGCGGCGAGCCCTCGATCGGCGACAGGCCTTGCGCCTTGCTCGTCGAGTTGCTCGGCATCGCGGCCTTGAGGCCGAGCGTGTAGGGGTGCGCGGGCCGGTAGAACACGTCGTCGACGAGCCCGCGCTCGACGATCTCGCCCGCGTACATGACGGCGACCTCGTCGGCCATGCGCGCGACGACGCCGAGGTCGTGCGTGATGAGCACGATGGCCATGCCGTTCTTGCGCTGCAGCTCCTCGAGGAGGTCGAGGATCTGCGCCTGGATCGTGACGTCGAGCGCCGTCGTCGGCTCGTCCGCGATGAGCAGGTCGGGCTCGCACGCGATCGCCATCGCGATCATCGCGCGCTGCAGCATGCCGCCCGAGAACGCGAACGGATACTGCCGCGCGCGCTTCTCGGCCTCCGGAATACGCGTCTGCGCAAGGAGCTCGACGGCGCGCGCGAGCGCTTTGGCCCGCGAGTAGCCGCGGTGCACCTCGAGCGTCTCCGCGATCTGCGCGCCGACCGTCATGGTCGGGTTCAGCGAGCTCATGGGATCCTGGAAGATCATGCCGACGCGGTTGCCGCGCACGTCTCGGCCGTCGACGATCTTCTGCTTGAGGACATCGACGCCGTCGAGCAGGGCCGTGCCGCGCGTGATGCGTCCGGGCGGCATCGGTATCAGGCCCATGATGCTCTGCACGGTCACCGACTTGCCGCATCCGGACTCCCCGACGATCGCGAGCGTCTCGCCGGCCCGGACGTCGAAGCTCGCGCCGCGCACGGCCTTGACGACGCCGCCGTACGTGTCGAACTCGACGTGCAGGTCGGAGACCTCGAGTACGGTGCGGCGCTCGCTCATTCGCGCCCTCGCATGCGCACGTCGAGCGCGTCGCGGAGCCCGTCGCCGAGCAGATTGAACGCGAGCACGGCGACGCTGATGAAGAGCGCAGGCAGCACGAGCTCGTGCGGATGGGTCAGCATCGTGCGGATGCCTTCGTTCGACATGCTGCCCCAGGAAGGCGTCGGGGGCGCAACGCCCATGCCGATGAACGAGAGAAACGCCTCCGTGAAGATCACGCTCGGCACGGCGAAGGTCAGCGTGACCAGGATCACGCCGAGCGTGTTCGGAATCATGTGCCGGAAGACGAGATACCCCGTGCGGGCGCCGAGCAGCCGGCTCGCCGCGATATAGCCCTCCTGGCGGATCTGCAGGATCTGCCCGCGCACGAGCCGCGCGGCGGAGGGCCAGCCGAGCAGCACGAGCGCGACGAGCATCGGGACGACGCCGCTCTCGCCGGGGCCGATGCCGAAGCCGATGCGGAACAGGATCATGAAGAGCAGAAACGGCAGGGCGACGACGAAGTCGGCGACGCGCATGAGCAGCTGATCGACGCGGCCGCCGAGGAATCCCGCGAGGCTGCCGTAGACGACGCCGAGGAACACGTACAGGAGCGGGGCGACCACGCCGATGAAGAGCGACACGCGCGCGCCGTACATGAGCCGCGCGAGCATGTCGCGGCCGAGATAGTCGGTGCCGAGCGGGTGGGCGGGCAGGCGGATCTCGTTGCCGACGGCGACGGCCCCCGCGTCGCGGATCCAGCCGTACGCGGCCGCGTTCGCCGCGCTGACGACGCGCTCGGGAGTCACGGCGAGCACGGCGTAGTCGCGCGTCTCCTCGCCGTCCTTGCCGACCGCCGTCACGGAGTACCAGTAGGGCCGGGGCTCGAGATCGAGGCCGTCCTCGTAGCTCACACGCGCAGGGTCCGGGATCTGCGCGAGCGGCAGCCCGACCGCGCGGTCGTCCCCGGGGTCCGAGATCGCGCGGTAGACGTTGTAGCCGGCGGCGCCCGGCACGGCGTTCCAGACGAGACGCACGGCCTGCGTCGTCGCGGGCTCGGCGAGGCGCAAGCCGTCCGGCACGGGGCCGCGCGCCGTGCCGCTCTCGGCGGCGCCGACGCCGGCCCAAGGCTCGTGGGGCGGCACGATTCGGGCCGTCTCGGTGAGACCCGGCGGCACGCTCGCGCGCGCGACGTCCTGGGCGGCGGGATCGACCCGCCACACCCACGGGCCCGCGATCGTGAACGCGGCGAGCGCGGCGACGATGTAGAGCGAAGCGAGCGCGCGGCGATTCTTCTTGAGCCGCCGCCATGCGTCTTGCCAGTAGGACAGCGACGGCCGCTCGATGCCGTGGCCAGCCCGGCGCGCCGGCGCGGGCGCGAAATCGGCCTCGTCGAATTCTTCAGCGCGCGCGCTCATGTGAAGCCCCGGTGCGATGGCTCGGCGCGCCTGCTCATTCGAGCGTGACCCGCGGATCGATGAGGACGTACACGACGTCGACGAGAATGACCATGAATACGAGGAAGGCGCCGTAGAAGACGGTCGTGCCCATGATGACCGTGTAGTCGAGCTGCTGAACGGCCTCGACGAAGTAGCGGCCGAGCCCCGGAATCGCGAACACGAGCTCGACGACGAAGCCGCCCGTCGTGATCGCGGCGATCGCCGGCCCCAAGACCGTGACGACGGGCAGCACGGCGTTCCTGAGCTGATGCTTCAAGAAGATCCGGCTCGGGGGCAGGCCCTTGGCCCGCGCCGTGCGGATGAAGTCCGAGCTCGTGATCTCGAGCATCGACGAGCGCATGAGGCGCGTCAGATACGCCATTGTCGCAACGCCGAGCACGATCGACGGCACGATCATGTGCTTCAACGTGCCCCAGCCCGCGACCGGCAGCAGCGAGACCCCGGCGGCCGCGTTGAGGTTCACGATCGCGAGCTGCGCGAGGCCTGCGATCACGAAGCTCGGCACCGAGATGCCGACGATGACGAGCAGCATGATCACGGTATCCGGCAGGCGGTTTCGGAAGAGCGCGGTCAGCGCGCCCCAGAGCACGCCGCCGACGCCGGCGAACGCGAGCGCGAGCACGCCGAGCGTCGCGGAGACCGGGAAGTGCTCTCTAATGATGTCGTTGACGCGGCGATTCTGCTGCGTGTAGGAGATGCCGAAATCCCCGTGCAGCATGTTGCCCATATAGACGAAGTATTGCGCGAGCACGGGCTTGTCGAGCCCGTAGCGCGCCTCGAGATTCGCCCGGATCTGCGCGTTCGGTACCTTCTCGCCGCTCAGGGGGTCCCCGGGCACGGCATGCATCGCGATGAAGGTCGCGGTGGCGATGAACCAGACGGTGACGACGCCTTGGACGAGTCTCTTCAGGATGTAGCGCAGCATCGAAAAGGGCGGAGGCTCAAGGATTCGCGACGAGATAGGCGTGCGTATAGGCGCGCTCGGCGCCGATCGCGTTGTGCGTCACGCCTTTGAGGTGCGGATCCTGCACGTACAGCTGCCCGCGCTCGTAGTTCACGATGATTGCGACGTCGTCGATGAGGATGCGCTGGATCTCCGCGAAGGCGGCCATGCGCACGGCCGGGTCGAGCGAGCGCTGCGCGATGCGCACCTGCTCGTCGAGCTTGGGGTTCACGTACTTGCCGTGGTTGTTGAGGTTCCAAGACGAGAAGAGGTCGCCGAAGGTCAGCGCATCGTCGTAATCGGGCGACCATCCCTCCACGATGAGGTCGAAATCGCCCGCGAGCGATTTGGCGAGGCGCTGCTTGAAGATCTGCTTGTCGATGCGCACGCGGAGGCCGAGCGTGCGCATGTAGAGGTTTTGGTAGTACTCGGCCGTCTTGCTGGCGAGCGGGCTGTCGTCGCAGAGAATCACGAGCGGCGGAAAGCTCGAAAGACCGAGCTCGCGCCGGGCTGTCTCGAGCTCCTTGCGCGCGGCCGCGGCGTCGTGAACGACCGGCGGGGGCGGGTGCTCCTTGAGGAAATACCCGTGCTCGCCCTTTATCCAGGAAGGGAAGATCGAGTCCGCGGGCGTATAGCTCGGCATCCTCAAGACCTTGTTGACGAGCTCCGGGTTGTCGTTGACGAGCTGCAGGGCCTTGCGGAAATGGTAGTTGCTCGTGACGCGGCCCGGCCGGTGGTTGAGCGCGAGATACCAGATGCTGCCGTCGCTGAAGTGACCTAAGGGCCAGCGCTCATTGAGCGCCTGGTCGAGAGCGTCCGGGGTGAGGCGCTCGACCGAGGCGATATCGCCGTTGCGGTAGAGATTGAGCTGCGCGTTGAGGTCCGTCGTGATGTACGCGAAGTCGACGGTCTCGAGCTTCACGCTGTCGCGGTCCCAATAGTGCGGATTCTTCTGGAGCCGCAAGCTCGCGCCGTGGACCCAGCTCGTGATCATGAACGGGCCGTTATAGAGGAGCTTGTCCGCGTCGGCGCCGTAGCTGCCGTGCATGCTGCGGTAGAAATCCTCGCGGACCGGGTAGTAGGTCGCGAATACGGCGAGCTTGTCGAAGTAGGCGATCGGATTCTCGAACTCGACCTCGAGCGTTCGGTCGTCGACGGCGCGGACGCCGAGCGCCTCGGGCGGCATCTTGCCGGAGTTCACGGCCTCGCCGTTTTTCACCGCATAAAGCAGGAACGCATAGGGCGACGCCGTTTGCGGTTCGACGGCCGTTCGCCACGCGAAAACGAAGTCGTGGGCCGTGACGGGCCGGCCGTCGCTCCAGAGCGCGTCGTGCCGGAGCCAGAACGTCGCGCCGTCCGGGCGGATGTCCCACCGCTCGGCCACGCCTGGAACGAGATTTCGGTGGACATCGTAACGCAGCAGGCCCTCCATGACGTGCTCGAGGATCGTGCTGCTGGTCACGTCCTGCGTGCGCGTGCTGTCGAGCTGCGGCGGCTCGAACCAGAGCGCGACCGAGATCGCCTTGCGGTCGAAGTCGACGGCCCCGATATGCTCGCCGCGCGAGCTCGTCAAGGACGAGGCGAACGCGAGAGCCGCCATGAGGCCCGCGAACGCGGCGGCGCCGAGCACGCCGAGCCCGACGAGCTGTCTCAAGCCCGCTCGGCTCAATGGGTCTCGGTTTGTCTGCTGCGAACGCGCCACTGAGTCGTCCTTCGATGGCACCGAGTAGATACCAAGCCTCGCCGCTCTGTCCATGGGCGCCTCACGATTATCGGCGCCGGGCGATCGGCGCCGCCCGCTGCGAGCCCTCGGCGCGGTTTCTCGCCGTCGGCGGCATCGGAGACGGCCGTTTGTCGGAGGGCCGTTCGTAGCCGGCCGAAGCCTTCGCGTGGTGCTTATTCTTGGGACGCGAGGAAGACGCATGCGTCGCCGAGGACGGCCGCGGCCCCTTCTTCGGCGGCGGCACATCCCGAATCGAGTCCGGGATGCAAACGTAGGACAACGGGGCCATCGAAAAAATCCATGCGGCCGGTCCGCTTGCGCCCCCGGCGCCGCCGGGAGTAGCGTGAAAGCAGGCGACGAACGAGCCGAAGGCGGAGGATGCCATGACACCGTGGGAGATCCGGGGCCGAGAGCTGGTCAACTGCAACTGCGCGTACGGCTGCCCGTGCCAGTTCAACGCACTACCGACCCACGGCTTCTGCGAGGCCGTGGGCGCCTTCGCCGTCGACGAGGGTTTCCACGGCGATGTGCGTCTCGACGGGCTCGCCATGGCCGTCGCCGTCCGATGGCCGGGGCCGATTCACGAAGGCAAAGGCCGCTGCCAGCCCATCGTCGACGCGAAAGCCGACGTGTGGCAGCGGGAAGCCCTGCTCAAGATCATGTCGGGACAGGATACGGATCCCTTCGCGACCATGTTCGCCGTGTTCGCGACGACCTTCGAGAAGCTCTTCGATCCGATCTTCGTGCCGATCGAGTTCGAGGCCGACATCGAAGCGCGGAAGGGCCGCGTGCGCGCCGGGGATATCCTCGAGGTGCGCGGCGAGCCCATCAAGAACCCCATCACGGGGCAGGAGCATCGGGCGCGCATCGAGCTGCCCGAGGGGTTCGAGTACGAGGTCGCGGAGATCGGCTCGGCCTCGGGGCACGCAAAGGGCAACGTCGCCGTGGACCTCAAGGACACGTACGCCCAGTTCGCTCACCTGCACCTCAACAACCATGGCGTCGTGAGGCACCGTCGGCACGTGTGAGCGGCGTCGACGCGGTGCTGCGGCGCGAGCGCGCCGTCGTCGCCGGCGGCCTTGCGGCTCTGACCGTTCTCGCCTGGATCCACATTTGGCGAGGCGCCGGCATGGGCATGTCGGCGCTCGAGATGACGCGGCTCGCGCTGTTTCCGCACGCGCCGCCGGACCCGATGGCCGGCATGCGCTCGATGCCGGGGATGGCGATGCCGGGGGCCGCGAGCTGGACGACGGTCGCGGCGATGTGGTGGGTCATGATGATCGCCATGATGACCCCGAGCGCGGCGCCGCTCGTGCTGCTCTACGGCCGCGTGCTGCGCCACCACGGCGTCGGCGAGGCCCGCGGCGCACTCGAGAGCCGCGGCGAGCGCAGGAGCGGCGGCGCACGCGGGCGCTCCTGCGCAGGCGGGAGCGGCGCCGCAGGCGGGCGCCCCGGCCCGGCGTATGCGCCGTCGGCCGTCCTCGTGCTCGGCTATCTGCTCGTTTGGCTCGCTTTCTCCGCAATCGCGGCGACGCTGCAGGTCGTCCTCGAGCGGACCGGGCTCGTCTCGAGCTCGCTGCTGTCCTCGCGGAGCGCGGTGCTCTCGGCGGGCGTGCTGCTCGCCGCGGGCCTCTATCAGCTCTCGCCGCTAAAGCACGCGTGCCTCAAGCAGTGCCGCGGCCCCGTCGAGTTCTTGACGCGCCACTGGCGGCCGGGCGTCGGCGGCGCGCTCGCGATGGGCGCGCGCCACGGTGCCTGGTGCGTCGGCTGCGGTTGGATGCTCATGGCGCTGCTCTTCGTCGGCGGCATCATGAACCTCGTCTGGGTCGCGTTGCTCGCGTTGCTCGTGCTCGTCGAGAAGGTCGCGCCCCGGGGTCCCGCCGTCGGCCGCATCGCCGGCGGCCTGCTGATCGCCTGGGGCATCGCGACGCTCGTCGTCGGCTGACGCCGAAAATGGGGTCCGCCGAAAATGGGGTCTGACCCCATTTTTGCTCGAGGCTCGAGGCGGCCCGGAGCTTCGTCAGATCGCGAGCTCGCTGAGCTCTCGGGCTCGATCCCGCGGCGCCCCCGGAGGCGCGGGGGGCATCTCGGGCTTGCCGTTGCCGAAGATCTTCGTCGCGAGCGTGATCATGCCCGCGACGTCGCTCAAGTTCGCGGGCACGACGAGCGTATTCGCGCTCTTCGCGAGATTGCCGAACTGGCGCACGTAGTCCTCCGCGATGCGGAGCTGCATGGCCTCGACGCCGCCGGCGGACGTGACCGCCTCGGCCACGAGCCGCAGGCCCTCGGCGGTCGCCTGCGCGACGGCGAGGATCGCCTGGGACTCGCCCGCGGCCTCGTTGATCTGCTGCTGCTGCGCGGCTTCGGACTCCTTGATGACGCGCTGCTTCTCGCCTTCGGCCTGGTTGATCTTCGCGTCGCGCTCGCCCTCCGACGTCAGGATCAACGCGCGCTTCTCGCGCTCTGCGCGCATCTGCTTCTCCATCGCCTGAAGCACGTCCTTCGGCGGCGTGATGTTGCGGATCTCGTAGCGCAGGACCTTGACGCCCCACGGCGCCGAGGCCTTGTCGAGCTCGCTGACGACGTTCGCGTTGATCGTCGCGCGCTCCTCGAAGGTGCGGTCGAGGTGCATCTTGCCGATCTCGCTGCGCAGCGTCGTCTGCGCGAGCTGCGAGATCGCGAAGGTGTAGTTCGCGATTCCGTAGGACGCGCGCGTCGGCTCGAGCACCTGGAGGTAAAGCACGGCGTCGATGCCGACCTGGACGTTGTCCTTCGTGATGCACACCTGCTCGGGCACGTCGATGGCCTGCTCCTTGAGGCTGTGCTTGTAGGCCACGCGCTCCATGAAGGGGATCAGAATATGGAAGCCCGCCGACAGCGTGCGGCTGTACTTGCCGAGCATCTCGACGATGTAGGCGCTCTGCTGCGGCACGACGACGGCCGTCTTCGCGATGACGATGACCACGAGGACCGTGATCGCGATCACGACCCACACGTATTGATCCATGCTGCTACTCCTCGCTAGCGGCTGCGCTGACGCGCAGCGTCAGGCCGTCGATCGCCTCGATGAGCGCGATTCCGCCTGCCGGGATCGCGCGTGCGCCCACGTTGAGCGCCGTCCAGTGCGCGCCTCGGTATTCGGCGCGGCAGGACTGGCCGGGCCCGAGCTCCTCGGCGATCGCGACGCGCTCGCCCACGTCGCCTGGAACGTGCCCGAGCGGGCGGCGGCGCAGCTTCTCGTAGAGGTGCCTGCGGACCGTCAGCATCGTGAGCACGGCAAGGGCCGCGAAGCTGAGCCACTGCAGCCAGACGGGCAGGTCGAGGCCGACGAGATCGCCTGCGCCGACCACGAGCGCCGCAATTCCGAGGAAGACGAGATAGAACTCCGCATCGACGGCGAAGAGCTCCGCGCCGAGCAGCACCACGCCGACGACGATCCAACCCCACCAAGGCATGGCCGCGTCCCCCGCTCTGGAACCACGGCTGGGATTATCGAGGCCGCGCGAGGGGATGTCACGCGGCGCGGTCCTTGGCTCTTTGGACCGCCGTCATCGGCCGCCCTCGAAGCCCAGTTGACGCCAGGCCTCGTACAGCGCGACCGCCGCCGCATTGGAAAGGTTCAGGCTCCGGTTCCCGGGCCGAAGCGGGATCCTGACCTTGGCCTCGGCCGGCAGCGCGTCGAGCACGGCCGCCGGCAGACCCCTCGTCTCCGGCCCGAGCAGGAACGCGTCGCCGTCCGCGAAGCGGAGGTCGTAGAGCGACCGCTCGGCCTTCGTCGTCAGCGCGAAGACGCGCGCGCCGCCGAGCGCCGCGAGGCAATCGGACAGGCTTGCGTGCTCGACGACGGTCGCGAGCTCGTGGTAGTCGAGGCCGGCGCGCCGGAGCTGCCGCTCGTCCATGCTGAAACCCAGCGGATGCACGAGATGCAGGACCGCGCCGACGTTCGCGCAGAGCCGGATCGCGTTGCCGGTGTTCGGCGGAATCTCGGGCTCGTAGAAGATCATGTGCAGCATCGGGCGCATCTTAAGGCGGTTCGCGAGGACACGTCGCAGGCGCGCGCGCTCGCACGGCTTTGCGCGGCGGAAGGTCTGCCGCGGCGCGTGCGCCTCGGTCGGGCAAGTGGAGTTCGGGGCCCCGCTCGCCGATAATCTCGGCCATGCCGCAACAGGCTCGCCCGGCCAACCCGCTCGCGATCGACTTCTGCGGGCTTAAGCTCGCCTCCCCGATCGTTTTGCTTTCGGGGTGCGTGGGATTCGGCGAGGAGTACACGCGCGTCGAGGGCTTCTCGAACCGCGACGTCGGCGCGATCGTGCTCAAGGGCACGACGCTCGCGCCGCGGCTCGGCAACGCCCCGCATCGCGTCTGGGAAACGCCGGCCGGCATGCTGAACGCCATCGGGCTGCAGAATCCCGGCGTCGACTACGTGGTCCGCGAGATCCTGCCCACGCTCGACTTCACCGAGACTCGGTTCATCGCCAATGTCTGCGGCTCGACGATCGAGGAATACGCCGAGGTCGCGCGCCGCTTCGACGATTCTCCGATCGACGCGATGGAAATCAACATCTCCTGCCCGAACGTCAAGGAGGGCGGCGTCGCGTTCGGCAACTACCCGGACATGTCGGCACGCGTCGTGGAGGCGTGCCGCAAGGTCACGCGCAAGCCGCTCATCACGAAGCTCTCGCCGAATCAGACCGACATCGCGGCGAACGCGCGCGCCTGCATCGAGGCGGGCACCGACGGCTTTTCCGTCATCAACACGCTCATGGGCATGGCCGTCGACGTAGAGAGCCGGCGGCCCATCATCGGCAACATCCAGGGCGGGCTCTCAGGGCCCGCGATCCGTCCGATCGCGCTGCTCAAGGTGCATCAGGTCTACGCCGTCGCGAGCCGGCACTCCGTGCCCATCATCGGCCAAGGCGGCATCGAAACGGGGCGCGATGCCGTCGAGTTCATGCTGACGGGCGCCCGCGCCGTCGGCCTCGGCACGGCGCTCTTCTACGATCCGATGGCCGCCAAGAAGATCAACGCGGGGCTCGCCGAGTACCTCGACCGTCACGGTCACGCGTCGGTGCGCACCCTCGTCGGCGCGCTCGACGTCGGGCACGCGATGGACATGCAGGCGAGCGGCTGATGAGCGCGAGCGGTCGACGCGAGTTCGAAGCGAGCGGTGGCGCGCTCGTGTGCCGATACAGCAGCGGTGAAACGATCCGATTGCCGAACTTCGCCGCGACCTGTCCGTTCTCGAGCGGCGCGATACGATAGGCCGGCTTTGGGCATTCACGCGACCGCGGTGATCTCGCCCGAGGCGGAGATCGCGCCCGAGGCCGAGATCGGCCCGTACTGCGTCATCACGGGACCGGTGCGGATCGGCGCGCACACCGTCATCGACGCGCATGCTCGGATCGGCAGCACCTACGGCGCCGTCTCGATCGGCGAGCGCAACTACATCCAGGGCGGCGCATCGCTCGGCGGCCCGCCGCAGGATCTCGGCTACGCGAGCGGCTTCCGCGGCCGCCTCGAGATCGGCGACGACAACCGGATCGGCGAGTTCGTCACGATCAGCTTAGGGACCGAGAAGGGCGGCGGCGTCACGCGCATCGGCCACCGCAACCTGCTCATGGCCTACGTGCACGTCGGCCACGACTGCGAGATCAGCGACGAGGTGATTCTGACCAACACCTGCCAGCTCGCGGGGCACGTCGTCGTCGAGGACCGCGCCCTCGTGAGCGGACACACGGGGGTCGCGCAGTTTTGCCGGCTCGGCACGTGCTCCTTTCTCGTCGCGGGATCGTTCGCGAACAAGGACATCCCGCCCTACACGATCGCGGAGGGATATTGGGCGACGCTGCGCGCGACGAACAAGGTGGGCTTGAAGCGCGCGGGGCTCGAGGCGGCCGAGCGCGCCAACGTCGACCGCGCGGTCCGCCTGCTGCTCGACCGCGGGTCGACCGTAGTGGAGGCCATCGCGCGCATACGCAACGAGTGCGCGCCGACGCCGCGCATCGATCGTCTCGTCGAGTTCCTCAAGACGTCGAAGAAGGGCATCGCGCGGCGATGATGCGGGCTAGGCGGTCATGAACGGGCTCGACGGCGACGGGCTAGCACGATGAAGGCGGCCTCGCGGCGATGAGAAAGCTTCGCACCGCGGTGGTCGGCGTCGGCTATCTCGGCCGGTTTCATGCCGAGAAGCACCGGGGCCTGCCCAACGTCGACCTCGTCGGCGTCTACGATGCCCGGCTCGACGTCGCACGGAACGTCGCGGAGGCGCTCGGCGTCCCGCTCGCCGCCGATTACCGCGCCCTGCCCGGCAACGTCGACGCGGTCACGATCGCCGCATCGACGTCCGCGCATTTCGAGCTCGCGAAGTTCTTTCTCGAGCACGGCGTGCACGTCTTCGTCGAAAAGCCCATGACGCAGACCGCGCAGGAGGCGAAGGAGCTCACGGCGCTCGCGGAGGCGAGGAAGCTCAAGCTCCAAGTCGGGCACGTCGAGCGCTTCAATCCCGCGCTGCTGTCGGTTCGAGAGCACCTCGCCGACGTTCAGTTCATCGAGTGCCACCGGCTCGCGCCCTTCAAGCCGCGCGGGGCCGACGTCAACGTCGTGCTCGATCTCATGATTCACGATCTCGACGTCGTGCTGTCGCTCGTTTCGGCGGCGCCGACCAGCGTCTCGGCCGTCGGCATCAAGGTGCTGACCGACACGTTCGACATTGCGAACGCGCGCATCGAGTTCGACAGCGGCGCGATCGCGAACCTCACGGCCTCGCGCGTCTCGACGGCGGCGCAGCGAAAGTTTCGGATCTTCGAGCAGAATCAATACGTGTCGATCGACTTCGGCGAAGGCGAGGTGCAGCGCGTCGTGAGCACCGGCCCGTGGCGCGAGGGCGAGCCTCCGCTCGCCGTCGAGCGCTTCCGCCTCGACAAAGGGGACGCCCTGAAGGCCGAAACGGAGGCCTTCGTGCATGCGGTCTTGGACGACACTCCGTGCCGAGTGTCGGGCCGCGACGGCGTCGCCGCGCTCGAGCTCGCCGAGGCCATCGTGGCCGACATTGCGCGCAGGGCTATACGCGGTCCTCTAGACCGAGCTCCTTGATCTTGCGCGTCAGCGTGTTGCGTCCCCAGCCGAGGAGCTTCGCGGCCTCGAGGCGCTTGCCGCGCGCGCTGCGCAGCGCCGTCACGATCAGGGTGCGCTCGAACGCGGGGAGGGCCTCCGACAGCAGCGGGTGGTTCGCGCCCGCCGCGAGGTGCCCCTCGGCCCACTGGGCGAGCTCGCTCGTCCAATCCGTCGCGGGCTGCGACGCGAGCCCGCCGAGCTCCGGCGGGAGGTCCTGCGCAACGATCTCGCGGCCCGCGGCCGTGACCGTGAGCCGCCTGCAGATGTTCACGAGCTCGCGCACGTTGCCGGGCCAGTCGTAGCGCATGAGCAGCTCGAGCGCCTGCGGGCTCAGCGTCTTCGGCGCAACGCCGAGCTCGTTCGCGGCGCGCTCGAGATAGAAGCGCGCGAGCTCCGGGATGTCCTCGCGCCGCTGACGCAGCGGCGGCACCTCGATGCGCATGACGTTCAATCGATGGTAGAGGTCCTCGCGGAACCGGCCGGCCGCGACGGCCTGCGCGAGGTCCTGATGCGTCGCGGCGATGACGCGCACGTCGACGCGAATCGGAGTCTGCCCGCCGACGCGGAAGAACTCGCTTTCGGCGAGAACGCGCAGCAGGCGGGTCTGCAGCGCGGGCGACATGTCGCCGATCTCGTCGAGGAACAGCGTGCCGCCGTCGGCCTGCTCGAAGCGTCCGATGCGCCGCTCCGTCGCGCCCGTGAATGCGCCCTTCTCGTGCCCGAAGAGCTCCGACTCGAGAAGCTCCGCGGCAATGGCAGACGTGTTGAGCGCGACGAAGGGCTCGCGCGCGCGCGGCGAATTGTCGTGCAGCGCGCGCGCCACGAGCTCCTTGCCCGTGCCCGATTCGCCTGTAATCAGCACCGTCATGCTCGAGCGCGACAAGCGGCCGATCGCCTTGAAGACCTCCTGCATCGCCGGCGCCTGGCCGATGATCTTCGGAGTCTTTTGCGTCTTCGTCTCCGCGCTCGCGCCGCGGCCGCTGTGCCGCGCCGCGCGCGACACGAGCTCCATCGCTTCGTCGATGTCGAACGGCTTCGGTAGATACTCGAATGCGCCGCTTTGATACGCCGACACGGCGCTGTCGAGGTCCGAGTGCGCCGTGATCACGATGACCGGGATGTCGGGATCCTTCGCCTGCAGCTGCTCCATGAGCTCGAGCCCGCTCATGTCCGGCATGCGGATGTCGGTCACGAGCACGTCGGGCTTTTCCTTCTCGAGCGCGCCGAGCAGCGCTCGTCCCGATTCGAAGCAGCGCGGAATCATCTGCGCTTGCTTGAGCGCCTGCTCGAGCACCCAGCGCACGGATTCATCGTCGTCGACGACCCAGACGGCGAGACCCGGGGTCGTCATGCCGGCCCACCCCGCCCGCCCGCGGCCCGTTCACGGCGCGCCTTGCCGACTTCGGTCGGCAGCAGCATCTGGAACGCCGTTCGCCCCGGCTTGCTCGTGAACTCGATGAGCCCGCCGTTGCGGCTCACGAGGTCCTGCGCGATCGTGAGACCGAGGCCCGTGCCCGTGGCACGGCCCGTCACGAGCGGGTAGAAGATCGTCTCGCGAAGCTCCTCGGGAATACCGGGGCCCGAGTCCTCGACCTCGGCGCAAAGCACGAGCCGATGGAACTCGCCGCCGATCGCGTGGTTCGAAAGCGCGCGCGTGCGAAACACGATGCGTCCCTCGGCCCCCACGGCCTGCAACGCGTTCTGCGCGAGATTGAGGAACGCCTGGATCATTTGCCCGCGATCGATCGTGATCGGCGGAAGGCTCGGGTCGTAATCGCGGACCAGCTGGACGCCGGCGGGCTTCTGCGCCCCGATGAGGCTCGCCACGTGCTCGGTGATCTGGTGGATGTTGATGCTTTCGGGCGTCGGCTTGCCTCCCGCGCGCAGGATGCCGTCGACGAGCGCGGCGAGACGATCGGCTTCGTCGATGATGACCTGCGTGTACGCCTTGAGCTCGGCGCTCGAGAGCTGACGTTCGAGGAGCTGCGCGGCGCCGCGCAGCCCGCCGAGGGGATTTTTCACTTCATGCGCGAGCTGGCGAATGATGCGCCGGGACAGCCGCTGCTGCGCGATGAGGTCCGACTCGCGGCGAAGCTTCCGGTCGCGCTCCGTGTCGACGAGCTCGAGCAGGAGGCCGGGCTCGACGTCGAGCGGAGCCGCGCGGCAGTCCACCATGAGCTCGCGCTCGCCGAACCGCGCGGCGAGGTCGCGCAAGCTGAAGGTCAGCCCGCTCGCGAGCACGCGGCGGCACAGGGTCAGCAACTCCTCTTGCGGATGCACGAGGTCGGCGAGCGCTCGGCCGACCGCCTGACGCGCGCTCATGCCGAGCAGGTTCTCCGCGGCCGGATTCAGGAACGTGATCGAGAGCGCGTCGTCGAGCGCGACGACGGCAGTGGTCATGCTCTGCAGAATGTCGTCCGAATCGGGAGCGCGGCCGGCGAGCGGGCCCTTACCGAACGCTCCCGGCGAGGCCGGCGCGGTCTTCCTCGGGTGGAGCCTCAGTTCGGCGCGGGTCGATTCCCCGCGGCCGGCGGCTGACGATTGTTCGGATTCAGCACGCTCGTCTGTTGGACCATGAACGTGACCGCGAGCGACCGCACCACGTCCTGGCCATTCGAGTCCGCGATGACCGCCTGAAGCGTGTGCACGCCTCGATAGACCTCCGGCACCGTGAACTGCGTAGAGGTCGCGCCGATGTTGATCCGTTGTCCGTCCAGGAAGACGTCGATGTGATGGCCCGGCTCCAATGCCGGCTCGACTTCCACCTGCACGTCCAACATCGCCTGGATGTTCCAAAGCGTTTGCTGCTGGGCGGGGCTCACGACGACGAACCGCTGGTAGGGCACGGCCGGCCTCGCCGCCGATCCGGCGGCTTGAGTCGTCCCCGTGCTCCGAGCGGCCGCTGCAGGCACCGAGTCGACGCCAAGCACCTCGATGCGTTGCGCGCCAGGCACCGGCACGTCCGTGTAATGCGTCTGGCCGCTCGCGTCGACCCACTTCCATACGGGGACCGCGCTCGCGGTGCCGGCTGCGAGCAAGGTCAGCACTATGAGGCACGTTCGCATGCTCCAAAGCTTAGCGCCATGTCGACTCACGGGCTACGGAAAGGGCGGGATTCTGAGAACCCCGCCGCTTTCCGGATTTGACAGAACGTCCTCCCGCGCCTAGAGGCTGTAGTACATCTCGAACTCGATCGGATGGACCTGGATCGAGGCCCGCATGATCTCCTGCGTCTTGAGCTCGATGTAGGCATCGATGAGCTCGTCGCTGAACACGTCGCCCTTCTTGAGGAATGCGCGATCGCGGTCGAGCGCGTCGAGCGCCTGCTGAAGGGAGAAGCAGACCGTCGGGATCTTCTTCTCCTCCTCGGGCGGCAAATCGTACAGGTCCTTGTCCATGGGCTCGCCGGGGTGGATCTTGTTCTGGATCCCGTCGAGCCCGGCCATCATCATCGCCGTGAACGCGAGATAAGGGTTGGACGTGCTGTCGGGGAAGCGCACCTCGATGCGCCGGGCCTTCGGATTGGGGACGTACGGGATGCGGATCGAGGCCGAGCGGTTCCGGGCCGAGTAGGCGATCAGCGTCGGCGCCTCGAAGTGCTTCACGAGGCGCTTGTAGCTGTTCGTCGACGCGTTCGTGAAGGCGTTCAGCGCATGGGCGTGCTTGATGATGCCGCCGATGTAATAGAGCGCGAGCTCGGAGAGACCGCCGTATCCGTCGCCGGTGAACAGGTTCTTGCCGTCCTTCGCGAGCGACTGGTGCACGTGCATGCCATTGCCGTTGTCCCCCACCAGGGGCTTCGGCATGAAGGTCGCCGTCTTGCCGTAGCTGTGCGCGACGTTCAACACCACGTATTTGAGGATCTGCACCTGGTCGGCCTTGCGGACGAGCGTTTCGAACTTCACGCCGATCTCGCCCTGGCCCGCCGTCGCGACCTCGTGATGGTGAACCTCTACCTTGAGGCCCATTTCCTCCAACGCGAGGCACATGGCCTGGCGAATGTCGTGCAGCGAATCGACGGGCGGCACGGGGAAGTAGCCGCCTTTGATGCCGGGGCGGTGCCCGACGTTGCCGTCGGGAATCTCCTTTCCGGACTGCCAAGCACCCTCGACGGAATCGATGGCATAGAAGGCGCCCTGCATCGAGTTGGCCCAACGCACGTCGTCGAAGATGAAGAACTCGTTCTCGGGTCCGAAGTAGGCCGTGTCGGCGATGCCGGTCGAGCGCAGATAGGCCTCCGCGCGGCGCGCCGCCGAGCGAGGATCGCGCACGTAGCCCTGCATCGTCGACGGCTCGATGACGTCGCAATGAACGTTGAGCGTCGGCTCCTCGCTGAAGACGTCGATGACGGCCGTCGTGCTGTCGGGCATCAGGATCATGTCGGACTCGTTGATGCCCTTCCAGCCCGCAATGGACGAGCCGTCGAACATCTTTCCGTCCTCGAAAAAGCCGTCGTCGACGGTCGAGGCCGGCACGGTCACGTGTTGCTCCTTGCCCCGTGTGTCTGTCAGCCGCAGATCGACGAACTTGATGCCTTTTTCCTTGATGAGCTTGAGAACCTCGGCTGGCGACATGTTTTCCTCCATTTGTCGGATAGTGGGGCTTGCTGCGGCCGTGTGTGCCGGCGTTTTCTTGCGCCGCCGGTCGTTATGCGCGGTTTTGGAGCCTAGCTAGGTGCACCAAGTGTGCCATCCGGGTGCATGTAGTTAAGCACTTGAAATTTAAGTAGACACGAGCCGGCGCAGCTCGAGCGCGCGCCCTATTGTGGTGCAACCCGGCGCCATGATGCGCCAGAATGGGGCGCTTGGGTAGCGGCCGCACCTCGACGCGGCGTTTTCAAGATCGATTCGACGCGGCCGGAATCGCGTTAAGGCGGAAGGGCCTTGACGCAGGCCCGAAATGGCGTTGTGCGTCCGCGGCGCCGCTCGCGCGGCGGGCGCCCTTAGGGCCCGGGCCACCGGGCTGCGTCAAAACGGCGCATCGCACGCCGCGTCGGCTCTCGGCGGTCGATTTGCCGATCCGCGCCGACGTGCCGGCCTCGGCCCCGTCGCGATATACTCGCCGGCTTTGCCCGCCCTTTCGAGACACAGACGATCGGAGACGATCATGCTCGTGACGATGGAAAAAATTGTGTCGTTCGCCAAACGGCGCGGCTTCATCTTCCCCTCGAGTGAAATCTACGGCGGGCTCAACGGCGCGTGGGACTACGGGCCTCTCGGCGTCGAGTTCAAGCGAAACATCAAAGATGCGTGGTGGAGCGACATGATCGCCCATCACGACGAGACCGAAGCGCCGCCGGGCGCGCCGGCCGCGTTCGCGATGGTCGGCCTCGATACGGCGCTGCTCATGAATCCGCGCGTCTGGGAGGCCAGCGGCCACGTGGGCGGATTCCACGACCCGATGGTCGACTGCCGCGAAACGCGCAATCGTTATCGGGCCGATCAGCTCGTGGTGTTCCGCGTGGCTTTTGACGACACGAACGCCGTGTCCGACAACGCGAAGGACGTCGCGGCACGATCCGACGACGTGCTGTTCGCCTCGCCGGGAGAGGCGGGGAAGACCTCGGAAGAGGAGCTCATCGAGCCGCATAGAAAGCGGATCGCCGCGCTCGCGAAGCAACACAAGGGCGGGACGATGCGCGTCCAGGTCGTCGAAGGCGCGCTGTTCGACGCGTCGCTGCGCGAGCGCACTTTCGCGCCCGGCGCATCGAAGGCAGGCACCCTGACGGCGCCGCGCGCTTTCAATCTCATGTTCAAGACGTACGTGGGCGCGCTCGAGGACAGCTCGAGCATCGCGTACCTGCGCCCGGAGACTGCGCAAGGCATCTTCGTGAACTTTAGGAACGTGTGCGACACGAGCCGCGTGCGGCTGCCGTTCGGAATCGGGCAGATCGGCAAGGCCTTTCGCAACGAGATCAACCCGCGCAACTTCACCTTCAGAAGCCGCGAGTTCGAGCAGATGGAGATCGAGTTCTTCTGCCGCCCCGAGGAGGCGGGAGAGTGGTACCGCTACTGGCGGGACCGCCGCTATGCGTGGTATTCGCGGCTCGGGATTCGCACGGAGAACCTGGAGCTTCGAGAGCACGATGCCTCCGAGCTCGCGCATTACGCGGCCGGCTGCGCCGATGTCGAGTACCGGTTTCCGTTCGGGCAGAGCGAGCTCGAGGGCATTGCGAACCGCGCGGATTTCGATCTTCGGCAACACATGCAATTCAGCGGCAAGGATCTGCGCTACGTCGACGAGCAGGAGCCGGACCCGGGGCGGCGCAAGTTCCTGCCTCACGTCATCGAGCCGTCGGCCGGCGCCGATCGCGCGGCGCTCGCGTTCCTTTGCGACGCCTACGCCGAGGACGAGGTCGGCGGCGAGCCGCGCACGGTGCTGCGCATCCATCCTCGGCTGGCTCCGGTCAAGGTCGCCGTGTTCCCCCTCGTCAAGAAGGAAGGAATGCCGGAGGCCGCGCTTCGAATCTATCGCACCCTGCTGCGGCGCTTCAATGCGTTCTACGACGAGAAGGGCGCGATCGGCCGGCGCTATCGCCGGCAGGACGAGGCGGGTACGCCGTACTGCGTCACCGTGGACGGAGAGACCTCCAGCGATGGGACGGTCACCGTGCGCGAGCGAGACAGCTGCGAGCAGGTCCGCGTGCAGGCCGACGCGCTGGAGGCGTATCTCGGCGAGCGTCTCGAGGGACCGCGTTGACTCGTGGCGAACGAACGCTCGTGATTTTGGATCGCGACGGCGTCGTCAATGAGGACTCCGCGGAGTACGTCAAGTCGCCGGCCGAGTGGCGGCCGTTGCCCGGGAGTCTCGAGGCGATCGCGGATCTCGCGAGAGGCGGCTTCGACGTCGTCGTCGTTACGAATCAGTCCGGCGTCGGGCGGGGTCTTTTCTCGTCCTCTGACTTGGAGGCCATCCACGCGCGCATGCGCGAGGCCGTGAGCGCCGCCGGCGGCCGGCTCTCGGGGATCTACCATTGTCCTCATCGTCCCGACGAGGGCTGCGCGTGCCGCAAGCCGGCGCCGGGTCTCCTCGAGCAGGTCGCGGCCGACTTTGGAACGCCGCTGCTCGGCGTGCCCGTGATCGGCGACAAGATCAGCGACGTTCTCGCTGCGGAGGCGGTCGGTGCAAGACCCATGTGCGTGAGAACCGGCCTGCATCCTGCGGATTGCGACGAAGCGCGGGCTCGAGGCGCGGAGGTCTTTGCGAGCCTGCGCGAGGCCGCGGATGCCCTTCTCGCCGAGCGCGCGCAGTAGCGGTCTCGTGGTGCAACGGCTCGCCTCGATCCTCTTCACGCTGTATCTGTTCGGGTCCGTGCCGATCTACGGGTTCTTCGTGCTCCTGACGGCGCCGTTTCCGCACGCAGTGACCTATCGAGCCGTGCAGTGGTGGATCGACTCCGTGCTGTTTCTGCTCCGGCGGCTCTGCCGCCTCGGCTTCGAGGTCGAGGGCTGCGAGCATGTGCCCGAAGGCAATACCGTCGTGCTCATGAAGCACTCGTCTGCATGGGAAACTCTTGCGCAGTTCAGGCTGTTTCCGACCCAGACGTGGGTGCTCAAGCGCGAGCTCATGTGGGTTCCGTTCCTGGGCTGGGTGCTTCGCCTCTTGAAGCCCATCGCGATCGATCGCTCGGGCGGACGGGCGGCCGTTCAGCAAGTCGTCGAACAGGGCCGCAAGAGGCTCGCGGAGGGCTTCTGGGTCGTGATATTTCCCGAAGGCACCCGAGTGCCCGCGGGTCAAACGCGGCGCTACGGCATCAGCGGCGCACTGCTCGCCGCCGTCACCGGCAAGCCGATCGTTCCGGTCGCGCACAACGCCGGAGAATTCTGGCCGCGCCGCGGCTGGCTCAAGCGCCCCGGCACGATTCGCGTGCGAATCGGACCGCCGATCCCGACCGCCGGCCGCGATCCTCGCGAGATCACGGCGGAGGCGCAGCGTTGGATCGAAGGCGCGCTCGCGGAGATCAGCGAGGGCCGCGCCGCGCGAGCCGAGGGCGGCGCCCGCGACCGAGAGGGATCGTCAGAGCAGCGAATGAGCAGCGAATGAGCAGCAAATGAGAAGACGCAGTCGCTTCGTGGGCAGTATCGGTGCCCGGGGCTCCGTCGGCGTCCGCGCCTCCCGATCGGGCTAAACGTCGAGGTTCGACACCGTCAGCGCATTCCGCTCGATGAAGTCTCGGCGCGGCTCGACCTGGTCGCCCATCAGCGTGCTGA
Source organism: Gammaproteobacteria bacterium (assembly GCA_035760685.1). GTDB lineage: Bacteria > Pseudomonadota > Gammaproteobacteria > Steroidobacterales > Rariloculaceae > ZC4RG20. Next base: position 10,033 of record DASTSM010000420.1, on the reverse strand, counting down.
AGATCTCGTCCGCGGCCACGGCATCCTCGATGCGTACCTGCATGAGCCGGCGCGTCGCCGGGTTCACCGTCGTTTCCCAGAGCTGCTCGGGGTTCATCTCGCCGAGGCCCTTGTAGCGCTGGATGGTTTGTCCTTGCTTGGCTTGATTCATGAGCCAATCGATCGCTTCCGGAAAGCTCGCGACTTCCTTGCGCTCCTTGCCGCGCTCGACGTAGGCGCCCGGGCTCAAGAGGTCCTTGAGGCGCGTGCCGATCGATGCAATTCGCTGGTATTCCGGAGATCGGAAAAATCCCGGGTGCAAGTGCTTCGTCGCCGTGACGCCATGGTACTCGCGCGTGACGTAGAGCGTCGGGTCGACGCCCTCGGTACCGGGCTGATAGTGCACGCGGTATCGCGGCCCGGTGCCGTTCAGCCATTTGAGCCGCTCCTCGAGCCGCTCCGCCCAGTCGCGCATCTGCTGGGCGTCCTGCAGGTGCTCGGTGCCGATCTCGGGCAGCCACATCATGGCCCGCAAGACGTTGGTGTCGTAGCGCTTTCCCCAGCGCTCGATGATCGCCTTGACCTCCATGTACTGCCGCGCGAGCGTTAGCAGCGTTTCGCCGCGAATCGGGGACGCATCGCGGCCTGGATAGAGCTCCGCGTCCTCGACGGCGGTGCTGAGGAGCAGCGCGTTGAGCTCGGCGTCATCTTTTACATAATGTTCCTGCTTGCCGCGCTTGACCTTGTAGAGCGGAGGCTGCGCGATGAACACGTGCCCGCGCTCGATGAGCTCCGGCATCTGTCGATAGAAGAACGTCAGCAGCAGCGTTCGAATGTGCGAGCCGTCGACGTCGGCGTCCGTCATGATGATGATGCGGTGATAGCGCAGGTTGTTCGGATCGAACTCTTCTCGTCCGACTCCGCAGCCGAGCGCCGTGATCAAGGTCGCGACCTCGGTGGACTGCAGCATCTTGTCGAAGCGGGCTTTCTCGACGTTGAGGATCTTGCCCTTGAGCGGCAAGACGGCCTGAGTGCGCCGATCCCGGCCTTGCTTTGCGGAGCCGCCGGCGGAGTCGCCCTCGACGAGGAAAAGCTCCGAGAGTGCGGGATCCTTTTCCTGGCAGTCGGCCAGCTTCCCCGGAAGACCGGCGACGTCGAGCGCGCCCTTGCGGCGCGTCATCTCGCGAGCCTTGCGAGCCGCCTCTCGCGCTCGCGCCGCTTCGATGATCTTGCCGACGATGACCTTGGCTTCGGCCGGATTCTCGAGCAAGAACGCCTCGAGCTGAGAGCCCACGATCGATTCCGTGACGGCCTTGACCTCGGACGAAACGAGCTTGTCTTTGGTTTGGGACGAGAACTTCGGATCGGGCAGCTTCACGGAGAGCACCGCCGTAAGCCCCTCCCTCGCGTCGTCGCCCGTCGTCAGGATCTTCTCGCGCTTCGCGACGCCCTCGTTCTCGATGTACTGGTTCAGCGTTCGCGTCATCGCGGCCCGGAATCCAGCCAAGTGCGTGCCGCCGTCCCGCTGCGGAATGTTGTTCGTATAGCAGAACATGCTTTCCTGGTAGCCGTCGTTCCACTGCAGAGCGACTTCCACCTGAATGTTCCCGCGCTTCTCCTCGAAGTAGATGACGCTCGGGTGAATCGGCGTCTTGTTGCGATTCAGATGCGTGACGAACGCCTTGATGCCGCCCGAGAATTCGAAGGTGTCGGTTCGCTCGTCCCGCTCGTCCGTCAGGGTGATGCGGACGCCGGAGTTGAGGAACGACAACTCCCGCAACCGCTTCGCGAGCGTGTCGTAGTCGAACTCGATATTCGAGAAAATCTCGGGGCTCGGCTGGAAGTGAATCGTCGTGCCGGTCTTCGTCGTTTCACCGATTTCGGCAAGCGGCGCCTCCGGCTCGCCCATTCTGTATCTCTGCCTATAGACGTGCCCGTTGCGGTAGATCGTCAATACGAGCGTCTGTGACAACGCGTTCACGACCGAGACCCCGACGCCGTGCAGACCGCCCGAGACCTTGTAGGAGTTGTCGTCGAACTTTCCGCCGGCGTGGAGGACGGTCATGATGACCTCGGCGGCGGAGCGGCCTTCGTCGGGATGAATGTCGACGGGAATGCCGCGGCCGTCGTCGGTCACGGTGATAGATTCGTCCGGGTGGATGGTGACCGAAATTTCCTTGCTATATCCGGCCAGGGCCTCGTCGATCGAGTTGTCGACGACCTCGAAGACCATGTGGTGCAGTCCCGTGCCGTCGTCGGTGTCCCCGATGTACATGCCGGGTCGCTTGCGCACGGCCTCGAGCCCCTTTAAGACCTTGATATTCTTGGAAGTATATTCGTCCTGCGACATGTAGAAACCGACCTGCAGCTAAACTGCGGTATTGTACCATCGGTCGAGGCGCCCCTGTTCCACGTGGAACACAGGAAAGCCGGGCACCGGAGGCAGCTCGGCCTCGGAGAGCCCGGTGAAGACGAGCTGCGCGGGCGTGTCCGCCAAGATCTCGAGGAGTCTCCCTAAAGCCCCTTTGTCCAGCTCGGCCGCCGGATCGTCGAGCAGCAGCAACGCGTCTCCTTCCGCGGATCCCAACGCCCGGACCTGCGCAATCACGAGGCTCGCCGCAGCAAGCTTTTGCTGGCCCCGAGACGCTTGCTCGGCGACCGGAGCACCCCCGAGCGTCAGCACGAGGTCCGCTCGGTGGGGACCGACCTGCGTGAAACCCGTCATGGCGTCTCGACGCCATGACGATTCAAGCGCCGCCTCGAGCGACGGGGCAGACCAGCCCCGGAAGTACTCCACGCCCAGAGGCTGCCCAAGCAACGATCGTCCGACCTCCGCGGCGATGGGACCGAGCCGCTCGACGTACCCGAGTCGAGCCGCGTCCACGTCACCGGCGGCCTCCAACAGCGGCGCGTCCCACGCAGCGACCCCGGAGCGGGCCGTGCCGGCCTTGAGCGCCGCGTTTCGCTGACTCAGGGCCCGCCGATACCGTCTCCAAGCGGAAAGGAAGGTCGGTTCCACGTGGAACGCTCCCCAATCGAGAAAGCGCCGGCGCTCGGTCGGAGATCCTTCCACCAGCCGATGGACGCTCGGGTCGATGATGTCCGCCCGGATGATTCGGGCAAGCTCCGCCATCCCGACGGACGACTCCTGGCCCACTTGAATCGTCAAGCCTGCCCCGCCGACCTCGATGCCGATGCGACGCGCCCCGTGCGCGTCGGACGACTCTCCGAATACCGACAGTGCGTCGGCGCCGCGCTGAATCAGGCGCTTAGTGTGCCGCGTTCGGAACGACCGCCCGCGGCTCAGCAGATACAGACCTTCGAGGAAGCTCGTTTTCCCGGCCCCGTTCGGGCCGTAGACGTAATTCCGCTCGGCATCCAGGTGCACCTCCACGAGGGACAGGCAGCGGAGCGAGCGGATGCGCACTCGCTCGAGCGGCACGCGGCACTGCCCTTCGCCTATAGGCGCATGGGCATGACGACGAATTTCGCGTCCTCATGCCCGGGTTGCGTGATCAAACAGCTGGAGTCCGCATCGGTCACTCCGAGCGAAACCTGCTCGCCGTCGACCGCACTCAACGCGTCGAGCAAGTAGTTCACGTTGAAGCCGATCTCGAGATCCTCACCGGAATACTCCAGCTCCACGGTTTCGACGGCCTCCTCCTGCTCGGGGTTGTTGGCCTGAATGACCACGCTGTTGTTGCCGAGCTGCAGCCGAACGCCGCGGTACTTCTCGTTCGATAGGATCGCCGCTCGCTGCAACGCCTGCCGCAGTAAGCCGCGGTCCGCAATCAAGACATTCGGCGGGTCCTTCGGGATCACGCGGCCGTACTCAGGGAACCGCCCGTCGATGAGCTTCGACGTGAGCCGCAACCCGTCGAACTGAGCGCGGAGGTGACTCGCGCCCAAGGTCAATTGGACTCCGCCGTCTCCGGTCAGAAGCCGGTTCAGCTCCAGCACTCCCTTCCGCGGGACGATGACCTGCTCGGCACGCGTCGTCGGCTTCTCGAGCTCGACCTCCGCGAGCGCGAGCCGATGTCCGTCAGTCGCTACGCCCCTGAGCTTCTTGCCGTCGGTTTCGAGCAGCAGGCCGTTGAGGTAATAGCGCACGTCCTGCTGCGCCATCGAGAAATGCGTTCTTTGCAAGAGCTTCTGCAGTGCCGCCGCCGGGACCTCGAGGGTTTGCTTGGCCGCGATGTCCTCGATCGTCGGAAAATCGCCTGCCCCCAGGGTCGAGAGCGTGAATCGACTTCGTCCCGCTTTGACGGTCAATCGGTCTCCGCTCAACGCGACGTCCACTTTGGCCCCCTCGGGAAGCGCGCGCATGATGTCGTGGAGCTTACGGCCCGGCACCGTCGTCTCGCCGGAGGAGCCCGCCTCGATCTTTCCTTCCGCAACGAGCTCGACCTCGAGATCCGTTGCGGTCACGCTCAGCACTCCCTCCCGAGCGACCAGCAGCACGTTGCTCAAGATCGGCATCGTCTGGCGCCGCTCGACGACTCCGATGACGGCCTGAAGCGGCTTCAAGATCGCTTCCCTCGGTGCACTGAACTTCATTTATTGATTACCTATTTATGATCTTCCAGTATTTGCTTTTAGCACGCGCTCAAACGCTGCAAAACGCATATTTCTTCTTGTAAATCAAACATATGTGCGTTAATGAAAACGTGGACAAAGGACGGCGGCGTTGTGTCTTGTCTGTGCACAAAATCGGACCCGCGCCTTATCAACAGCTTGCCCGCAACTATCCAGTCAGGGTTCTCAAGAGGTTGTTATAGTCCTCCGCCACCCGGGTCTCCGTCTCTCGCAACGCCTTGACCCTACGGCAGGCGTGCAGCACCGTCGTATGATCCCGGCCCCCGAAGGCGTCGCCGATCTCGGGCAAGCTATGAGTCGTCAGCTCCTTCGCGAGCGCCATGGCCATTTGACGAGGGCGCGCGATCGAGCGGCTGCGCCTCTTCGAGAGCAAATCGGACACTCGGATCTTGAAATAGCCGGCGACCGTTTTTTGAATATTCTCCACCGTCACGAGCTTGTCTTGAAGGGCTAATAGATCGCGCAACGCCTCCTTGGCGAAGTCGAGCGTGATGGGCTGGCCCGTGAAGCGCGCATTCGCGATGACGCGGCGCAACGCGCCCTCGAGCTCGCGAACGTTCGAGCGAATTCGCTGCGCGATGAAGAAAGTGACCTCCTCGGGGAGTACCTCGAGCTCGGCGGCCGCCTTGCTCATGAGAATCGCGACGCTCGTCTCGAGCTCCGGCGGCTCGATGGCCACGGTCAGGCCCCACCCGAAACGGGATTTGAGCCGCTCCTCGAGTCCCGAGACCTCTTTCGGATATCGGTCGCAGGTCAGCACGATCTGCCGCTGTCCTTCGAGTAACGCGTTGAACGTATGGAAGAACTCTTCCTGGGACCGGTCCTTGTTCGCGAAAAACTGAATGTCGTCGATGAGCAGGGCGTCGAGGCTGCGGTACGTTCGCTTGAACGCGGCGATCGTGTTGTGCTGAAGGCCCTTGACCATGTCTCCGACGAAGCGCTCGGAGTGCACGTACGCGACCTTCGCGCTCGGATCCCGCTGCAGCATCAAGTTGCCGACCGCGTGCATGAGGTGCGTCTTCCCGAGACCGACGCCGCCGTAGATGAAGAGCGGGTTGTACGCCGTGCCGGGGTTTTGCCCGACCTGCAGCGCAGCGGCGCGCCCGAGCTGATTGCTCTTGCCCTCGACGAAGCTCTCGAAAGTGAACGCATTGTTGAGGCGGCTGCCGAGAGCGTGAGCGCCCGGCGTCCTTTGGTCGGGCTCCGGGGCGGGCGCCGCAATGGCGCCGCGAGCTCGTGAGCCGACCTCGAGCACGACCGATGCGACGTCCGTCCAATGCTCATGCCACCACCGCCGAATCTGCTCGAGGCAGTGCGTCTGCACCCAATCCACGACGAAACGGTTCGGAGCGAGCAGCTTGATTTTTCCTTCTTCCTCCACGGGCTGCAGACATCGGATCCAGGTGTTCATCTGCTGGTCCGAGAGCTCCGACTCGAGCATTCTGATGCACTGCTTCCACGACGAGGCGAGGGCCGTCGAGTTCTCTGCCACGATTGGTTCTGATGCTCGGGTAGGGGTGGGCATGGCCCAGGGAAAAGGGAGTCTAATACGAGCGGCGCCCGGTTATCCACAGCATCTCGATGTCGCCCGCTATTGACACTCGAGTCTCGCCCGCGTACAGTTCCGCGTTTCGCTGATCGCACTATCTCGTTGTTTTCCCGCACTTTTTGACGCCAGGGTCACAGGCCATGAAGAGAACGTTCCAACCGAGCCGACTGCGCCGCAAGCGCACCCACGGGTTCCGCGCCCGCATGGCCACTCGCGGCGGCCGCGATGTGCTCAAGCGTCGCCGTGCGAAAGGGCGAGCGCGTCTGACGCCGCGCTGAAGGCGCCGGTCCGCTCGGCCGGCACGGCGTTGACTCCCGGCTCGGCAGGATTCCCGCCCGCAAAACGCCTGCGCCGCTCGCACGACTACAGCCGCGTCTTCGCGAACCCCGCACGATCCTCGGATCGCTACTTCACGGTTCTCGCCCGGCAGAACGAGCTCGGCGCCGCGCGGCTAGGGTTGGCCATCTCCAGGAAAGCGGCGAGCCGCGCAGTGGATAGAAACAAACTCAAGCGAATCGCACGCGAAACGTTCCGGAAACAAAGCTTGCCCCCGCTAGACTTCGTGATCCTCGCCCGCGCGGACGCCGCTGCTGCGGCCCGTCCCGCACTGCGAGCCAGCCTCGCCGCGCACTTCGCCAAGCTGTCGAAAGGCGCGCCGCCGTCGCGCACGGACGTCGCACGGCGCACGGACGACCTCGATGGATAACGTCCGTCTGTTTCTCTGGGTCGGACTCATCGCGATGCTGTGGCTCAACTACAGCGCGTACGTTTCCGATCACGCCCCGAAGCAGGGCCCGGCCACGACGCAACCCGCGCCGCACGAACCCGAGTCTCCGCCCGCGATCGAGGGGGCGCCGCCCGCCGGCTCCGGCGCCGAGCAGGCGCAGGGAAACGGCGGCGCCGCACCTGCCGCGGAGCTGCCTCCTTCGCGCGCGCCGGCGGCGCCGATCCACATCCGGACCGATGTTCTCGACCTCTTGATCGACACGCACGGCGGCGACATCGTCCGCGTCGACCTTCCGAAATATCCCTTGCACAAGAATCAGCCCAACGTTCCCGTTCGTCTGCTCGACTACGAGCCGCAGGATCGCTGGGTGTATCAGACGGGCTTGAGCAGCAAGGATGCGCCGGCCTCGCCCGACCATCTCGCCAATTACCGCGCATCGAGCGACGCGTATTCCCTCGGCACCGATCAGGACGAGCTCGTCGTCGAGCTCGACTGGGTGAATCCCGACTCCATGGGCGCGAGCAAGATCTATACGTTCCGGCGCGGCTCCTATCGCATCGACCTCGACATGCGGCTCGACAACAAGAGCGCCATGCCCTGGACGGGCGCTTCCTACGCGCAAATGGTGCGTCTGCACACGAAAGTCGAACGGCACATAGGTTCGATCGACAGCTACTCGTTTAAAGGACCGGTCCTCTACAACGGCGACGAGTACAGACGGCTCAAGGTGGAGGATCTGGCCAAGGAGCCGGTCACCGGCACCTATACCAACGGCTGGTTTGCGGGCATTCAGCATCACTTCGTCGGCGCCATCGTTCCCCCGGCCGACCAGCCGGTCCGTTACGAGGCATCGGCCCGCGATCAGCAATGGCGCATCAGCGCGGTCACTCCCGTCACGACCGTCGCGCCCGGCACTGCGCACGATTTTCCGTTCACGCTTTTCATCGGGCCGAAGCTTCAAGACCAGCTCAGCGAGATCGGCGACGAGCTGTGGCGCACCGTCGACTACGGCAGGCTCACGTTTCTCGCCCGGCCGCTGTTCTCGATCCTGTCCTACATCGAGAACCTGACCGGCAACTGGGGCTGGGCCATCGTGATCTGCACGATGCTCATCAAGCTCGTCTTCTACAAGCTCACCGAGACGAGCGGCCGGTCGATGGCGAAGATGCGCAGGCTCCAGCCGCGCATCAAGGCGCTTCAGGAGCGCTTCAAGGACGATCGCCAGGCGCTGAGCCAAGCGATGATGGAGCTTTATCGCAAGGAGAAGGTCAACCCGGCGGCCGGCTGCCTCCCGCTGATCATCCAGATGCCGTTCTTCTTCGCCTTCTACTGGGTGCTCATCGAGAGCGTCGAGATGCGCCAGGCGCCCTTCATGCTCTGGATCAGCGATCTCTCCTCGCGCGATCCCTACTTTGTTTTGCCGCTGCTGAACGGCGCGGCGATGTTCCTTCAGACGCGGCTGAATCCGCCTCCGCCCGATCCCATGCAGGCGCGGGTCATGCAGTTCATGCCGATCGCGATGACGGCGTTCTTCGCGCTGTTCCCATCGGGCCTCGTGCTCTACTGGCTCACGAATACATCGCTCGGCATCCTCCAGCAGTGGCGCATCAACAAGGTCGTCACGAAGGAAGCCGAACGAGCCCATTGAAGACGCTTCGCGACGACACGATCGCAGCCCTCGCGACGGCCCCGGGCGCGGCCGCCGTCGCAGTGATCCGGCTTTCGGGCCGCGACGCCCTGTCCATCGCGCGACGCGTCGCGGGCATCGATGTGCAGCCGCGCCGCGCCGCGCTCTGCGACCTCGTCGGCCTCGACGGGGAGCGCATCGATCGAGGCCTCGTGCTCGTCTTTCCGGCTCCTCGATCGTATACGGGGGAGGACGTCGTGGAGCTGCAAGTCCACGGCAGCCCGGTCGTGACGGATTGGCTCCTCGAGACGCTCTATGCCCACGGCGCCCGCCCTGCCGAGCCCGGCGAGTTCACGCTGCGCGCCTTCCTGAACGACAAGCTCGACCTCGCCCAGGCCGAAGCCGTCGCGGACCTCATCGCGAGCGGCTCGCGCCATGCGGCGCAGGCGGCTCTGCGATCGCTGAGCGGGCGCTTCTCGGAAGCCGTCGACGCGGCGCAGGCGGAGCTCACGGCGCAGCGCGTGCAGGTCGAGGCGTGGCTCGACTTCCCCGACGAGGAGATCGACCGGGACTCCGCGACTCGCATCGCTTTGGGTCTCGATGCGCTGCTCCGCCGCCTCGAGCGCCTCGTCGCGAGCGCAGCCGAGGGCCGCGTTTTGCGAGACGGGCTAAACGTCGTCATTGCGGGCGCTCCGAACGCAGGCAAGTCGAGCCTCATGAACCGGCTCGCCGGGCACGACGCCGCGATCGTCACGAGCGTTCCCGGCACCACGCGCGACACGCTGCACGAGCACCTGTCGCTCGACGGGCTGCCCGTGCACCTCGTCGATACGGCGGGGCTCAGGGAAGCGAGCGACGCCGTCGAGGCCGAAGGCATTCTGCGGGCACAGCGTGCGCTCGAGCGGGCGGACCGCGTTCTCTGGGTCAGCGACGCGCGCGAGGAGCTCGCGCAAGCGATCGCGAGCGCGCGTGCGGAAGTGCCCAACGAGGTGCCGTTCAGCGTGCTGCGCAACAAGATCGATCTCGTCGGCGCTCCGCCCCGGGCATTCGAAGCCGCGCAAGCTCCGATCCTCGAGATCTCGGCGCTGACCGGCGACGGCATCGATCTCGTCCGGGCTCATCTCAAGACGGTCGCGGGCTTCGTGCCGGAAGCGGCGGGAACGTTCTCCGCGCGGCGCCGTCACGTGACGGCGCTCGAGCGCGCCACCGCGCACGTGCGCGCGGCGAGGGGCGAGATCTACGGAGCGCTCGAGATCGCCGCGGAAGAGCTTCGCGGGGCGCAAGCCGCGCTCGCCGAGCTCACGGGCGAGCTTTCGAGCGACGATCTGCTCGGCGAGATCTTCTCGAGCTTTTGTATCGGGAAGTGACGCGCCGATCAGCGAGAGCCGCCGACGACCGAAAGCGTGCGCGCCGCGCGCTCCCACCCGCCGGACGGAGCGATCTCGATCCGGCCTCGGCCGAACTGCTTCCCGACGTACAGCGTCCGTTCGAGACGCGCGAGCAACGCATCTACCGTCTCGCCGAACTCGTAGACGACCGCGGCGATCGATACCTT
>DASTSM010000419.1:0-26386 GCA_035760685.1 Gammaproteobacteria bacterium | reverse complement strand
CTGCTCGTGCACCTCGTCTCGCCCGATCAGCGCTACGACATGCTCTACCTCTCGAACTACGCGACGCTGCGCGTCCGCGACGAGCTCGCGCGGATTTCGGGCGTCGGCGAGGCGCGCGTCTTCGGCGCGGGCGAGTACTCGATGCGCGTCTGGCTCGACCCCGAGAAGGTCGCGGCGCTCGGTCTCACGGCGAGCGACGTCGTGAGCGCGATCCGCCGGCAGAACGTGCAGGTCGCGGCGGGCCAGCTCGGCGCGCCGCCCGCCTCGAGCTCGGCGCAGTTTCAGCTCCTCATCGACACGCAGGGCCGGCTCGAGACCGCGGAGCAGTTCGAGAACGTCGTCATCAAGACGGGCGAGCAAGGGCAGATCGTGCGGCTCAAGGACGTCGCTCGGGTCGAGCTCGGCGCGAGCACGTACGCGCTGCGCTCGCTGCTCGACAACGAGCCGGCCGCCGCGATCGCGATCTTCCAGCAGCCCGGCAGCAACGCGATCGACATCTCGAATCAGGTCCGGGCCAAGATGGCGGAGCTCGCGCGCAGCTTCCCTGAAGGCGTCGACTACCGCATCGTTTACGACCCGACGCAGTTCGTGCGCGAGTCGATCCGCGCCGTCGTCGAGACGCTCCTCGAGGCGCTCGCGCTCGTCGTGGTCGTCGTGCTGCTGTTCCTTCAGACCTGGCGCGCGTCGGTGATCCCGCTCGCCGCGGTGCCGGTTTCGCTCGTCGGCACGCTCGCGGTCATGCACCTCTTCGGCTTCTCGCTGAACGCGCTCTCGCTCTTCGGGCTCGTGCTCGCGATCGGCATCGTCGTCGACGACGCGATCGTGGTCGTCGAGAACGTCGAGCGCAACATCTCGAACGGGCTCACGCCGGTCGAGGCGGCCAAGCAGGCCATGCGCGAGGTCACGAGCCCGATCATCGCGATCTCGGCCGTGCTCATCGCCGTGTTCGTGCCGACGGCCTTCATCAGCGGCCTCACGGGCGAGTTCTACAGCCAGTTCGCGCTCACGATCGCGATCAGCACCGTGATCTCGGCGTTCAACTCCCTGACCTTGTCGCCCGCGCTGTCGGCCGTGCTGCTGCCGCCGCACGGCGCGCCGCGCGATCGGCTGCAGCGCGGCATCGACGCGGTCTTCGGCTGGCTGCTCAAGCCGTTCAATCGGCTCTTCGAACGCTCGTCGCACGGCTACGTCGGGGTCGCGGGACGCCTGCTGCGCCGATCCGGCATCGCGGTCGCGGTCTACGCGGGTCTCATCGCGCTGACTTGGTTCGGCTTCTCGAACGTGCCGCGCGGTTTCATTCCTCAGCAGGACAAGGAGTACCTCGTCGCGTACGCGCAGCTGCCGGAGGCCGCGACGCTCGACCGCACGGAGGCCGTGATTCGGCGCATGAGCGACATCGCGCTCGCCGAGCCCGGCGTCGCGCACACGGTCGAGTTCCCGGGCCTGTCCGTGAACGGATTCGTGAACGGCACGAACGTCGGCATCGCGTTCATTGCGCTGCGCGATTTCGAGAAGAAGGAGCAGGGGCCCAAGCGCTCGGCGTGGGACATCGCGGGCGCGCTCAACGCCAAGTTCGCATCGATACAGGACGCCTACATCGCCGTGTTCCCGCCGCCCGCGATCCAGGGCCTCGGCACGATCGGCGGCTTCAAGGCGCAGATCGAGGACCGCGCGGGGCTCGGCTTCGAGACGCTCTACGGCGAGACCCAGAAGCTCGTGGGGCAGGGGTGGCAGACGCCCGTGCTCAAGGACGTCTTCTCGAGCTTCCAGATCAACGTGCCGCAGCTCCACGCCGACGTCGATCGGGACAAGGCGCAGGCGCAGGGCGTTTCGCTCTCCGACATCTTCGAGACGATGCAGATCTATCTCGGCTCGCTCTACGTCAACGACTTCAACCGCTTCGGCCGCACGTACCAGGTCAACGCGCAGGCCGATCAGCGCTTCCGGCTCGAGCCCGAGGACCTGCTGCAGCTCAAGGTCAGGAACGCATCGGGCGAGATGGTGCCGCTCGGCGCCTTCGTCACGCTCGAGCAGAGCGCGGGACCGGACCAGGTCATGCATTACAACGGCTACCCGTCGGCCGAGATCACCGGGGGGCCCTCGCCCGGGCACTCGTCGGGCGAGGCCGAGGCCGCGATCGAGAAGCTCGCGAGCGCGGAGCTGCCGAACGGCATGACGTACGAATGGACGGAGCTCGCGTATCAGCAGCTGCTCGCGGGGCATGCCGGGCTCTGGGTGTTCCCGCTCAGCGTGCTGCTCGTTTTCCTCGCGCTCGCGGCGCTCTACGAGAGCTTCACGTTGCCGCTCGTCGTGATCCTCATCGTGCCGATGACGTTGCTTTCCGCGATCGCGGGCGTCGCGCTGTCCGGCGGCGACAACAACGTCTTCACGCAGATCGGCCTCATCGTGCTCGTCGGTCTCGCGTGCAAGAACGCGATCCTCATCGTCGAGTTCGCGCGCGTGCGCGAGGCCGCGGGGGCGACGACGCGCGAGGCCGTGCTCGAGGCGTGCCGCCTGAGGCTCCGGCCGATCCTCATGACCTCGATCGCGTTCACGGCCGGCGTCGTGCCGCTCGTGCTCTCGACGGGCGCGGGCTCGGAGATGCGCCGCGCCATGGGCGTCGCGGTGTTCGGCGGAATGATCGGCGTGACGTTGTTCGGTCTGCTGCTGACGCCGATCTTCTACTGGGTCGTGCGGCGCCTCACGCTCGCGTTCTCCGTCAAGAGGCGCCGGCGCGCGAGGCGCGCGCGGCGCGCGGCCGCGGTGGCGGCGGCTACGCTGACGGTCGCAGGCTGCGCGGCGGGTCCGACGTACGTCGCGCCGCAGACCCCGCCCGCGACGTTCGAGGAGGCGCCCGTCGGCGCACTCCTCGGCGAGCCGCTCGAGGCCGCCTGGTGGTCTCAGTTCGGCGACCCCGAGCTCGACAGTCTCGTCCGGCGCGCCCTCGGCGGCGACCTCGACGTGCGCGTGGCCGCGGCCCGGCTCACGCAAGCGCGCGCGCTGCTCAGCAAGAGCGAGCGCGCGCGCTGGCCGAGCGCGCCGGTCGCAATCTCGAGCCAGCGGCAGGACGCGCAGATCCCCGGTTTCGGCGACCGGCTCGGTAACGACCGCATCGAGTCCGATACCTATCAGGCGGGTCTGTCCGTCTCGTGGGAGCTCGACTTCTTCGGGCGCGCGCGCCGCGGCGCGCAGGCGGCGAGGAACGACGCGCAAGCGGCCGAGGCGCGCCTGCACGATGCGCAAGTGCTCGTCGCGGCCGAGGTCGCGAGCACGTACATCGAGCTTCGCGGCGCCCAGAAGCGGCTCCGGGTCGCGCAGGACAACCTCGTGAATCTGCGCGAGACGCTCCGGCTCACGCGTGTGCGCTACCAGCTCGGCCGCGGCGACGAGCTCGATGTCGCGAGCGCGGAAGCGCGGCTGGACGCGACGGAGGCCGACATTCCGCCGCTCGTCGCCGCGGAGAGAGCGGCCGCGCACCGGCTCGCCGTGCTGCTCGGCGAGCGGCCGGGCGAGCTCGACGCCGAGCTCGAGTACGTCGAGATGCCGCCGCACCTGACGACGCTCGCCGTCGGCGCGCCCGAGGATCTGCTGCGCCGGCGTCCCGACGTGCGAGCAGCGGAGCGCGAGCTCGCGGCCGCCACGGCGCGCGTCGGCGTCGCGAAGGCGGATCTCTTCCCGCGCGTGACGCTGACCGGGTTCCTCGGCTTCATCGCGGGCGACGCGAGCGAGCTAGGCGAAGCGGCGAGCAGGGCCTGGACGACGTCGCCCGTGCTGCGCTGGACCGGGTTCGACCTCGGCGCACAGCGCGCCGAGCTGCGCGTCTCGGAAGCGCGCGTCGACGAGGCGCTCGCAGTCTACGAGCGCACGGTGCTCGGCGCGCTCGAGGAGACGCAGAACGCCTTCGTCGGCTATGCGCAGCAGCGCGCGAGGCTCGCGTCGCTCGTCGAGCAGGCGGACGCCTCGCACCGGGCCGCCGACCTCGCACGCGTGCAGTACCGCGAGGGTGCGCTCGATTTCCTGCGCCTGCTCGACGCCGAACGGACGGAGCTCGAGGCGGCCGACGCGGTCGCTGCTGCGGAAGCGCAACTGAACACGAGCGTGGTCGCGATCTACAAGGCGCTCGGGGGCGGGTGGGAAGCCGCCCCGCCCGCGGCTTGAGAGTGGAGCGAGTGGGTGCCGACCGCGGCCTGAGAGCGGAGCGCCCGTCGCGGCTTCAAGGCATTACCGGCAATGAAAGGAGGCGCGCACACCGTCTTTGCAAGCGGGAACGACCGTAGCATGCTTTAAGGGAAAAGACGCATTGCGGACGGAAGTGTCCGCCCAAGGCTTCGGGGCGGATCCGCAGCGCAAGGCAGCGCGTGAAGAACAATGACGGCGGGATTGGCAAGACGTTCTTGGCGGCTTTTCGGTTTGCTGTTGACGGCGGCATCGTTCGCGGCCCGCGTCGAAGCAGGAGAGCCGCTCAGTTCTGACCGGCCGGCAGTCTATTCGTCGACTCCGGCCGTCCCGGGAGCAGCCTGGGCGCCGGGACTCGGCGCGGCTCTCGACGGCGCGTTCGGCGACGCTCTCGACGGCGCGTTCGGCGCGGCTCTCGACGATGCGTTCGGTGCCGCTCGCGACGGCTTGTTCGACGGCGCGCGCCGCACCGCTCGCGACGGCTTCTCCGACGACTCAGATCCGATCGAGCGGCGCTGGTCGCTGCATCTCGACAACGATCTCTTCGCGTTTACGCGCAACGATCGCGACTACACGGGCGGCATCGCGTTCACGCTCTCGGGCGACGACGTCCGGAACTACCGCTGGGGGCTGACCAAGCCCTTGGGTTGGATCGACGACAAGCTCGGCGTCGGCGGCCGGCTCGGCCTGGATGCGCAGACGACACCGGCGCTTCAGGTCGGACTGCTGCTCTTCACGCCGCAGGATCTGCACGCGGAAGAGCCCGTGACCGACGATCGGCCTTACGCGAGCTTGCTGTACCTCTCGAGCTCGCGCCTTTCGCACGCCCCCGAGGAGAACGTCGCCATTCAGTCGACCCTGACCGTCGGTTTGCTCGGGCTGCCGCTCGCCGCGCAGATTCACCGCGGCGTCCACGCGCTGTTCCAGGACCAGGAGCCGATGGGCTACGGGCATCAGATTTCGGCGGGCGGCGAGCCGACGCTACGCTATGCCGTGTCGCGCTATCAGCTGCTCGCCGCCGGCCGGGCCGGCCCGCACCCCTTTGCGATTCGCTTCGACACGGAGGCGAGCGTCGGTTACCTGACGGAGACGAACGCGGAGATCGCGTTCCGCTGGGGCAACACGGGCGTGCCCTGGTGGGAGTCTTCGACGGAGTCCGGCGACTATGCGGGGCAGCCCGTCGTGACCGGCCGCCGGCATCCGTCGCGCACGGACAGGACGACGTTTCAGCTTTCGGGCGGCGTGAAGCTGCGCGCTCGGTTATACAACAGCTTCATTCAGGGTCAGTTCCGCGACAGCGACGTGGCTTACTCGTCGTCGGAGGTCGACCATCTTCTGCTGGAAGGCTGGCTCGGGATCGACGTCGTCTTCAAGAACAACCTCGCGGTCAGCTACATCTTGCGGCGACAGACCCCGGAGATCGAGACCGGCCGCGGCGCCCGCGCGTTCACGTGGGCGGACTTGAGCATCGCGAAGCGGTTTTGACGGCAGCCGTGGCCGCGACGCGCTGCAGCTTCTCCGGATTCACGACGTTGTAGCCGGCGAGGATGCGGACGCCGTCCGTCATGATCGAGAGCGCCATCGCCGGTTGCCCGTCGAGGCACGTCAGGATGCCGGTCTCGCCGTTGATCGGCACGAGATGAAACGTGTAGCGCCCGCGTTTCCGGCGGGCGAGGTGGCGCGCGAGGCCGAAGACGAGCTTCGCGACGCGAGCGCCGCCCTGGAGGACCTTGCTCGCCGCAGGCGTCTTGCCGCCGCCGTCCGCCGTCCACGTCGCGTCTTCTGCGAACAGCGCGAGCAGGGCTTCTCGGTCCGCCGTTTGCACGGCGGCGATGAGCCGCTCGAGCAACCGCCGCCTCGCCGTCTCGCTGACCTGAAACCTCGGCCGCTCGCGGCGAACGCGCTCTCGGGCGCGATGCACGATCTGGCGGCAGGTCGGCTCGCTCTTGCCGAGGATCTGCGCGACCTCCGAGTAGTCGCAGTCGAAGACGTCGTGCAGCAGGAACGCCGCACGCTCGTTCGGGGCGAGGCGCTCGAGAACGACGAGGAAGGCGACGGAAAGGTCGCTCGCGAGCTCGGATTGCGCCTCGGGCATCGGGGCGTCCGCACCGACGAGCGGCTCCGGAAGCCACGGACCCGAGTAGGCCGCGCGCTCGCTGTGCGCGGAGCGAAGCCGATCGATGCAGAGCCGCGCGATGATCGTCGTGAGCCAAGCCTCGGGGCTTCTCACGCGCTCGAGATCGGTCTGATGCCAGCGCAGATACGTCTCTTGGAGCATGTCCTCGGCGTCGGCGCGCGTGCCGAGCATGCGGTACGCGATGCCGTATAGCTTGGGGCGATGCTGCTCGAAGGTCGCCGTTCGTTCGTCCATGCGTGCAATTGTCGGTGTTGGTTGCTCGCCGGGCTAGACGAGCGGCGAGCGGTGTTCGTGACAGATGGCATGCCTCTTGCCTCTCGTGTCGGACCCAGGCGGAGGCTGCGAACGTGTGGTCGGAGCTTACGTATCTCATCGAGAAGCGGTGCGGCGAGTCGCCGCCGCGGGGCGTGCTGCCCGCGCGATCGCTCGTCGCCCTCTACGGCGCGCTCACGCATTGCGAGCTCGCCTTCCAACGTCTCGACGAAGGGGCCGCGGAGCACGGCGAGGCGGTGCTCGCGATGGACGCTCTGTTCGCGGTGCTCAATATCCTGCAATCGACGATCGGCCTCTTCGAAGGCGAGGCGTCCGATCAGCTCGTGCGCCATCTCCGCTCTAATCGGCGCACGGGAACCGACGGCGACGCGAAAGGCGTTCTCAAGCGGCAGGTCGAGCTGCTGCGGCGCATGCTCGCGCTCGAAGAGAGCCACGAGGACCTCGCGATGCCGGCCCGCACGGACTTCACGGGCGCACGCCGCGAGCTAGCGGAGTTCATTCGCGGCTCGTATACCGAGGAAGAGCTGCTCGCGTGATTGCCGCGCCGGGCGGGCGCCGCGGCACGCCGTGAAGTGGACGTTGAACGGCTCCCCAGGGGAAGTCCACGGTTAGCATGTCGGAGGGGGCGGGGAGCCGTCCAACGCGTACCAAGCTACATTGTCGATCTAAATGGATCTGTGCTCCACGTCACGCGCATCTCGGCCGGTCCGCCGCTTCGGCGGCCGAACGTCTCAAAAGTCGACGTGGATCCCGAGCTGAAAGCGTTCGAGTTGATCCTTCGGGAAGAAATCCGAATCGTCGTCGTGTGCGCCGAGCGCGATTCCGTAGCTGAGCTCGAGCTCCCCGACCGGGAGCTGGACGCGCGCCGTCACGCCCGCCGAGCGCCTGATCTCGGACCAGTCGAAGCCGTAGTCGAGCGCCCGGCCCTGCGAGTCGAGGAACTCGACGTCCTCTGTCGAGAAGACGTTCCCGGCGTCGAAGAAGAAACCGACGCGCACGCGGTCGCGCCATTTTCGGGGCCATTCGGTCAAGAGCTCGAATTGGGTCGTGAGAAGCAAGTTGCCGCCGTACGGATGACCGAGACCGTCCAGCGGCCCTAGCGTATTCGCCTTGTAGCCGCGCACGCTGTCGACCCCGCCGGCGAAAAAGTTCAGATACGGCGGCAGGGAAGACGTGCGGCCGCCGTACGCGGCGCCGAAGCCGGCGTGCGCGTGTAGGCCTGCGGTCCAGCGGTCGTTGAGCGGCCAGTGCTTCGAGGCCTCGTAGTCGGCGATGAAATACTCGACGTCGCCGCCCGGCGCCGCACCTTGGACGCTGAGGTCTTGCTCGAGCCCGCTCGAGGTGAAGCGCACTCGGTCTCGCGTGTCGAAGCGCCAATCGAATGTGAGCCCGATCTCCGTGAATCGCGTGGAGCTCGCGCCGGCTGCGCCGTTCGCGGTGCCGTTGCGAGCGATCCAGTCGAGGAGCTGCGGGCTCGAAGCGAGCGGCGCCGTCAGCGAAACGCGGTGCGCGGCGAGCCCATACCGGACGCGCTGATTCGTCTCGCCGAGATCCGTCTGGAACGGCGACTGCGGCTGCTTCGGCAGCAGCGGGCGCTCGACGGGCTGCCCGATCGCATAGCCGTATTCGACGCCAGCGCTGTCGATCTTCGCGTCGAGGCTCGAAGCGTTCGCGGCCGGCGCGCTGATTCTGCGGGACGAGAACCGCAGGGTTCTGGCGACGCCCGAGGGGCGCGCGTAGGGATCGGAGAAGGAAAGCTCTCCGACGTCGCGAAGCTCGCCGCCTTCGAGCGTGAAGGCGAACCGCCGGCCCGTCCCGAAGAGATTTTCGTTGACGAAGTAGGCGTGCAGGCTCCCGAGCTCCGACGGCGAGTAGCCCCCCCCGCCGCCATACCGCCGCGCGGGCGTCTGCGTGATCGTGACGACGACGTCGACGACGTCGGGCTCGCCGGGCACAGGCTCGAGCCTCGCGCGCGCGCTTTGAACGTAGGGCAGGCGCTCGAGGCGCCGCAGGGAGGCATCGAGCGCACTCGTGTTCAAGTAGGTGCCCTCGAGCTGGAGCATCTCGCGCCGCAGCACCTCGTCGTTGATGTTGACGACGCCCTCGAACTCGATGCGCCGCACGTAGATGCGTCCGGGCGCGGTCTCGCCGGCGGCGGGAGAGACGGCGGCGATGAAGAGGAGCAGCGCGAGCGCTTCCACGAATTGGAACGCGAAGGCGAGGCGGCGACGGCGCCGGTTTCGGGGCGCCGAGAGGAAGCGGGGCGCGCAGCGGCCTTCGCGCACGAAGGGGAGCCCGGGAGAGCGCCGGCTTCTCCACGTGGATGCGAACGAGAACGACGTAGGGCAATGAGAGTGCATGTGTCGCTGGAATCTGCTCGGACACGCAACGCTCGACGAGCTTGATCGCTAGATAGAGAAGTTACTCGACTCCTTCATTGGAGCGCGCGCGATTCCGGCGCGCAATGCAAATTGGGCTGAAGGAGCGATTCTTTAGCGCTTTTCTTCAATGCGGGGCGGTGACCCAACGGGCCTTGCTCGTCGGCGGAGCACCTGCGTGGCACGTCACTTGCTGCCCGGCTTTTCGCGACCGATGCAGAGCGCCGGCGAGCGCTCCTCGAGGCGGCAAATCGCCTCGAAGACAACGACCGGCGCATATAATGCGCTGCCGATCCGATGAAAGCGCGCTCGTCGGAAACAGGCTCGAGGGGTATGCCCGGGTGGCGGAAAGGTAGACGCAGCGGACTTAAAATCCGCTGGCCGCAAGGCCGTGCCGGTTCGAGTCCGGCCTCGGGCACCAGCGCGTAGGTCCTTATCCTTCAGCTTAACGGCCGCGCGCCCGCGACCCGACGAAAGGTTGCTTCTATCTCCTCCGCGAGCGCCGCGACGAGCCGCGCGGCCGGCATTCGCCGCGCCATGCGCGCCCCTTGTCCGGCCCACAACGAAAGGAACTCCGCTCGCCCGCGCTTCGCCGCCTCTGTGCGCAACGGCCGCGTGAGCGCGTTCTGCAGCGGGAAGGGGAGGATCTCGTCGGCATGGGCGCCGGCGTCGACTTCCGTCATGAAGCGATTGACGATGCCGCGCGCGGGCCGTCCCGAAAACGCCGTCGTGACTCGCGTGTCGCGCTCGGTCGCTCCGACAATTTGCTGCTTGTAGGCCTCGGGAATCCCCGCTTCGTCGCTCGTCAGGAAAGCCGTGCCCATCTGCACGGCGCTCGCGCCGAGCGCGACGGCGGCGGCGATGCCGCGTCCGTCCATGATGCCGCCCGAGGCGACGACCGGAACGCGCACCGCGTCCGCGACCTGAGGAACGAGCGCCATCGTGCCGATCATCGCGCTGCCGAAGTCCCCGACGAAGGTTCCGCGGTGTCCGCCGGCCTCGACGCCCTGCGCGACGACGGCGTCGACGCCCGCCTTCTCGAGGAGGACGGCTTCTTCGACGCTCGTCGCCGTGCCGAGCACAAACAGCCCGGCGGACTTGACGGCCGCGATTGTGTCGGGCGGCGGCACGCCGAACGTGAAGCTGAAGGCGGCGGCGCCGCTCTCGATGCAGGCCGCGATCTGCTCGTCGAACGGGAGGCTCCGCACGGCGGGAGGTGCGGGCGGGGGCAACCCGAGCTCCTCGTAGTACGGCGCCACGCGCCTGATCGCCCGCTCGATGCCGCGCGCCTGCGGCGCCGGCTGCGGCGCGAAGAGATTGATGCCGAAAGGCCGCGACGTGCGTTCTCGAACCGCTCTCGCGGCCTCGAGAATCTGCGCCGGCGAGAGGTAAGCCGCGCCGATGAAGCCGATTCCGCCCGCTTCGCTCACGGCCGCGACGAGGGCAGGCGTGTCGGCACCGCCCGCCATCGGCGCTTGGATGATGGGGTGGACGAGCGAGAGGCGCCCGGCGGCGCCGTTCGATTGCTCCATCGATGTCTCCTGCGATGCGCGCCGCGCGAGCGCGGGCCCGAAGTCAATGACCAGCATAGAGGTTCGGCGATCCGGCTGCCGAGTGAGATGGAGCGAGGAGCGATGAGCGGGCGGAGGATCGGCCCCGAGCGAGTCGTGGGGCGCAATACCTACTGTTGGAGGCCGGCTTAGAGCGCGGCGGCCGGAAGCGGCCGTCCTAAGTGGGCGAGCTACGCGGATCGCCGCAACGAATCGTTGCGGTCGTCGCGTCGCTCGCCCGTGGCGGGCGCCCCGGAACCTGTCGTCTTCGGCACTTCACCTTCCAGCCTGGGCAGCAAGACCCGTGTTCGCCAGACTTCGTAAGGATCCCATCCTTCCGGCGTAACGGGCTGCGTGTCGCGGGCGGTGACGGCTGCTTGGAAGACTCCGGTCCTGGCCCCGGGGATGCGTAAAATCTCGGCCTTTTTCATCGTTAGTTGTTATGTTGAGTGTCGAAAAAACGCGCGCAGTATGCGTGCACCAAGGGGCGATCGCATGACGAGCGTCACAGTTTCGACTGAAGTTACCGAATCGCCTCCGCCATCGGGCTCTTCGGTCTGCGGAATGTAACACCCGCAAGGCATTCCCGCAAAGCATGGGCGGGGTCTCACCGGCGGCCCATTCGCGGATCGGCTGTCATGCTTCTGTAACATTTCTCGGGCCCAATAGCGGCCTGGGCCGGTCGGCACTGCACGGAGGACAGGGAAGCTTGACGAGACTCGTGACGCGACTAGTGAACCGTTCTGCGGCTCTGTTGCTCGCGCTCGCCGCCGGGGGCGCGGGGCAGGCGGCGCCTGCGTTCGATATCTCCGGCGCAGGCGCGACCTTCCCCTATCCCGTCTATGCAAAGTGGGCCGAGGCGTACATGCGGCAAACCGGTGTCCGGGTCAACTATCAGCCGATCGGCTCCGGGGGCGGCATCAAGCAAGTGCAGGCGGGGACCGTGACGTTCGGCGCTACGGACAAGCCCCTGCAATCGGCGGAGCTCGACGCGAGCGGGCTCGTCCAATGGCCGATGATCGTCGGCGGAGTCGTTCCGGTCGCCAACGTCAAGGGCGTTAAGCCGGGCGAGCTCGTGCTCGACGGCGCGACGCTCGCCGCCATCTACTTGGGCGAAATCAAGAAGTGGAACGACGCGCGCATCAAGAAGCTCAATCCGGGCCTCGAGCTGCCGAACCAATTCGTCGCACCCGTCTACCGCTCGGACGGGTCGGGCACGAACTTCCTTTTCACGAGCTACTTGTCGAGCGCGAGCCCCGAGTTCAACGCCAAGGTCGGCGCGAATACGTCAGTGGCCTGGCCCGTCGGATTCGGCTCCAAGGGCAACGAGGGCGTCGCGAACATGGCCGGCCGCACGGCCGGGGCGATCGGCTACGTCGAATATGCGTTCGTCAAGCAGACCGGCATGCCCTACGCGAGGCTCGTGAACCGCGACGGCAACACGGTCGCGCCGAGCATCGCGGCGTTCCAGGCGGCGGCCGCGAACGCCGACTGGTCGAGCGCGAACCACTACTCGCTGGTTCTCGTCGACCAGCCCGGCGCCGAAAGCTGGCCGATCACGGGCGCGAGCTTCATCCTCATACGCAGGCACGCAAAGAACGCGGGCGAGGCGCTCGCGGCGCTGGAGTTCTTCGACTGGGCGTACAGGGAGGGCGATCAGCTGGCCATCGAGCTCGACTACGTGCCGTTGCCGGACAACGTCGTCGCATTGGTGCGGCAGACGTGGTCCGAGGAGATCACGGCGAGCGGGAAGCCGGTGTGGAACCGGTAGGGCGCGAGCGTTGCAGCTGATTCTGCATGGCGACTCATCCTCTGTACCTGCATTTGAAGCGCGAGGCTCGGGCGGAGACGGTGTTCCGCTGGGCGACGTTCCTTTCGGCTTCCCTCGTGCTGCTGTTGCTCGCGGGCGTTTTGCTGTCCCTCGCGTACGGCGCGTGGCCCGCGCTCGAGAAGTTCAAGCTCGGCTTCCTGACGAGCGAGGCCTGGAATCCGGTGACGGAGGAATTCGGCGCGCTGGCGCCGATCTACGGCACGATCGTGACGTCGCTGATTGCGATGGTCGTGGCCGTGCCGATCGGTTTCGGGATCGCGGTGTTTCTGACCGAGATCTGTCCACTGTGGCTGCGTAGCCCGATCAGCATCGCGATCGAGCTGCTCGCCGCGATCCCCAGCATCGTGTTCGGCATCTGGGGCCTGTTCGTGCTCGTGCCGATCCTCCAGCAGTACGTGCAGCCGTGGCTCATCGATCATCTCGGGCCGCTGCCCCTCATCGGCTCGCTGTTTCAGGGGCCGCCGTTCGGGATCGGACTCTTCGCGGCGGGTCTCGTGCTCGCGATCATGGTGCTGCCGTTCATCACGGCCGTGATGCGCGAGGTATTCCAGATGACGCCGAGGGCGCTCAAGGAGGGGGCCTACGGCGTCGGCGCGACGCAGTGGGAGGTCGTCTGGGACATCGTCGTGCCTTGGTCCCGTCCGGGCGTCATCGGCGGCGTCATGCTGGGGCTCGGGCGAGCGCTCGGCGAGACGATGGCCGTGACGTTCGTGGTCGGCAACGCGCATCGGGTCAGCGCCTCGCTCATGGCGCCGGGGACGACGATCTCGGCGGCCATCGCGAACGAGTTCACCGAGGCGGTCGGCGATCTCTATACGTCGTCGTTGATCGCGCTCGGGCTGATCCTGTTCCTCTTGACCTTCACGGTCATCGCGGGAGCGAGACTGCTGCTCCTCAAGCTCGAGCGAAACAACCCGAGGCAGGCATGAAGAGCGCGTTGCGCAGAAGGCTCGTCTTGAACCGGATCGCGCTCGGGGTCTCGATCGTCGCGACGGCCGTCGGGCTCGCCGTGCTTGCAGCGATTCTCTGGACGCTCGTCGCGAAGGGTATCGGCGGCTGGTCGCTCAGCCTGTTCACGGAGATGACGCCCGCGCCGGGCAGCGCCGGAGGCTTGCTCAACGCCATCTACGGGAGCCTCATCATGACGGCCATCGGGATCGCCACCGGAGCGCCCGTCGGCATCCTGGCGGGGACCTATCTCGCCGAGTACGGCAGCGGCAAGAGGCTAAGCTCGATCGTGCGCTTCATCAACGACGTGCTGCTAAGCGCGCCGTCGATCGTCGTCGGGCTCTTCGTCTACACGGTCGTCGTGGCCCGAATGGGCCATTTCTCCGCGATCGCCGGCGCCGTCGCGCTCGCCATCATCGCGATTCCGGTGACCGTGCGCACGACCGAGGACATGCTGCGTCTCGTGCCGAAGTCGCTGCGCGAGGGCTCCGCCGCGCTCGGCGCGCAGCCTTGGCGCACGGTGACGAGCATCGTCTATCCCGCCGCGAGGAGCGGTCTCTTGACGGGCTCGCTGCTCGCGGTCGCTCGCATCTCGGGCGAGACGGCGCCGTTGCTGTTCACGGCGCTCAACAACCAGTTCTGGAGCAAGGACCTGAACGCCCCGATCGCCAATCTGCCGGTCGTCATCTTTCAGTTCGCGATGAGTCCCTACGAGAACTGGCAGTCGCTCGCCTGGGCCGGCGCGCTGCTGATCACGCTGTTCGTGCTGCTGCTCAGCGTCGTCGCGCGGTCGATCTCGGCGCTGTTCGGCGGCGTCCCGCGCGACAACCGGTAGGACAGAGTCAAGACGAGGAGCGATGGATCCGAAGACTAACGCCGAAGCGGGCGGCGCCACGCAAGATCGCCCAAAAGCGCCGGCCGGCCTCGGTCCGCCCCGCGTGCCGCGGCCGCGCCTTCTCGCGGAGGAAACGCCGACGCACAAGGCCATGCAGGTCAAGGCGTCGGTCGAGAAGCTCAACTTCTACTACGGCGAGAAGCAGGCGCTCAAGAATCTCAGCATTCCGATCGCGGAGCGCCAGGTCACGGCGCTCATCGGGCCTTCGGGCTGCGGCAAGAGCACGTTTCTGCGCTGCTTCAATCGCATGCACGACCTCCAGCCCGAGACGCGGTACGAAGGCCGCATCGTGCTGCATCCGGACAACTTGAATCTGATCGGCCGCGAGATTCATCCCATCGAGGTTCGGATGCGGATCGGCATGGTGTTTCAGAAGCCGAATCCGTTTCCGAAATCGATCTTCGAGAACGTGGCTTATGGGCTTCGCCTGCACGGTCAACGCAAGCGCTCCGTGCTCGACGAGGAGGTCGAGCGGGCGCTGCGCAGCGCCGCCCTATGGGACGAGGTCAAGGACCGGCTCGACGAGTCGGGTCTCGCGCTCTCGGGCGGACAGATGCAGCGGCTCTGCATCGCGCGCGCGCTCGCGACTCGGCCCGAGATTCTGCTGTTCGACGAGCCGACCTCGGCCCTCGATCCGATCGCGACGGCGAAGATCGAGGAGCTCATCTCGACGCTGCGCGAGGAGGTGACCGTGCTCATGGTCACGCACAACATGCAGCAGGCGGCCCGCGTCTCCGACTACACGGCCTTCATGTATCTCGGCGAGCTCGTCGAGTTCGACGAGGCCGCGAAAATCTTCACGAACCCGAGCAAGAAGGCGACCGAGGACTACATCACGGGCCGCTACGGCTAAGAAGCCGGAAAATGGGGTCAGACCTGGGAAAATGGGGTCTGACCCCATTTTTCCGGCGCCATTTTTCGCGGGGCGAAAAATCGGGGTCTGACCCCATTTTTGCGGGATCACTTGATGCGGCGGATGGCGGGCGCGGGCGGCGGCGGCTTCGGCATCTGGCCCGTCGTCTCGAGCGAGCCGGGCGGCGGCAGCGGATCGCCGAGCGCCGGCGTGCCGCTCATTCGCATCTTGAGCCGATAGGGCCCGATCGTAATGACGTCGAGGTCGGCGAGCACCGCCCGGGTTGCGCGCCGGCCGTTGATCTCGAGGCCGTTCGCGCTGTTCAAGTCGACGACGTAATAGCCGGCCGGCGTCCCGACGATCGTGGCGTGGTGCCGGCTCAGGAACGGACTCGGAAGCGCGACGTCGTTGTGCTCGCTGCGGCCGATCATCGTGCGGGAACCGAGGCGAATTCGCCGCAGCTCATGTCCGTCACGGGATACGACGAGCTGCGCTTCGGGCATCGACGCCTCTTGCCCGCCGTCGCCCGACACCCGCTCCGCGTGCCGCTCCGACAGCGCGCGCAGCGCGTGCCGAACGGTTTGCGCGTCGATGCGCGCGACGCCGAGCTCTTTGCCGATGAGCATGGCCATCTGACAAAGCACGTCGATCGCGCGAAAGCTGCCGCCGCCGAGGCGAGCGACGAGCTGAATCGCGAGCGCCGTGAAGAGATCCTCGAGGCCGAAGCGCCGAAGGCGCCACGTGAGGTAGGAAGCGACGTCGCCGGGCGAGGGCGGCTCGAGCCGAAGCAGCGCCGGCTCGTCCGGCTCGCTCCCGCAAAACGATTCGATGTGCGCCTCGGACGGTGTCCGCCCCGCGCAGAGCAGCTCGACTGCCGGCGCGCCGTCGAACTTGATCGCCCGGAGGCGATCGAGCTCGCACCACGCATCCGGCGCGAGCAGATGGGCGTCATCGACGATGACCACGACGCGCTGTCCTTGGCTCCGCCGATGTTGAACGAAGACGCCGAGCAGATTGCGCTGATCGATCTCGTCGAGGCCGAGGGCCGGGAGATCGGCGCTCGCGAGCAGGGCGGCGAGCACGTCGCCCGAGCCACGCCGCGGTCCCGAGCATTCGAGGCGTACGACCTCGCCGGGCCCCGAGGCCGCGCGATTCAGCAGCACGCTCTTCCCGGTTGCCGCCTCGCCTGTCAGGACCCTCAAGGTCGGACCGCTCGAAAGGCGGCTCAGGGCCGCGCGCTGCGTCGGCCCGAGCCAAACGTCATCCGCCGTTGGTCGCGCGAACACGGTCGCGGGGGACACACTGAACGGGCTTGCGCCCACGTCGTTTTCCTTTTGTATTACAGGACTTATTGTTGGTTTTTCAACGACGGCAAGAAGTCTAGTTCAAGGCCACTCTTATGTAAACCGTTTGCAAATCGTTGCCGACTGCGGGCTCGGGGCGCGCCCGCCCGCCGGCGGGGGAATCGAAGTCTTTGCCACGTCCGAAAGCGAGGAATAACTCTAAAAATACAGCATAAAATACTGAGATATCACGTGAGAATCGGACGCGGCCGCCGCGTTTTGCATTCGAGCGCGCGTACGTCACAATGCCCGCGCCTTGGAGGGGGGGACGGCGAGTGGGTTCGACACTGTCGGCGCAAGCTCTCGAAGTTTGGCGCGGCGAGCGCTGCCTTTTCGAGTCGCTGGACTTCGAGCTTCGCGCCGGCCAGACGGCGGTGCTGGTCGGTCCGAACGGCGCAGGCAAGACGACCCTTCTGCGAGTTCTGGCCGGACTCGCCGCGCCGACGCATGGTCGTGTGCTGTTCGACGGCACCGAGGTCCGATCGCTGCTTCCGGAGCAGCGCACGGCGATCGCTTACCGCGGTCACCTCGACGGGCTCAAGAAGGATCTCAGCGTCTACGAGAACCTCGACTATCAACGGCAACTGAATCGCAGCGAGACGCCCCTCGAGCCGCTCCTCGCGGAGCTCGATCTCGAATCGAAGCGCGATACTCGCGCTCGTCACCTGTCCGCGGGTCAGCGCAGGCGCGCCTCGCTCGCGGCGTTGAAGCTGACGGGAGCGACGCTCTGGATCCTCGACGAGCCTACGACGAACCTCGACGCCGAGGGACGCGCGCTCGTGACGCGATGGGTGCGCGCGCACGTCGATGCAGGCGGCCTCGCGATCGTCGCGACTCATCAGGCGGGCGAGCTCGCGCAACCCGGCGCGCTCATGATCGAGCTGTGAGGGCTACGCGATGAGCGCCTTCCTCGTCATCCTGCGCCGCGACCTCAAGCTGTCGTTCAGGCGCTGGAGCGAGCTCGCGAATCCCTTGATCTTCTTCGTCGTCGTGGCGGCGCTGTTCCCGCTCGGGCTTGCGCCGGACGCCGGCCAGCTCGAGCTGATCGGCGCGGGCGTCGTCTGGATGGCGGCGCTCTTGTCCTCGCTGCTCGCGCTCGACGGCTTGTTCCGCAACGACGCGGAGGACGGCAGTCTCGAGCAGCTCATGCTGAGCCCCGCGCCGCTCGGTCTCGTCGTGCTCGGCAAGATCGCGGCGCACTGGGTCGCGAGCAGCGTGCCGCTCGTCGTCCTCGCGCCCGGGGTCGGGTTCGCCTTCGGCTTGCCGGCGGGCTCGCTGCCGACGCTCGTCGCGGCGCTGCTGCTCGCGACGCCGACGCTCAGCGTGCTCGCCGCCGTCGGCGCCGCGCTCACGCTCGAGCTCAAGAACGCCGGCGCGATCATCGGCCTGCTCGTGCTGCCGCTCGCGACGCCGCTGCTGATCTTCGGCGCGCGCGCGACGGATCTGTCGGCGCATGGGGAGGCGACGGCGGGGCCGTTGTACTTGCTCGCCGCGCTCGCCGTGCTCGGCATTTCCGTGGGGCCCGTCGCCGTCGCGGCCGCCCTTAAAGTCGGCATGGAGTGATGAGGGACTGACGCGCTCGGATTATCGGCGATCGCCGCTTCTTCGAACTTTCGTGCCGTCCGCCGGCACCCACCGTTGAGCGCGTTTCAATATTAGTCTACGATGTAGGTCAAATGGCACAGAACCAGAACCTCGGCGAGTTCGAGCAGATCGTGCTCCTCGCCATTCTTCGCCTCAACGATCAGGCATACGGCGTCACGATCCGGCGGGAAATACAGGCGCACACGGAACGAAATACGACGCCGGGGGCTCTCTATACGACGCTCGATCGCCTCGAGCAGAAGGGCTTCGTCGCGTCGCGGCTCGGCGATCCGACGCCCGAGCGGGGCGGCCGCGCGAAGCGCTTTTACGTCGTGAGCCCCGCCGGCCGTGAGGCGGTCGAACGTGCGCAGCGATCGTACCGGAGTCTAATGGACGGCCTTCGGATCTTGGTCGACGGTGCTCCATGACGGCGGCGAGGTCTTGATGCTGGGACTGCCGCGCTGGTTTCATCGCTGGGCTTCGCCGCCGTACGTCTATCGGCAAGCGGAGCGCATACGCCCGTGGGTCGCTTGGCTCGCAGGTCTCCTGATCGCCGCCGGCGCCTACTCGGGGCTCGTGCTCGCGCCGCCCGATTACCTCCAAGGCGACAGCTTCAGGATCATGTACGTGCACGTGCCGAGCGCCTACCTCGGCATGCTCGGCTACGTCATCATGGCGGTCGCATCGGCGATCGGCTTCGTATGGCGCATCAAGCTCGCCTTTGCCGTGGCAACGAGCGTCGCGCCGATCGGTGCGTCGTTCACCTTTCTCGCGCTCGTGACGGGCGGCATCTGGGGCAAACCCACGTGGGGCACGTATTGGGAATGGGGCGACGCTCGCCTCATGTTCGAGCTGCTCCTCTTGTTCCTCTACCTCGGCTACATGGCGCTGCGCGCGGCGTTCGAAGAGCGCGACAAGGCCGATAGAGTCAGCGCCATTCTCGCCGTGGTCGGCGTCATCAACGTCCCGATCATTCACTACTCGGTAATCTGGTGGAGCACGCTGCACCAGGGCCCGACCATCTCGAAGTTCGGCTCGCCGTCGATCACGACGAACATGCTCGTGCCGCTGCTCATCATGCTCGCCGGATTCACGCTGTGCTTTCTCTGGCTCGTGTTGAACCGGCTCCAAGGGCAGATTGTCGAAAGGGAACGTAACACCCGATGGCTGCAGGAGCTCGCGGAGGCTGCGCGTTGATCGACTTCCTCCAGATGGGCGGCTACGCGGCTTACGTCTGGTCGGCCTACGGGATTACACTCGCTGTAATTCTATTCAATATCTGGGCCGCTCGACGGGCGCGCAGGCTCCCGCTCGAGCGCGCCGCGCACGCCGTCGGCGAAGAGGATCGGCCCAGACGGCGGCCGACAGTGAGACAGGTGCAATGACGGCAAGAAGACGGCGAATGCTGTTTATCGCGCTCGTGCTGGCCGGCGTCGTCGTGTCCGCGGCGTTCGCCTTGCGCGCGTTCCGAGAGAATCTTTCGTATTTCTTCAGCCCGACCGAGGTGGCGGCGGGGCAGGCCCCCGCGAACCGCAACTTCAGGCTCGGGGGCATGGTCGTGGACGGCAGCGTGGCGCGGCAGCCGGGCAGCCTCACGATCGACTTCGTCGTGACCGACTACGCCCATACCGTGCCCGTCCGCTACACGGGCGTGCTGCCCGATCTCTTCCGCGAAGGCTCGGGCGTCGTCGCCCGTGGCAAGCTCGGCGCCGACGGCCGCTTCGAGGCGAACGAGATCGTCGCGAAGCACGACGAGAACTACATGCCGCCCGACGTCGCCGCGGCGCTCAAGAAGGGCAAAGCCCAATCGGGCGGGATCTCCGGCGACGCGGCGCCGGCCGTGCCGCCCGCGACGACCGCCTTCCCGGCGCAGGCGCCGCCCGCGACGACCGCGTTTCCGACGCAGGCGCCGTCCGCGACGACGGCGTTTCCCGCGCAAACGCCGGAGACACCCTCGGAGGCCGCCCGATGATCATGCCGGAGCTCGGGCAATTCGCCCTGATCCTCGCGCTTTGCCTCGCGCTCGCGCAGGCCGCGCTGCCGCTCGTCGGCGCCGCCCGCGGCAACCGCGACTGGATGGCGCTCGCGCGCCCGGCCGCCGTCGGCCAATTCGTCTTCGTCGTGATCTCGTTCGGCATTCTCGCGAACGCGTTTCTTCACGACGACTTCAGCGTGCGCTACGTCGCCGAGCATTCGAATACGCAGCTCCCGATCTTCTACAAGCTCGCGGCCGTTTGGGGCGGGCACGAGGGATCGATGCTGCTCTGGATCACCGTGCTCGGCGTCTGGACGCTCGCGGTCGCATGGTCCAACCGCGATCAGCCGGAGGAGTTCGCGTCTCGCGTGCTCGGCGTGCTCGGCATCGTGAGCGCCGGCGTCATGGCGTTCACGCTGCTCACGTCGAATCCGTTCGATCGCCTGATCCCGGCCGCGACCGAGGGCAACGACCTGAATCCGCTGCTCCAGGATCCCGCGATGGTGGGTCACCCGCCGATGCTCTACAGCGGCTATGTCGGCATGGCGGTGCCGTTCGCGTTCGCGGTCGCCGCGCTGCTCACGGGCCGGCTCACGATCGAGTGGGCGAAGTGGACGCGCCCGTGGGTCATCACGTCGTGGATCTTTTTGACGGTCGGCATCGCGCTCGGCAGCTGGTGGGCGTACTACGAGCTCGGCTGGGGCGGCTGGTGGTTCTGGGATCCCGTCGAGAACGCATCGTTCATGCCGTGGCTCATGGCGACCGCGCTCATGCATTCGCTCGCGGTCACCGAGCGCCGCGGGCTCTTCAAGAGCTGGACCGTGCTGCTTGCGATCGCCGCTTTCTCGTTGAGCCTGCTCGGCACGTTCCTGACGCGCTCGGGCGTGCTGATCTCCGTGCACGCTTTCGCGTCCGATCCGCGGCGCGGGCTCTTCATCCTCATGCTGCTGACGCTGATCAGCGGCGGGGCGCTGCTGCTCTACGCCTTTCGCGCGAAGAGCCTCGGCGCGCTCGGCGGCTTCAAGCTGCTCTCGCGCGAAGCGTTCCTGCTCGCGAACAATATTTTGCTCGTCGTCGCGGCCGCGGCCATCCTGTTCGGGACGCTGTATCCGCTGTTCGTGTCGGCGCTGGGGCTCAAACCCGTCTCCGTCGGCCCGCCGTACTTCAATCCGATGTTCCTCGTGCCGATGCTCCCGCTCGCGGCGCTGCTCGGCGTCGGCATGCATGCGTTCTGGAAGAGCACGAACGGACACGGCTTGCTCGAGAAGGTGCGTTGGCCCGCGGCGATCGCGGCGATCCTCGGTATCGGCGTGCCCTGGGTCGTGTTCGGGCGCACATCGGTCCTGACCGCCGTCGCGGCCGTCATCGGCGTGTGGGTCTGCGCGTGCGCGCTCCTGGATCCCGTGCGGCGGCTGCTGAATCGGCGGGCGGCGCCTCTGACCCGAGCGCAATGGGGCATGACGGTCGCGCATCTCGGCGTCGGTCTCTTCATCGTCGGCGCGACCGTGACGTCGGCCTATAACGTCGAGCTCGACCGCGCGGCCAGACCCGGCGATCACTGGCAGGTCGGCGGGTACGACTTCGAGTTCCGCGGCACGCACGACGTGACGGGTCCGAATTTCGACGCGACCGAAGGCGAGATCGCGGTGCGCCGCGGCGGCGATCTCGTCGCCGTGCTGCATCCGCAGAAGCGCACCTACCGCGTGCAGACGAGCCCGATGACGGAGGCGGGCATCGACGGCGGTCTCGGCCGCGACGTCTTCGTCGCGCTCGGGGAGCCGCTCGGCGACGGCGCCTGGAGCGTCCGCGCTCAAGTCAAGCCGATGGTTCGCTTCCTCTGGCTCGGCGCCTTCGTCATGGCCCTCGGCGGGATTCTCGCGGCCAGCGACCGGCGGTATCGTCGCGAGGCGCTGCGGCAGCGGGAGGCGGCCGCGCTCGCCGCGGCGGCCGGCGCAAACGTGGAGGGAAGCTGACATGTGGCGCTATGCGATTCCGGTCGTGTTGTTCGGGGTCCTCGGCTTCTTCTTCTATCGAGGCCTCTATTTGGATCCGGCCAGGATTCCGTCGCCGCTGATCGGTAAGCCGGCGCCCGAATTTTCGGTGCCGACGCTGCACGATCCGAACGAGCTTCTGACCAACGCCGACCTCGGCGGCGACGTTGCGCTGCTCAACGTGTGGGGCACGTGGTGCTATGCGTGCCGCGAGGAGCATCCGTACCTGCTCGAGCTCGCGCGCACGAGCGGCGTGCGGATCTTCGGGCTCGATTGGAACGACTCGGATCGAGCGACGAGCCTCGCGTGGCTCGAGCAGTACGGCAATCCGTACGTCAAGACGGGATACGATCCGACGGGCCACGTCGGCATCGACTGGGGCGTGTACGGCGCGCCCGAGACGTTCCTCGTGGCCGCCGACGGGGAGATCCTCTACAAGCACATCGCGCCGATGACGCCCGAGGTGTGGCAGAACGAGTTCGTGCCGAAGATCAACGAGGCGCGCAAGAAGCGCTCGGCGGCGCCGACGAGCCGTAACGATGCGCCCGCGATCCAACAGGCGCCCGCCTCCTCGAGCCTAGCCGCGCCGCATGCCGGCGCGACGCCGAGCGCGTCGGACGGACGCGTGGCCGCCGACGCCGCGGCGGGCGGACTCTGATGCTGCGTGCCGGCGCTCGGTGTGCGCGGCTTGCCGCAGTCCTCGCGGTTCTCTTCGTCTCGCGCGCGTCGCTCGCCGTCGACGTCGAGCCGCGGTTCGACGACCCGGCGCTCGAGCAGCGCTACCAAACGTTGATCCACGAAGTTCGCTGCCTCGTCTGCCTGAATCAGACCATTGCCGACTCCACGGTCCCGCTCGCTGCCGAGCTGCGCCGCAACGTCCATGATCTCGTTGCGCAGGGCAAGAGCGAGAAGGAGGTCAGGGATTACCTCGTCGCGCGTTACGGCGACTTCGTCCTGTACAAGCCGCCGCTGCGGCCCGACACGTGGCTGCTCTGGGGCGCGCCTTTCATCTTGCTCGTGATCGGGGGCGTGGTCTTCGCGCGCATCTTGAAGAACCGCTCGCGCCAGCCGCTCGACGAGGACCCGGCAGCATGACGACATTCTGGATCGCGGCGTCCGTGCTCATGGCCGCGGCGCTCGCGTTTCTGCTGATTCCGCTGTGGAGGCAGCGGCGGCGCACCGGGCGCTGGTCGGTCTCCGGGGTCGCGGCCGTTCTGCTCGCCGTGCCGATCTCGGTGGGGCTCTATTACGCGGTGAGGACATACCAGCCCGGCGTGCTCGAGGAACGCGCGAACGAGATGAAGCTCGTCAACGAGCTCGCCGAGCGAATGCGTCAGCAGCCGGACGACATCGAAGGATGGCGCTTGCTCGGCCGGAGCTATCTCTTTCTCGGGCTCTACGACAAGGCCCGCGACGCGCTCGCCGAAGCGTGGCAGCGCGCGCCGAAACCCGACAATTCGCTGAAGCTCGACTACGCGGAGTCGGAGGTGCTCGCCGACCGCTCGTCGCTCGGCGGCGAAGCCGGCGAGCTCATCGAGCAGGTGCTGGCCGAAGAGCCCTCGAACATGAAAGCGCTTTGGTACGCCGCGCAGCGCGCCGTCGGCCTCGGACAGAACGCGACCGCGCGCGATCGTCTCACGCGGCTGCTCCAGCTCGGCCCGCCCGACAACATCGCACAGATCGTGAGAGCTCAGCTCGAGCAGCTGCCGGGCAGCGAGGCGGCGCAGGGATCGGCCGCGGCGGCCCAGGGCTCGGCCGCGGCGGCGCAGGGTGCGGAGGCTGGCCGCAGCGTTCGGGTCAAGGTTCGGCTCGGCGAGGGCGTGTCGCCCGACAAGGTCGGTCCGAACGCTTGGCTTTTGATCTTCGCTCGGGCGCCGGGCGGCGGCCCCCCCGTCGCGGTCGTGCGCGAGCCCGCGAGCGCCGTGCCCGGCGAGTTCGTGCTCAGCGATGCCGACGCGATGATCCCCGGCCGCTCGCTCGGCGACTTCGAGGAGCTCGAGCTCGTCGCGCGCATCTCGGCCACGGGGCAAGCCGAGCAGCAGCCCGGCGACCTCTACGCCGAGCGGCCGTTTCACCCGGCAGAGGACACGACGGCCGAGCTCGTCATCGACAAGGTCGCGCAATGACCTCATCCTAGGGCGGCTACGGCCGATCACGGCGGCCGCCGAGCGGACGTCATGCCCGAGCTTCCCGACATCACGGTCTATATCGACGCGCTTCGAGAGCGCATCGTCGGCCGGCGGCTCGAGCGCATCCGAATCCTGAGTCCTTTCGTGCTGCGCACGGCCGAGCCTGCCGTCGAGTCGCTCGAAGGCACGCGCGCGACCGAGATCGAGCGGCTCGGCAAGCGCATTGCGATCGGCTTCGACTCGGGTCCGTGGCTCGTGCTGCATCTCATGATCGCAGGGCGGCTGCATTGGACCGAGGGCGTGTCGAAGAAGCCGACGCGCCAGATTGCGGCTGCCTTCGAGTTCGAGACCGGGACGCTGTCGCTGACCGAGGCCGGAACGAAGAAGCGCGCGTCGGTGCACGTCGCTCGCGACCGGTCCGCGCTGTCGG
The DNA here is from genome assembly GCA_035760685.1 of Gammaproteobacteria bacterium. Classification (GTDB taxonomy): domain Bacteria; phylum Pseudomonadota; class Gammaproteobacteria; order Steroidobacterales; family Rariloculaceae; genus ZC4RG20. The sequence goes on along the minus strand of DASTSM010000419.1, from coordinate 1,893 downwards.
CGTACGACCGAGGAGGTCTCGACGTGCGCGAGCACGGCCTCGATGCCTTCGTCGCCGCGATGACGCGCGAGAATCACACGCTGAAGCGTGCGCTGACCGATCCGTCGATCTTGAGCGGCATCGGCAACGCGTATTCGGATGAGATCCTGCATCGCGCCGGCCTGTCTCCGGTCGCCTTGACTTCGCGAGTGTCGCAGGAAGAATGGGCGCGCTTGCACGCGGCTGTCCGCGATACGCTCGACGAATGGACCGAGCGGCTCCGGGAGCAGTCGAAGGGACGATTTCCCGAGAAGGTCACTGCGTTCCGGCCGGAGATGCGAGTGCACGGCCGCTACGGCAAACCGTGCCCGGTCTGCGGAACGGCGGTGCAGCGGATTCGCTTCGCGACGAACGAGACGAACTATTGCCCGCGGTGCCAGACCGGCGGGCGGTTGCTGGCGGACCGCGCACTGTCTCGACTGCTCAAGAAGGATTGGCCGCGGTCGATCGACGAGCTCGAGCAACGGGGACACTAACGCGGACACTGAGGAGTCGCAGCGGCCGCAGGCGCGAGGTCGGGTCGGCGAGGGTTCGATGGGGGGTCGGCGAGGGCGCGAGCGCGCGCCGGGAGCGAGCGCGAACGAGGCAGCGACAGCGATGGGGATGCAACGAAGCTGGCCGCGCGTGATCGTCCATGCCGACATGGACGCGTTCTATGCGTCCATCGAGCAGCTCGACGATCCGAGCCTTCGCGGCCGGCCGGTCATCGTCGGTCCGCCGAGCGCGCGCGGAGTCGTGCTCACGGCGAGCTACGAAGCGCGGCCCTTCGGCGTCGGCAGCGCCATGCCGATGGTCGAGGCGCGCCGCCTCTGTCCGCAAGCGCTCGTCGTGCCGCCGCGCTTCGAGCGGTATCGCGACGTCTCGAAGTGCGTCATGGCCGTGTTCGCCGATTTTTCGCCGGACGTCGAGCCGCTGAGCCTCGACGAGGCCTTCATCGACGTGAGCGGCAGCGAGAAGATCCTCGGAGCGCCCGAGCGCATCGGGCTGCGGCTCAAGCAGGCCGTTCGCGAGGCGACCGGCGGGCTCACCGTCTCGGTGGGGATCTCGGGCACGAAGTACGTCGCGAAGGTCGCGAGCGGCTACCGAAAGCCCGACGGCCTCACGATCGTGCCGCCCGACGAGATGCGCGCCTGGCTCGCGCCGCTTCCCGTCTCGCAGCTCTGGGGCGCGGGCCCGAAGACGCAGGCGAAGCTTCGGGAGCTCGGCTTCGAGACGATCGGCGACCTCGCGGCGCGATCGCCCGACGAGCTACGCACGCTGCTCGGCAACACGGGGCTGCATTTTCACGAGCTCGCGCTCGCGCGCGACCCGCGACGCGTCGACGGCTCGCGGCCGCCGAAGAGCATGGGCTCCGAATGCACGCTCGAGACGAACATCGAGTCCGCGCGCGACGTCGCGTTCTACTTGAGGAGAGCGGCCGAGAAGGTCGGCAAGCGGCTCCGAAACGGCGGCTACGTTGCGCGCAGCGTGCGCGTGAAGCTCAAGCGCGCGGATTTTCGCCTGCTCGCGCGTCAGCGCTCCCTCGGGCGCGCGACCGATGTCGCCGACGATCTCTACCGCGCCGCGCTCGATCTGCTTCCCGCCTTCGGGCCGCTGCGGCCGATGAGGCTCGTCGGTCTCGCGGCCTTCGATCTCGAGCGGCGCGACGCGGCTCCCCAAGCGGACCTCTTGAGCGCCGTGAGCGGGCGCAAGCGCGCGCTCGAGGTCGCCCTCGATCGGCTCGAGCAACGCTTCGGAGCGGGCATCGTCGAGCGCGCTTCCGTTCACCTCGGGGACCGGAGCCTCGACCTTGGCAGCGATCTCGACTATCTCAGAAACGCGGGGGAAGGGCAGGAAGAGTAGGGCAGCCTCTCG
>DASTSM010000418.1:0-13735 GCA_035760685.1 Gammaproteobacteria bacterium | reverse complement strand
CCGTGTCGTGAATCGAGCACGGGCCGATGACGACGGCGAGCCGGTCGTCGCGGCCGTGCAGCAGCTCGTGGAGTCTGCGCCGGCAGTCGATGACCGTGCTCGATACGGCCTCGTCGCAGGGCAGGTCGCGGATCAGCTCCGCCGGCGTGATCAGCGGCGTGAAACCGCGAATGCGTAAGTCATCGGTATGGGGCGCCATGCTCCTCTCCATTGTTGCCCGCGATTCCGGCGGCACAAAAAAACACAAAAAAGCCGCCAGGATCGCTGGCGGCTTTTTCGGAATGCTTCTGCTTATGGAACTTTCAGCTCAACCGCAATCCTTCCTCCGCCAGGGGCTTCGGAAATCGGTAATACCAAAAATAGAAGCGGGCGAACGACGTCATGGGCCGTATAGATACCACAGGGGTGCGCGGTTCGCCAACCCGCCCGCGCGGGCCGGACGCCGGTTTTGCCCAGTCTCTCGCGAGCCGCTCGGTAGGAACACCGAGCGCCCCTGTCTCGGACGATGGCTAGACTGGGGGTAGATATCGAGGGCGCCGCACGCTTCGCGAGGACGAACTCGGGCGAGAACCAGGCCGGGAAGACTAAGGCCGGACGAACCAGGCAAGGAAGAAGCAGCCATGCCCCGACATTCGACCGATCAGAACACCTCTCGTCGCCCCATGCGACAGGATCGCCTGATCCGCGAGCGGATCCACGATCCGTACAAGCTGCGGCAAAAGCTGCCCGAGCCGACGCGCTGCCCGCGCTGCGGAGCCGTGTTCGAGAAGGGGCGTTGGGCCTGGAGCAGGGTGCCGGTGACCGGGGCTCACGAGGAGCTTTGCCAAGCTTGTCATCGGATCGAGGACGACTACCCGGCCGGAGAGGTGCACGTCAGGGGCGCCTACGTCTCGGACCACAAGGACGAGATCGTCGGCCTGATGCGCAACATCGAGCAGGCCGAGAACGCCGAGCATCCGCTGAATCGGATCATGCGCATCGACGAGACCGACGAGGGCCTCGTCGTCAAGACCACCGACATCCACCTGCCGCATGCCATCGGCCACGCGCTCAATGACGCGTGGGACGGCGAGCTCGCCGTGCACTACGACGAGGAGGGCTATTTCGCCCGCGTCGAGTGGCGCCGCGACGCCTAGGCCTCTCCGCTTGCGCCCCTATCGCGCGGGCAGCGCGGGATCGAGCCGACCGGGCCGCTCGCCGAGTCCCAGGGTATAGATGTAGTCCATGAGCTCGTAACAGATCACGATCTCGCGCGAGTCGGGCATCCATGCCGCTTCGGGGCGCCCGCAGCTCCGGACGATCAGCGAAAAAGGCTCGTCGAGCGCGAAGCGCTGATTGAGGCGCTCGGCCGTGCGCTCGAGCAGCTGCAGCGACTCGAGCGACTCCGAGATACGAGCCGACACGAGCGTGCGCGGCGCTTCGAAGACGACCTTGGTCGGCGCCGGCGCCGGGTCGCCGGGCTTGCGCCCGTAGGTCGAGATGAGCCAGCGGATCGCATCGTCCGTGCGCCGGTATTCCGCCACGCAGTCGCTCGCCCGCGAGGCGGGGAGCCCTGCGATCTCGGGGATGCGCGTGAACCCCTGCGGATCGCTGCCGTAGACGAGGCACGCGATTTGGTAGTAGCGCTGGATGCTGAGCGCGTGATCGCCCCAGTACGGCAACTGGGCGCCCGCATCGAGCGCGCCGCGCCATGCGGCGGCGAAGGCGCTTGCGGCGGACAGCAGGAACCTCAACGGCCGGTCCCGCTGCGTAGGGTCGAACGGCTCCTCGTTGAGCAGCGCCCAGGTCGCGATGTAATCGGCCGCGTTCTCGGTGGGGCCGACGATCGGAAAACGCTTCTCGGTGATCAGCAGGTGTGCGATCTCGTGCAGCAGCAGGAACTCGATGTTGCCGTCGACGAACGCGACGACGTCGCGCTCGGCGCGCTCGTCGCGCTCGTCGCGAGGTTCGTCCCCCGCGGCCGATCCGGCCGCCGCTTCGGACCGGCTCGATGCCCGGGAGTCGCGCGTGCCGAGGCGCGAGCAAGCGGCGGGGGAGATCGCCGTGCCGACGAGGGCGACGACGGCGAGGGCGCGGAGGATTCGGCGGGCACGCATGCCTCGATTCTATCGAATGGCCAACGGCGAGCCGCTCCCCCGATGCGGGGAGTGTGCGCTGCGGATCCCTCCGAGCGCGATCGTTGAGCTATAGTGCGCGCGCGGCGCTTCGGGTCCGAGGGCCCGTCCGTCGCCTCTTCAGGAACGGGGACTCACCGAATAGGAGGTAGACGTGCTTTCCGCACTCGATGCACTCGAACGCCTCAAAGACGGGAATCGGCGCTTCGCGTCGGGAAGATCGCGGCTCGGGGTCTCGACGAGCGAGACCTGGCGCGACGCGCTCGTGCGCGGCCAGCGGCCCTTCGCCGTGATCCTCGGCTGCTCCGACTCCCGCGTGCCCGTCGAGATCGTCTTCGACGAGGGACTCGGCTCCTTGTTCGTGATCCGCGTCGCCGGCAACGTCGTCGCGTCGTCGCAAATCGACAGCATCGAGTTTGCGGCCGCGCAGTTCGGGACCCGGCTCGTGGTCGTGCTGGGCCACACGCTCTGCGGAGCGGTCTCCGCGACCTTGGACGAGCTCCAGCGGCCGTCGGAAAGCCAGTCCCGCAACCTGCGGTCGATCGTCGATCGAATTCGCCCGGCCGTGGAGGGGCTGCTCGGGACGAACCTTCGCGACGACCGCGAGGAGCTCGCCCGCCAGGCCGTCCGGGCCAACGTGCGGGTGGCGGCCGGCCAGCTCCGGCACGGTTCCCCGGTCCTCGAGCAGCTCATTAAGGACGACGGACTCCTCGTCGTCGGGGGCGAGTACTCCCTCGAAACCGGCCTCGTCGATTTCTTCGACGTGCCGGGAAGTGCACCGCCGGTCGACTCGATCGAGCGGGCCCGGTCGAACCGGCTCCGCCGGGCGGCCTCCGTTTGATCGGCCCGTTTCGCACCGTATGGCTTTCTCCATTTACGCGAGGTACCATCGCCCGACTCAACCTACCGTTTATTGGATCTAAGGGCGTGGTGCCCCTATCCTCCTTTAGCGGTTCTACCCATTGAGGAGGTATTAATGGGCAGAAAACTCTACGTCGGCAATCTCCCGTATTCCGTCACCGAAGAGGGCCTGATGGCCAAGTTCTCCGAGTGCGGACGCGTCGAATCGGCCAAGCTCATCACGGATCGTCAGACCGGCGAGAGCAAGGGATTCGGGTTCGTCGAGATGTCTTCCGACTCCGAGGCGCAAGCCGCCATCGACAAATTCAACGGCACGAACTACGAAGGCCGTCCCATGAAGGTCAACGAAGCCAAGCCGCAAGAGAAGAGGTCCGGAGGCGGCGGCGGTCGCGGCGGGTACGGCGGAGGCGGCGGCCGCTGGTGAGACGCATCCGCGCTTAAACCGCGCGGACGATCGAGCAGCGCAGAACGCTGCAGCCCTCCTGCACCGCAACGACGGCGCAAACCAACCCACTTTTTCATCGATGAGGCTCTCGTAGCCTGGTCGAGCGAGAACGGCAGCCGGCGCTCCCTCGGGGCGCCGGCTTTTTCGTGCGCCTCGAGCATGCGTGCGGCGGGGCCTTGGCGCCCGCACCGGATCGCCGACGTCCTCGCCGAGCCGCCGCCCGGCCCGGCTTTCCCGCGGCATGGATCTTGCTCGCTGGCCCGCCGCACCTACGCGCGGACAGAAAAGGATCAAGTGTCGGAGCAGGACACCCAGGCGTCCCTGGAAGGGCAGGCGCGAGAACGCCAAATCATCAGCGCTCGGATCGTGCACGAAGCCGTGCGCAAGGAAGGCGAGGAAGAGCTCGCGCGCCCCGCGTCCGCGCTGGCCTGGTCCGGCTTCGCCGCCGGGCTCGCGATGGGATTTTCCCTGATCGGCGAAGGCCTGTTGCAGGCGCGGCTCGTGGACGAGCCGTGGCGGCCGCTGGTCTCGAAGCTCGGGTATGCGCTCGGCTTCATCATCGTGACGCTGGGCCGCCAGCAGCTCTATACGGAGAACACCCTGACCGCGGTGATCCCGGCCCTCGAGCAGAGGCGGCTCGCTGCCTGGGCCGGGGTGCTCCGGCTCTGGGGCATCGTGCTCGCGGCGAATCTCGTCGGCGCGCTCGCGGTGGCGGCTTTCGCGGAGACCGACGCGTTTCGTCCCGAGTTCCGCGACGCGTTCGCCGCCATCGGCGAAGACGCCATGATGGGCGGGGCGTGGACGCATTTTCTGCGCGCAATCCCGGCGGGCTGGCTCATCGCGCTCATCGTCTGGCTCGGTCCTGCCGTGCCGTCGTCGCGTCTATGGATCACGCTGCTGCTCGCGTACGTCGTCGGAATCGGCGGCTTCGCCCACATCATCGCGGGCGCCGTCGAGACGATCTATCTCGTCTTGATCGGGCAGCTCGCCGTCGGGCGGCTCGTGCTCGATTTTCTGTTGCCCGTGCTGCTCGGCAACACGGCCGGCGGCGTGCTGATCGTCGCGGCGGTGAATCACGCGCAGACCAAGAGCAAGGTATGACCCTCTCCGCGGGCGTTGTGCTAGGGTGGCGTCGAGCCCGACCGCGATACACGACACGCGGCACGCGATCCGCGACCCGCGACCCGAATCTCGGAGCAAGACCGCCATGTCCACGCCGGAAGTCAAGGAGCTGTTGTCTCGGAACGCGTTCTTTTCCGGGCTCGACGAGGAGCACATCGAGTATCTTGCCGAGCGCGCGAAGCAGCGAAGCCTCCCGAAGGACACCGTGCTCTTCGCGTACGGCGACGAGGCGCGGCATTTCTATCTCGTCACCGCCGGCACCGTGTCCGTCGAGGTCGCCGCAATTCAGGGCCCTGCGCTCGAGCTCCAGCTGCTCGGACCCGGCGCCGTGCTCGGGTGGTCCTGGCTCATCGCGCCCTACCGTTGGACCTTTCAGGCCAGAGCTGCGGAGCCGGCCGCGGTGCTCGAGTTCGACGGCGCGCGGATCCTCGCGCGCTGCGAGCAGGACCCGGCCTTCGGCTACCAGCTCGTCAAGCGATTCTCCGGGCTCATGTCGGAGCGACTGAACTTCGCGCGTCAGAAGATGATGGAGGAATGGCGGCCGGCGGGCCTCCCGTGACCCTTCCGGCCATGGACACGAGACTGTCCCCCGCCGAGCTCGAGGAGCTTCGCGCCGCGAAAGCGCGTCTCGAGAACCCGAGCCTCGCCGCCCGCATCAGCGAGGTCGTCGGTGCGCCGATCGAGAGGGGCTTCGAGCTGCTCCCGAAGAGCTGGAGCGCCGTCGCGAAGGATGCGGTGCACGGAGCGATCGAAAAGGCGCTCGACGTCGCAATCTGGAGCATGGGCGACCGCAAGCCCCGGGCGTCCTCCGACCGGTGGCACAAGCTGGCCGTCATCACGACCGGGGCGGCGGGCGGCGCGCTCGGACTATCCGCCCTCTCGATCGAGCTCCCGATTTCGACCGCGCTGATCCTTCGCTCGATCGCCGATATCGCGCGTGCGGAGGGCGAGGATCTCGCGTCCGCGGAGACGAAAGTGCAATGCATCCAGGTTCTCGCGCTCGGCGGAAGGTCCCCGCGGGACGACGCGGCCGAAGCGGGCTACTTCGCCGCACGCGCGGCGATGGCTCGGGCCGTGTCCGAAGCCGCCGCTTACATCGCCGACAAGGGGCTGACCACCGGCGGTCCGGCGCTCGTTCGGCTCATCGCGCAGGTCGCGTCGCGCTTCTCGGTCACGGTGACCGAGAAGGCCGCCGCGCAGGCGGTCCCGGTCATCGGCGCTTTCGGGGGCGCCGTGCTGAACTCGCTCTTCATCGACCATTTCCAGGACGTCGCGCGCGGGCATTTCACCGTGCGGAGGCTCGAACGCGCGCACGGCGCGGACGAGGTCGAGCGAGCGTACGCGACGCTCCGGGTCTGAGCGGCCCCGCCGCCGGCGGCTGCGCGGCGCTGCCGGCCCCGCGGCGATCGAGATTAGGTCATATGCCGAGGCCGAGCGCGGAGCGGCCCGTGGAAGCCCGGCCCCGCGTGTGACGCCCGTCACAGCGCTATTTAGCGCATGCATCTATCTTGTGCTGCGACTACGGCACGGCGCGCGGCAACCCGCGGGGGCCGATCGTCCGGGTCATGACGGGTGTATCGATCTGGAATGCACGCGGCTCGGGCCAAGAAAAATCATCAAGCCGGACGGAGATTGGCATGTACGCGCGGACGATCGTCATGGAGCTCGCGAAGCAGGAACGCGAGCAGCTGGAGTCCCTGCGGGCCGGCCAGGACGATGGCGCCACGCGCATCGCGTGCCGCACGCTCATGTGCGACGGCGCTGCGTTCGACTGGTGGGCGGTCGGAGAGGCGCCTGCGCTCGTGACGGTGAAGAGCGCGGTTCTCGGCAGCCTCAACGGCTTCACCGATTCGGATCCGGAGGCTTTCGCCACGACGTTGGCGAAGCAGCTCATCGAAAGGCGCGAGAACGCGTCTCGCTGCTCCACGGGCGACGGCGCGGCCCAAAGCCCCCTGGACAAGCCGGGCTGGTTCAAGAAATAGGGCGTCTTAAAGCGCTGCCGATCCGACGTCATCTAGAACACGAGAGCCAGCAGCAGCCAAACGGCGCAGCCCATGGCGGCACCGTTGATGATGCCCGTTGCAGCGTCCAAGCTTGATGTGTCCATACGGTCTACGGTCCATCGTTGTCCGGTCCATCGCACTTCTTCAGCAAACTTCGGGCCAAGAACGCGTTAAGCTCGCGTCGCGGCCGTCGGTACTACCACCTAGTCGACGTGCGCGTCCAAAGGACCCTTCGAGCGTCTTTGGGCGGCATCTTCGCTCGGCGGCCGGCCTCAGGCGCTAAGCTGCACGTGCGGCCGAGGAGGGCAGCGATGGTAACGACGAGAACGAAGTGGACTACGGCGCTTGCATGCGCGGGCGTGGACCCGGAGCGCTGCGACGCGCTCGCGGCAAGCTTGCGGCTCCCGAGCCGGAAAATCGGCTCCGACCCCATTTTTTCGCAGCGAGCCGGAAGATCGGCTCTGACCCCATTTTTTCGCCGCCATGATTGAGCCGGGCGAGCACGCGGCGCACGCCGCGGCGCCCGAGGGCGCCCTTGATCTCGCGAAGGACCCGGTGTGCGGCATGACGGTCGATCCCGCGCGCAGCCTCTCGGCCGCGCACGCGGGCACCACCTACTACTTCTGTTGCGCGGGATGCCGGGACGCGTTCGTCGCGAATCCGGCCAAGTACCTCGGCGCGCCGCCCGCCGAGCGCCCGGAGACGCAGCGCGCGCCCGAGGGAGGGATCTGGACCTGTCCGATGCATCCCGAGATCCGCAGCGAGGGCCCGGGCGCCTGCCCGATTTGCGGCATGGCGCTCGAGCCGCTCGTGCCCGGAGCGGAGGAAGGCGAGAACGCGGAGCTCGAGGACATGATGCGGCGCTTTCGGCTCAGCCTCGCGCTGACCGCGCCCCTGCTCTTGCTCATGCTCGGCGAGCTGGTGCCCGCGCTGAACCCGATGCGCTGGCTCGGCCATCGAGTCGTCACTTGGACCGAGCTCGCGCTCGCGACGCCCGTCGTGGTCTGGGGCGGCGCGCCGTTCTTCGTCCGGGGCTGGCACTCGCTCGTGAACCGCAGGCTCAATATGTTCACGCTGATCTCGCTCGGCACGGGCGCCGCGTGGGCTTTCTCCGTCGTCGCCACCGCCGCGCCGGACGCCCTGCCGCCGTCGTTCCGCGACGCCTCCGGCGCGCCGCCTCTCTACTTCGAGGCCGCGGCCGTCATCGTCACGCTCGTCCTGCTCGGGCAGGTCCTCGAGCTGCGCGCGCGGGCGCAGACCTCGGGCGCGATCCGCGCCCTGCTTGGGCTCGCGCCGAAGGTCGCGCATCGGCTCGACGCCGAGGGCGCGGAGAGCGACGTCCCCCTCGAGCACGTGCAGGTCGGCGATCGGTTGCGCATTCGGCCGGGCGAGAAGATTCCCGTGGACGGCATCGTTCTCGACGGCTCGAGCCATGTCGATGAATCGATGTTGACCGGCGAGCCCGACCCGGTGCGCAAGGTCGAGGACGCTCGGGTATCGGCAGGCACGACGAACGGCAGCGGGTCGCTCGTCATGAGAGCCGAACGAGTCGGCGCCGACACGCTGCTGTCGCATATCGTGCAGATGGTCGCCGAGGCGCAGCGCTCACGCGCGCCGGTGCAGCGTCTCGCGGATCGCGTCTCCGCGTGGTTCGTGCCGGCCGTCGTGCTGACGGCCGTCGTCGCGGCCGTCCTTTGGGCGCGCTTCGGACCGCCGCCTCAGCTCGCCTCCGCGCTGCTCGTCGCAGTGTCGGTCTTGATCATCGCGTGCCCCTGCGCGCTCGGCCTCGCGACGCCGATGTCGATCATGGTCGGCGTCGGCCGGGGCGCTCAGGAAGGCGTGCTGATCAAGGACGCGGCCGCGCTCGAGCGGCTCGAGGAGGTCACGACGGTCGTCGTCGACAAGACCGGCACGCTGACGGAGGGCAAGCCGAGCCTGCGCGGCGTCGTCGCGGCGCAGCCGTTCGACGAGACGCAGGTCCTGCGTGTCGCGGCGAGCGTCGAGGCCGCGAGCGAGCACCCGCTCGCGCGTGCGATCGTCGAGGGCGCGAAATCGGGCGGAGCCGGGCTCGAGAACGTAACCGACTTCGACTCCGACCCGGGTCTCGGGGTCTCGGGAAACGTCGGCGGGCGTCGCGTCCTCGTCGGCAATCTGCGTCTCATGAGGCGGCACGGAATCGACGTCGCGCAGTTGTCCGACGCCGCCGAGAGCGAACGCGCCCGAGGCGCGACGGCGGTTCACGTGGCCGTCGACGGGCGGTCGGCAGGCCTCCTGATCGTCGCCGACGCCGTCAAGCGGACGACGTCCGAGGCGATCGAGGCGCTCAAGAAGGCGCATATCCAGATCATCATGCTGACGGGCGACAACGCGCGCACGGCAAAGGCCGTCGCCGCCGCGCTCGGCGTCGACGCCGTGATCGCCGACGTTTTGCCGGAGGACAAGGCGAGGATCGTCGAGCGGCTGCAAAAGGAAGGCAAGGTCGTGGCCATGGCCGGGGACGGCGTCAACGACGCGCCCGCGCTCGCGCGCGCCGACGTCGGGATCGCGATGGGCACGGGCACCGACGTCGCGATGGAGTCGGCCGGCATCACGCTCGTCAAAGGGGACTTGCGCGGCATCGCGCGAGCCGTGCGTTTGTCGCGGCGCACGATGAGCAACATTCGAGGTAATCTCTGGTTCGCGTTCGGCTACAACGCGCTTGGAGTGCCGATCGCCGCGGGCGTGCTTTATCCCGTGTTCGGTCTGTTGCTGTCGCCGGTCATCGCGAGCCTCGCGATGAGCTTCTCGTCCGTTTCCGTGATACTGAATGCGCTAAGGCTCCGGTCCGTGAAGCTCTGAGTCGAGCGCGCTTCGGTCCATTCCTTCGTCTCGACGCGCGCGGCGCGCAAGGGACTCCTCGCTCTCCCGCTTCTAGACACGCACGACGTGCGCGCTTGCGCCGAGCACCGCGTGCTCGCTTGCGCCGCCTTCTCGGCGCGAGCGAAAGCGGTCTCTTTGAGATCCTTGGATCTTCCAAGGTTTTTGAAACGACTCGAGCCGGAAGTCGCGCTTTTACGCGGTTCTCGCGGCATGTCCGCGGGCATGGAAACTGCATAGAAGTTGCACAACCGCGCTCGCCCTCAAGAATGATGCGCGGGCAGCCGTCGGGAGAGAGCGCACAGCGGATACCAAGCGTCGGCGGCGCCAACGTCGTCGATAACGACAACGGGCCCAAAAAAACGGAGAACGATCATGGACAGAAATCCGATTGCCGAAGCAGCCACCGTTTCTCTGCGGACGCGGGCCCGGCAAGGCCGCGTCTCGCTGCACGACGCAACGCGGACGAGGGGACGATGGTCCGCGGGTCGTTTCGGCGCCGCCGGGGCCGCGGCCGTCGTCGCGGGCGCTCTCTATGCCGCCACCGCCGGCTTGCCCTTCACCGAGACGTTCGACGACGCGGCCCTCAAGGATGCCGCGGCCACGACCGCCGATTGGGGCGAGACGATGCCCGGCATGCTGACCTTCCCGAGCGCGGTGCCGCTCGCGGATCCTTTTACGCCCGCGAGCACGGCCGTCGATCTGCCCGGCGACCCGCAAATCACGCGCGCGCTGCAGCTCGGCGACATGAACGGCGACGGATTCCCCGACATCGTGCAGGGCGTCTCCGGCGTCAGCGGCGTGTTCCTCAACGACGGTGCCGGCAACTTCGCGGCCCGGTCGCCGATCACGACCGACTCGGCGAACACTCGGGGCATCGCGGTCGGCGACGTGAACGGCGACGGTTTTCTCGACGTCGTGACCGGAAACCTCAACAGCGCACCGGCCCGCCTGTATCTCAATGCGGGCGACGGCGTGACGTTCACGGGTTCCGACATCACGCCCGCGCCGTTGCCGATCGACTCGATCGTCCTCGCTGACTTCAACGCGGATGGGCATCTCGACGTCGCGGTCGCGCTGAACGGCGTTTCCCGGCAGCCGATCTACTTGAATACGGGCGATGCGGCCGCGCCGTTCGGCGCGACGGGAGTCGCCGGTCAGAACGTGAGCAACAGCGGTTGGGACGCGCAGGAGGTCCTCGCGGGCGACATCAATAACGACGGCAGCGTGGATCTCGTCTACATGACCCAGAACGGCGTGAATATATGGTGCGTCAACGACGGGGCCGCGAGCTTTGCGTGCCATGCCGTCGGCGCCGACGCCGACAACTCGCAGTCCGGCGCGCTCGCGGACGTCAACGGCGACGGGTTTCTGGACGTCGTCGTCGGCAACTATGGGACCTCGTCGATCCCGCAGAGCGTCAAGATCTATCTGAACAGCGCCGATCCCGCCGACTCCTTCGGCGGCGCGACGGCGATCGAGGCCACGGCGGTCAACGACCCCACCGGCGTGCATCGCGTCCAGGTCGCCGACCTCGACGACGACGGCGACGTCGATATCTTGCTCGCCACTTCGGCCAGCACGAGCGTGGACGATGCTCCGCCGACGACGAATCGCATTCTGCTCAACGACGGCACGGGTCAGAGCTGGACGATGGTCCCGCTCGGCGCGGAGACTGACGTCTCCGTCTCGATCGCCGTCGGCGACCTCAACGGAGACGCCAAGCCCGACATCGTCGTCGGCAACGAGGCTCGGGACCCGCAATTCAATGCGCTGCCGCTCGCGGACCGCGTCTATCTCAACGCGGGCACCGCGACGTCGGCGGCCCCCGTGCAGCAGCTCGCGGCTCGCGCCGCCTCGGTCAGGGTCGACACCGAGACGAGCAACATCGCAGGCATCGCGCTCACGGCCGATCCGCCGTCTCCCGGACCGGGCAACCGCGTCGACTTCTGGGTGTCGAGCAACGGCGGGACGAATTGGCTGCACGTCGTGCCCGACGGCACGACGCGTGCTTTCCCCGAGGCGATGCAGGGTCAGGATCTGCGCTGGCGCGCCGACCTGAGCTCGCTCTCTCCCGCGGCTGCGAAGAGCTTCGCACTCGATACGGTGACGCTCTCGCTGACGGCTTCGGGCGGCGCCGGCGGCGGGGGCGAGAACACCGCGCCGAGCTTCACGAGCATGGCCGTAACGGCGGCGACGGTCGGTACCGCATACAGCTATACGGCGACGGCCACGGACCCGGACGCAGGGGACACGCTCGCATTGTCCGCGACGTCGATGCTGCCGGCATGGCTCGCGCTGACGGACAACGGCGACGGTACGGCGACGCTCGCGGGCACGCCGACCGCGGCGGACGTCGGCGAAGTGCCCGTCGATCTCCAGGCCAAGGACGCCGGGGGCGCCACGGCGACGCAAAGCTTCACCATCACCGTCGCGGCCGCGCCCGCGTCCGGTACAGGCGGCTCGCCGAGTCCTCCGCCTCAGTCGCCGCCGTCTTCGTCGGGCGGCAGCGGAGGCGGCGGCGGATCGCTGCTCGGCGAGCTAGCCTTCCTTCTCGCGCTCGCCGTGATTCGGCTGCGCGGGACCGGACGCCGAGGGCCGCGAGCATAAGGGCAGCCCGAGCGCCGGGAAGCGGACAGCTGGGAAGGGCAGGCGGAGCGCCGGGAAGCGGAGAGCCGGGCGGCGAAGGGCCGCGCGACGAGCGGCGCCGCGGCGAAGGTCAGGTCTTCTTGAACCAACCCGGCTTGTCGAGCGCGCTCGGGCTCGGGCCGGGATTGGGCTTCCGCCGCCGCTCGGACTTGACGGCAGGCTCCGGGATCAGCGTTCGCATGAGCTGCTGCGCGTAGGTCTCGGGGTCTGCGTCGGTGAAGCCGTTCTTGGTCCCGAACAAGGAGCTTGTCACGGTCACCAGGGCGGGCCGTTCGCCGACGGACCACCAGTGGAACCGTACGCCGTCGCAAACGGCTTCCCGGCTGATGAGCCTCGTGCTGACCGAGTCCACGCTCGGCTTCGAATCGGATGGCTTCTCATCTTTCACGGCGGTCCTCCCCTCGCGCGCCGAAATTCCGGATCCTATTCGTCCGATGGCTCATTTCTCTCCTGTTTCCGGCGACGGGTGCCTCCCGCTTGGCGTTCGATCTCCCTCGCGGCGAGCTCCGCGAGCTCTTCGATCGTCTTCGCCTGAGTGATGGCGGTCTCGTCGAGTACGTAGGTCTTCGTTTCGTCCGGCTTCTCGGCGCTCATGTGCATGCTCCCTCTCGGGTCGGAAGAGCGTCGCAACACTCGATGTTTCGGCCGCGAGCTGCCGGCAACGGAACCGGCAGCCCGTTCGCGCAACGATTACGTCAAAGCACGTATCGCGGAGATGGCGCGTGGCGACAGGTGCCCAAAATAGGTGCATGCCGGCGCGGATACCGTGAATGGCATCACAGTCCACTTCCGTGCAGAGTTTTCCTTAGCTTGTCAAAGGAAAGAGCGAGCAAGCGAGCTTGCGGTTCAATGCTCGCTTTTCGAGTTGGTGGCAGTGCTCAGCGCGGAACGGCGAGGCGAGCTGGCGGAGGGAAGCTCCGACCGTGATTTCGAGGCGCCGCCGGGCTGTGTGGCCTGCCCGGTTGCGGGACCTATTGCGCCGGAGGCGCGAGCGCTCCGTGCTGACTTGTAGGAATATCGATGAACCTTGCCGATATGGCGTCTCGGTAGAAGCTGTTGACGCAGTGCGTGAATACTGGGAATATTGCCAGGGTTTGTAGAGCAGATTCAAGCACAAGCAGGAGAGGCGGCAATGAAGGAGCTGGCCCGACTGGAAGATGATGGTCTTTTCATCGACGAAGTCGGGACATGGTCGGAGGAGAAGTACCAGCTCGTTTCGGCGTACGCAAGCATCTTTGCCGCTTCGATGCGGAAGAAGTACAAAGCTCTCGTGTACATCGATATGTACGCGGGACCGGGCCGCGTGAAGATTAAGCACACGACGAGGATCTACGCGTCGTCGCCTATCAATGCATTGAATGTCGATCCGCCATTTGATCGGCTCGTCTTCTGCGAGCTGGAGGATCAGAAGCTCGAGGCTTTGAAGGCGCGATGCGCGGCCGGTTACCCAAACAGGGATATCCACTTTGTCGGCGGTGACGTGAACGACAATGCGAACAGAATCCTGAGCCTTATCCCGCAGCACAAGCGCGATCATGGCGTACTGACTCTGTGTTTCGTCGATCCCTATCAGATGAAGAACCTCCGGTTTGACACGCTACGAGGCCTGGAGAGCCGGTGGATCGACTTTCTCGTGCTGATTCCTTCCGAAATGGACGGAGAGCGCGCATACAGGAACTACATCG
>DASTSM010000417.1:0-5783 GCA_035760685.1 Gammaproteobacteria bacterium | reverse complement strand
ACCTGAGTGCTCCAGTTCATGCTGCCGCACTGAACCTGCGCGCCGCGACGGATCTCGTAGCCGACGATCGCGACGGCCGGGTCTTCCTGCTTGATCGCCTCGGCGTCGGCCACTCGAAGCGTGGACGCGCTCCCGAAGCCGGCGCGCACGCCGCTCGAAGTCCTCGCGCCCGGCACGATCATGACGAGATTCGTGCCGAGCCCTTCGATCTGCTGCCTGACGGCGGCGTTCGCGCCTTGGCCGACCGCGACCATCGTGATGAGCGCCGTGACGCCGATGAAGATGCCGAGCATCGTGAGCGCCGAGCGCATCTTGTTGCGCCCGAGCGTGCGTCCGGCGGCGAGCAGCGCCATGCGGGCGAACGACCACGCATCGGCGATGCTCGCGGCCTCTTCCGTTTCGGGCTCGCGCGCTTCTTCAGCGGGCGCCTCCTGAGTCTCGCCCGCCTCATGCGCCTCGCGCAGCTCATGCGCACCACCCGGCTCATGCGTCTCGCGCAGCTGCTCCGCGTCGGCCCGCGACGCCGCCCTCGGGGTCCGCCGCCGCTCGTCGGATACGATGAGGCCGTCCCGCATCGTCACGACGCGGTCGGCGAACGCCGCCATATCGGGCTCGTGCGTGACGAGCACGATCGTGAGGCCGCGCCTTCGGTTGAAGTCCTCGAGCGTCGTCATGATCTCGACCGCGGTCTTCGAGTCGAGGTTGCCCGTCGGCTCGTCGGCGAGCAGGATCGCGGGATCGTTGATGAGCGCGCGCGCGATCGCGACGCGCTGCTGCTGTCCGCCCGACAGCTGGCTCGGATGGCTCCGCTCTCGGCCCTCGAGCCCGAGCGAGCGCAGCGCCTCCTGGACCCGGGCCGCCGCGCCGGCGCCATCGCCCACGCCTGTATAGAAGAGAGGCAGCGCGACGTTCTCCGCCGCGCTCGTCCGAGGCAGCAGGTTGAAGCTCTGAAACACGAAGCCGACACGGCGCCCGCGGATGCGCGCGAGCGCGGTCTCGTCGAGCGTCGCCGTATCGACGCCTTCGAAAAGGTAGCGGCCGCTCGTCGGCTGGTCGAGGCAGCCGAGGATGTTCATGAGCGTCGACTTGCCGGAGCCCGACGCGCCCATGATCGCGACGAACTCGCCGCGCGCGATCGTGAGGCTCACGCCGCGCAGCGCCTGCACCTCGACGTCGCCGAGGCTGTAGACCTTGACGACGTCCTGCACCTCGATGACGGCCTCGGAGGCGACGACGCGCTGCTCGGCGAGCATCACTCGTCCTCGGTTGCGCTCGTGAGCGAGAGCATCACTCGTCCTCGGCGGCGCTCGTAAGCGAGAGCATCACTCGTCCTCTGTCGCGCGCTCAGAACCGGAGCGGCCGGCGCTGCGCCGCCGGGGCGGCTCCGGCCTCGGGTCCGATCTCGCCGACGATGACCTCGTCGCCCTCCTCGAGCGCTCCGCCCGTGATCTCGACGTAGGCGTTGTCGCGCAGGCCCGTCGTCACGGGGACCGCATGCGGCTTGCCGCCGCGGAGGACCCAGACGCGCTCGCCGGCGCCCGACGAGGTCTCGCGGGAGTTGCCCGGCGCCTCTGCGGCCGCTGCCGAATGCACCGGGGACGATCGGCGCCCGGTCGAGGTCGTGCGCTGCCCCCCGGTGCGCGGGGACGCCGTCCTCGGCCCGCCGGCCTCCACTCCGGCAAAGCCGCCGGGCGTGTAGCGAATCGCCTGCAGCGGCACGCGCAGCACGTCGTCGTGCTCGGCCGTGACGATGCGCGCGTTCGCGGTCATGCCCGGCAAGAGCTCGAGATCGGGGTTCGCCACGCTCACGACGACGTCGTAGGTCACGACGTTCTGCACGGTGATCGGCGCCTGCCGGACCTGCGTGACCTCGCCCCAGAACGTCTTCCCCGGGAAAGCCTCGACCGTGAACGAGGCCTTCTGCCCGACCCGCGCTTCGCCAACGTCCGATTCGCTCACGTTCGTGTCGACGAGCATGCGCGTCAGGTCCTGCGCGATCAGAAACAGCGTCGGCGTCTGAAAGCTCGCCGCCACGGTCTGACCAACGTCGATGTTGCGCGAGATCACGACGCCGTCCACGGGCGAGACGATATCCGTATAGCCGAGGTTGACCTGCGAGGCGTGCAGGGTCGCTTGACGCTGCGCGATCGTCGCTTGATCCAATCCGATCTGCGCCTCGGCTTGCTCGTACTTGCTCTTGTCGCTGTCGACCGTGTCCTCCGAAATCAGCTTCCGATCGAGCAGCGAGAGATCCCGGTCGTATATGGACTGTGCATACGCGAGCGACGCCTTGTCCTTCTCGAGCTGCGCCTCGGCGCTCGCGAGGTTCGCCTTGTCCTCGTCGACCTTGAGCTGATACGGCCGCGGGTCGATCTTCGCGCAAAGCTGTCCCGCCTTGACGCGTGTGTTGTAGTCGCAGTAGAGGGACTGAATGACGCCGGAGACGTAGCTTCCGACCTGCACCGTCACGACGGGATTCACGGTCCCGGTCGTCGCGATCGACTGCATGATGGAGCCGCGCGTGACCGGCTCCGTCATGTACTCGACCGGCGCCGGACGCGTCCGCCACCAAGCGACGACCGCGGCGACGGCGAGAAGCGCACCGACCGCGGCGAGGCGCCCCGCGTTCCGCCGCGCAAATCCGCGGCGCCGGCCCGTTCCGGTCCCCTTTCCGGAGCTCGGTTGAACCTCGGATATGAAATTGTGTGCCACGGCGCCACGGCTGTTGCCTCGATTCCTTAACTGACCGCCTCCGTTTGCGGCGGTTTCCCGCATGAAGCATCCTTAAGACTCGAGGTCGGTAGCGCTACGAGTTGTGCAACGCCTGCTTTCACAAGTAACCGCGCGTGAGCCCGCGACTCACACCATCTCCGGCCGATGCCATTGCGGCAACCTGTCGTTCGAGCTCCGCACGCGAACGGCACCCGAGGACATCGCGGCGCGTGCATGCGACTGTCGCTTTTGCCGGATGCACGCCGCCGTGAGCTGGTCCGATCCGAATGGGACCGCCCTCATTCGGATTTCCCATGAGCCGCACCTGCAAAAGTATCGGTTTGCGCTGCGCACCGCCGACTTCTATATCTGCACGACCTGTGGCGCGTACCTCGGGGCGGTTCTTTCCGAGGGCGAGCGCAGCTGGTCCACGGTCAATCTCAGATTGACCGATCTTTCGGTGGAGGCGGGAGTGGACGACAGCGCATAGTCGATATCGTCGGCTCTGGCGGACACGATCTTGTTCGTGCTCGACGCGAGACGGCAGTACTCCTTCCAGGCCCCGGCACGTTCCTCGCGAGAAGCGTTCTTGATCCGCGGTTGCACCTTCGCCTGCTCTCGCCTCTCGTCTTCATTCAGTCCTTTTCGAAGCGCGCGGAGCTCTGCCAGCTGATCGAGGTGCTGGAGCGACAGCACGACGGAAGCGTCCTCATGGGTCGACCCATCTCCTATGCAAGACACTGAGCCTGCCCGTGAACTCCGTGATGTTCGTTCCGACCTCGGGAATTTATCGAGCGGCGCCGGCGCCTCGCGGGTTGCGATGCCTCTCGATCGGGCTATCATGGGCCCTTCTTCGCCGCCAGGCCGGCCCTTCGTGGATCCCAGTGACACATCCGATGGACGACAACTCGGATTTCACCGACGCATTCTGCGAGTTCTTGCAGTTGTCGGTGAGGACCGTGGATGGCGCCGAGCTTCTGCTCGCGATCGCGGAGGATCGCGATCGGAAGTGGACGGCTCGCGATCTCGTCTCTCGCGTCGAGCCGGCCGCGACGCTCTCGGAGAGTGAGGCGGCGAAATATCTCGAGGTGTTTCAGCAACGCGGGCTCGTCGCCGCGGAGACCGGCGGCGTGAGATATCGACCCATCTCGCCGCAAATCGAAGCTCATGTAACCACACTCGGGCGGCTCTATAACGAGCGGCCCGTAACGCTCATCCGGGTCATCTACGCGTTGCGCGACGCGAAGATCAAGACGTTCGCGGACGCGTTCAAGATCTGGGGAAAATAGACGATGGAGTCCTTCAGGTTTTTCCTGTTTCTGCTTGCAGTGCTTACGAGCGCGGCGTGCATGGTGCTGCTCTTTCGCGGCTACGCGAAGAGCCGCGTGAGACTCCTGCTCTGGAGCGCGTTGTGCTTCATCTTCCTCTCGCTTAACAACGCGTTGCTCTTCATCGATACGATCGTCTTTCCCACCGTCGTGGACTTGCGGGTACTCCGGCTCGCCGCCGCGCTTGCGGGCATTGCGTGTCTCCTTTACGCGTTCATCTGGGAGGCCGAATGATCGCCTATCTTGCCGGGGCCGTGACCCTTGGCTACCTTATGGCCGGGGTGTTCTTTTTGCGGTTCTGGCGCAAGACCTCCGATCGGCTGTTTCTGGCCTTCGCGGCCGCCTTCGCGCTGCTCGCGTTGAATCAAGCGATCGCGACGTTTCTCGAGGCCGGAGATGAGCGCACGGTCTACGCCTATGCCCTTCGGGTCCTCGGGTTCATCCTGATCCTCTGGGCAATCGTGGATAAGAACCTCGATCGGCGACGACGATAGCGCGAAGCAAAGGCCGGCCTCGAGCCGCGTCGCCGATTGCCGACAGGGGGGGGCACCTGCCTACGGCTTTGTAAAAGCGTGAGCGGCTTCTCAAGCCCGGCAAGCCTACCTTCATAAAGATCAAAAGGGACGTGGCGGAATGAACATCGCAGTCGCGAAGGAACCGGGCCCCCTCTCGCACGCCGACGAGATGGCGGCAATTCTCGCCGCGCTGACCGCGCTCAAGCGCGGCGACGCGACCGCGAGGCTCCCGATCACGGGCGGCGGGCTTTTCGGCAAGGTCGCCGACGTCTTCAACGATCTCGTCGAGCAGAGCGGCACGTTCGCCGACGAGATCGACCGGCTCTCTCAAGTCGTCGGCAAGGAAGGCAAGCTCAAGCGGCGCGCGTCGCTGCCCGGCGCCCGGGGGTTCTGGGCCGAATCCGTCGATCGCATCAACTCGCTCATCGACGATCTCGTCTATCCGACGAGCGAGGTCGCGCGCGTCATCGGCGCCGTCGCGCAAGGCGACCTCTCGAAGAGCATGGCGCTCGAAATCGAGGGCCGGCCGCTCGAAGGCGAGTTCCTGCGGACCTCGAAGACCATCAACAAGATGGTCGAGCAGCTCGGCACGTTCTCCGCGGAGGTCACGCGCGTCGCGCGCGAGGTCGGCACCGAGGGCAAGCTCGGCGGCCAAGCGAAGGTCAAGGGCGTCGCCGGCACCTGGAAGGACTTGACCGACTCCGTGAACTCGATGGCCGGCAACCTCACGGCCCAGGTCCGCAACATCGCGGACGTCACGACGGCCGTCGCGAAAGGCGACCTCTCGAAGAAGATCGAGGTCGACGTCAAGGGCGAGTTCCTGACCGTCAAGAGCACGATCAACACGATGGTCGACCAGCTCCGGTCGTTCGCGTCGGAGGTCACGCGCGTCGCGCGCGAGGTCGGCTCCGACGGCATCCTCGGCGGCCAGGCCCGCGTCGAGGGCGTGTCGGGCACGTGGAAGGACCTCACGGACTCCGTGAACTCGATGGCCGGCAACCTGACCTCCCAGGTCCGCAACATCGCGGACGTCACGAAAGCCGTCGCGGCCGGCGACCTCTCGAAGAAGATCACCGTCGACGTCAAAGGCGAGATCCTCGAGCTCAAGAACACCGTCAACACGATGGTCGATCAGCTGCGCTCGTTCGCCGCAGAGGTCACGCGCGTCGCGCGCGAGGTCGGCACCGAGGGCAAGCTCGGCGGCCAAGCCGACGTCCAGGGCGTCGCA